>JBQTJB010000186.1:0-15760 GCA_052387555.1 Blastocatellia bacterium | reverse complement strand
ATTTTTCCTGTGTCTTCCGTAGTCTTGCTTAAAAGACTTAGCCGCAGAGGACACAGAACAAAAAACGTGGTGTACTGACTTTTCAGAGAGACCTTTTTACTTCAGAGAAATTACTTCTCGTTTTGCTTTGCGATCACTTTTTCCGCACGTTCTACGAACTTGGCCAGAATCTCGGCCCGAAGTTCTTTGAATGTTTTCGGAGCCGCTTTTTCGCTCATAGAATCCGCTTTTTCTTCTACTTCCGGCAATTCTTCCGGTTCTTCAGAAGTTTCAGGCTCGTCGGAGTCAGTCGTTTCACTTCCGTCAGATTCTTCCTCGGATTCGTCATAAGCATCTGTCGGTTCTACCGGATCCTCGTCCGGCTCGTAATAGATCTCCTCGAATTTCGAGGCAATCGACGTAAGTTCTTCATCCTTGAGTAATTCGGCAATTACGTCCATGTGATCAGATGTCGTATACGGATCGCCGCCATTTCTGATCTGATCAAGAAGAAAAACCGCAAGCCGCGAATCTCCCCAACGTTTTACGAGTTCTATCAGTGCTACATCACCCTGATCGAGTTTCGACTCCTGCTGCCTTGATTCGATCCCCATCGACAACACAATATTAGAAAGAATATCTTTTTGTGATTGGGTCAAAAGGTTGGCATAGACGCTCGTATCGGCGTCGCCGACCTCAAGTTCGACAACCTCGAATTGAATGCCGTCTGCGGCAACGCCGCCGTTTTTGTCTTCCGCGGATTTGAGTTTCGCTGCTTCGGCTCTAGCCTCGCGCCATTCTTTTGTCTGAAACGCGCGGTTAAGTTCGTAAGCACCTTCCCAGCGCGTCGCCGGGTCTTCGATACAACGAATCAGCCAAGCTACGATGTCGTCATTATTGACCTTTGGCGTTGCGAAAATAGTGTTTAACTCGCGGACACGCAACTCATAGGAAGCGAGTTTCTCCGCAGAAAGTTTTTTGATTCCGTCGCGCGAGTCGGTAAGCCTTAGCGTCTCGCCGTCATGTTTCGAAAGAAAAATCAATACCTGGTCGCCCGGTACCAGTTTTCGGTCATCGACGTACTCTTCCTCGTCGTCGGATTCCTCGATCTCCTGTGCGGGAGTCTCATTGGAATTGTTGAAACGATATTCTTCGTCGTCGTAGGAAAAGAGCTTCCGGCTTTCGCCTTTGAGCGTAGAAGACACGTTGAAATGCTTCTTTAGAGTAACGACCTTGTAATCGGCGTTTTCTTCCCTGACGGCTGTTTCCTCGGTCTTGTCATAGCGGGCAAGGTAGATCGCGTCGCTGCGTCGATACAGTGACAGCAGGGTCGAAGGTTCGCGTACCGGACATCGTCCGGCAAAGGCATTCGGAGAAAGAAATAACGTCGGGAAGAGCAAGACGGCTGCGGCAAAAACGGAAAGAAGAGACCTGAACATAACTTAAGACTCCTTCTAAATTACTTTTTCCTGGCGCGCAACTTTTCAGACTCATTAACTTCTGAAATGGTTGCTTGACCCTAAAATTGTTCAGGTTCTTAGACGCCGCCGAGAAGGAAAAGTTCCCTAAAATGGACGATATTTCTATCGGCCTTTTTCCGACTGAAGTATTCGGTAGGCTTCGGATTTTGCAAGCCCAAACTCCTTCGCCGCCTTTTTTAATGCGGTTTTTCTATCCAGCCCTTCGGATTCGAAACCGGCAACAAGCATGGCTAGAGATCGGTCATCCTTTTCTTCGACCGGCGATTGAACCTGAACACGGTCAATGACAAGAACGAATTCACCGCGTGGACTTGCAAGAGAAAATCTGGAGTGGAGTTCAGCAAGCGTGCCGTGGACAGTCTCCTCGTGAAGCTTCGTGAGTTCGCGGGAAACCGCCGCCTGCCGGTTTCCCAAAATATCGAGACAATCTGTAAGCGATCTTACCAGCCGATGCGGTGTTTCGTAGAGGACAAGTGTTGCAGGAAGTAGTTTTAGCTCGGCAAGGCGTTTCCGCCGGTCGCCGCTTTTTGATGGAAGAAAACCGCCGAAGAAAATGCTGTCAGTCGCAATCCCCGATACGATCACCGCATTAACGAACGCGACTGGCCCCGGAACGGGAACGACCTTGGCGCCAATCTCATGTGCCTTTTGCAAAAGCCGGAAACCAGGATCGTTTATGCCCGGCGTTCCGGCATCCGAAACAAGCGCGACGGACTTTCCATCCTTCAACAACTCGCCTAGCTCCTCCGCACGCTCGGCTTCGTTGTGCTCGTGGTAGCTGATCAGTGCAGAAGCACGCGCGTTAGCAAGGGCGATAGGATCAACTTGAATGTTACGCCCTTGCTCACGCGCGGGCTTCTGCAATGTAATGTCGAACGCATTCAGCAGTTTTCTTGTGTGCCGCGTGTCTTCGCAGGCGATGATATCAACGGACTTTAACGTTTCAATGGCGCGAAACGACATATCCTGTAAGTTTCCGATCGGCGTTGCAACGAGATAAAGAGTTCCGGGCATAGTTTAGAGTTCAAACTTTAGTTTGCCAATTCTAAACTAGAAACATACTTGAGCGTGAACGCTGAATAAAAAAGCCCGAGCCAATAAGACCCGGGCTATTTTGCCTATGTGTTAAATGCCTCTTAGAAGGGCAGCGGGAACGGGATGCGGTCGCGCCAGTTGCCGTTGCCGTTATTGCGTCCGTTGCGGTTATTTCGATTGCCGCGATTGTTGTATTTGTAGCCGTAAGCCTGGGCTATAACGTCTAGGTCATAGCGCATCTGATTCCACTGGTTTGCCAAATAATTGCCGTTGCGTCCGTTTCCGTACATCATCCGGTCTATCTGGCTCGCAATGTCAAGAACGCGACGGGCTTCGTCACGGCTGTTGTTCAGATTGCGTCCGCGCCCGACTCTGTCCTCAAGATCGTCGGTTGCATCGGCGAACTGATCGGCAAGACTTTCAAGATTGCCGCCATAGTTTCCGTAACCGCGATTGCGGTCATCCCAACGGTCATTAGCGCGGTCGACGTTCTTTTCAAAGCTCTTCGCTCGGTTTTTAAGGTTCTTGACCGTACGTGAAATGTCGCTTCCGTAATTGCCATTGCCATTGCCACCATTAGGATAGTTCGGGTAGTATCCGCCGTTTCCGCCATACTGTGCCGAAGCGGTGCCCGGCAATGCCAAAACCACAAATGAAAAAGCACTGATTGCGATAAAATATTTGATTCGATTCATTTTCCTCTCCAATTCCATAAATTCGATCGCAATGGTTTTGCCATTGCCCTATCTGTTATTGGCAAAGAGCGTGCCAATACGAAAAAATGTTCGAAGAAATCAAAAAAGCCCTGTGTTTGCAGGGCTTTAGTTGATCATGAAATTTTACCGAAAAGGCCAAAGAAAAATACGGTTTCAACGCAATGCTCCATTTCGTTGAGCAGATGCGTCAGATGGTAGATGGCTGCTTAATTGCCTAGCGCTTTGGCCGCATTTATCCGTCCGGCATTCGCAAGCCTGCCTACAAGACCATCGATCTTGTCCACCGATTTGAAGATGCGGCCACGCAACTGTTCCACCGTCAGGTCGGGTTCGTTTGCCAATATCAATGCAGCGACACCGGCAATGTGCGGCGTCGCCATAGACGTGCCGGACGCCTCGCGATAAGCGTCGTTCAGCCATGTGGAAACGATGTTTTTTCCGGGAGCTGCGACGTGAACCGTCTTCGATCCGAAATTCGAGAACGAAGCAAGCAGATCGTTATTATCCAATGCGGCCACGCTGATCACGTTCGGCAAATTATAGTTCGACGGAAAATGAGGACGCTTGTCGTTGTCGGTATTCGCATTTCCGGCAGCGGCAACAAATAAAATTCCATGTTCACCGGCTGCACGGATCGCGTCTTCCAACGCTTTCGAAGACTGGGTCGAACCCCAGCTTGCGCTGATGACCCGAACGTTCACGCCGTGCTGTTTGCGGTCGACAGCATAATTGATCGCTTCGATAGCATTCTTCGTCGAACCGAATCCGCCGCGGCCGAGAAACTTGAGCGGCATGATCTGAACGTTCCAGTTGACCCCGGCGATGCCGACTTCGTTATTGCCCTCAGCACCGATCACGCCGGCGCAATGCGTGCCGTGTCCATTATCGTCCATCGGGTCGCTGGCATTGTCGTCCGCGTTAAAGCCATGCCGGTCGTTTACCGAACCGAGTTCGTTATCGACGTATTGCGGAACGCTGTCCGGCCGCATCCACATGTTAGAAACCAGGTCGGAATGCGTATAATCGACACCCGTATCCAGAACCGCAACGACGATTTCTTCACTTCCCTGCGTTTTCTGCCAGGCTTTAGTGGCGTCTATGTCCGCCTTGGCCTTGCCGCCGTTTTGGCCGGAATTCAGCAGCGCCCATTGATCGCCGAAATGCGGATCGTTCGGAGCTCCGGCGAATGGTTCACGTTCGGAATCTGCGTCCGCAACCTCGCGAAACGCGGTACGGTCGAGGCGAATCTCATAATTCGGCTGTGCGTATTCGACCAGCTCGGTCATCGAACCATATTGGGCAGCGATGCTTTCGGGGTTGGCATTATCCATGTCGTCTATCGCGATCAATCCTTTTACCAGCTCCAATCCGTCCTCAACACGGTCGTTATTTTTCGCGGCGAGTTTGCGGATTTCCGAACGGGAAACGTGGGAACGAAACTTGACCAGCACTTCGGGCTCGGTTTCAGCAGCCGTACGCTCCAAAGTGTTAGGTTTTTGAACAGCCTTTGACATTTCGGCAGTCGATGACCGGAGAGCAGACCGCCAACGATCCAACTGGCCCAAAACAGCCGCAAACGTGATCAAAATTATCGCGATGCCTAGATGTATCCAGAAATTATTGCGATTCATACTTCAAATCTCCTTCTTTCTTCTACGGGCTTCTATGGGTATGCTACGAAACCACAACGTGGTTCGCTCCCTTGAATCCTTTTAACCGAAGCTGATATTTGTCCGCCCTGTAATCGTAGCTCTTTCCGCCTACGCCAAGCTCGATCTGCCAGCCGGAAGCGATCATCATGCCGGACATTTCTCCGTCTGCCGGTGCGCCGAGCGACATATCCGGGAATTCTTTGTCGGAAACCGACAACTCCCGAATCTCGCTTTCGTTCACGCTCAAGCGTTTCGCAAGATCCTGCTTTGCCCTCTGAACTGCACTGTCTTTGTTAAAACTCATAATACTCGGTGTTAACTCCTAATTCTGATACTTCTACGAGCATTAGTCAACGAAAGTTCGGCCTACGCCGGCGACCGCTTCCGCCGATATTTCGCCGGATCTCAACCAGCGCCGGAACAATAAACGTAGCACACCCCAATCCAAGAATCAGTCCCGTGACAAAACGTGAAAGCTGTGTATTTTCCCAAATACCAAAAACACCCAGTGACCAATCAATTCCAATCGGAACAAGGGAAAGAAAAAGCCAGTATCTCGGCAGCGGTTCGATCTCTTCGATCTTACGCCAAAGCGGGTAGATCGCGACGCCTAAAAGCAGCCCGAAGTAAACCCCGAAACAACGCGAGCAAACACCATGTTGATGGCCGAGAAAATGGAACGAACGCTCCGGAATTTGATGGCAAATGTAACTAAAAAAATTAAAAACCAGCTTAGCCGCAGATTCTAAACCGTTCACTGCGAAAAGTGGTGGCAAGACGATAGCCAGAACCCAAACGAATACAAACACGACAGTTGCCAGCCATACGCGTGTTGCCTGTTTCCGAAAATCTGAAACCGTTTCTTTGGATGGATAATTCTCTGCAGTTTCGGGCATTATCCGTGAATGATAGCATTTCTAGCCGTCCGCCGTTCCGGATGCCTTTTTGTTGAGGGCGTTTTCCGTTTCCAAAATATGGTGTGTTGTTTGTATTACAGTGTCGGGGTTAAGCGATATCGAATTGATTCCGCGTTTTACTAGAAATTCGGCGAATTCGGGATAATCGGACGGTGCCTGGCCGCAAATTCCGATCTTCTTGCCGGCCCTGATCGCGGCGTCGATTGCCATTGCGACCATCTTTTCAACCGCCCCGTTTCGCTCGTCAAAAAGGTGAGCAACCATTTCGGAATCGCGGTCGAGACCGAGTGCAAGCTGCGTAAGGTCGTTCGAACCTATCGAGTAGCCGTCGAAAACTTTTAAAAATTCGTCAGCAAATACGACATTCGCCGGCAGTTCGCACATTGCATAGATCTCCAGCCCGTTTTCGCCCTGAACCAAGCCGTGTTCGGCCATGAGCGCGATCACCTTTTCGCCTTCTTCGACCGTGCGGCAAAACGGGATCATCGGCGTAATGTTCGTCAGCCCCATGTCTTCGCGGGCACGCAGCATTGCTAAACATTCGAGTTTGAATCCCGCTTTGTATCTATCGTCATAGTAACGCGAAGCTCCGCGAAATCCGATCATCGGATTTTCTTCGATCGGCTCGAATTCCTTGCCGCCGATCAGCATGGCGTACTCATTCGACTTGAAATCCGACATGCGGACGATAACCGGCTTCGGGTAAAACGCAGCGGCAATGCGGCCAACGCCTTCGGCAAGTGAACGAACAAAAAACTCCTTCGGGTCTTCTTCCAGAATTCGGTTCGCAATTGTTTCGATGTCCTCGCGTTTCTTGAGATTCGGATAATTAACGAGGGCCATCGGGTGAATGCCGATGTGATTGTTGATGATAAATTCAAGACGAGCAAGGCCCACGCCGTCGTTCGGCAAGCGTGAAACCGCAAACGCGTGATCGGGATCGCCGACGTTCATCATCACCTGCGTTTTCGGGCGTTCCTTGTCGGTGATCTTGTGTTTTTTTACCTTAAAATCAACCTTTCCGTAATAAATGTTGCCGACATCGCCTTCTGCGCAAGACACGGTTATCTCGGTTCCGTTTCGCACTTTTTCGGTCGCGTCGCCGGTTCCGACAATGCATGGAATTCCGAGTTCGCGGCTGATGATCGCGCTATGGCACGTGCGTCCGCCGCGTTCCGTAACGATCGCTGATGCTCGTTTCATTATCGGCTCCCATGCCGGATCGGTCATCGTGGTAACGAGAATCTCACCTTGCTTAAAAGTGTTGAGTTTTGATGCATCAAGCATCACGTGAGCCGTTCCGCTGCCGATTTTCTGTCCGACCGCCACGCCCGAAGAAAGCGGGGCGCCGTGACCACCAACCAATTCATAAGTTTCGATATAGTTTTCCGACTTTTGAGCATGAACAGTTTCCGGGCGGGCCTGAAGAATGAACAATTCGCCGGTTATGCCGTCTTTTGCCCATTCGATGTCCATCGGCTGGTGCTTGCCGGCAAGCTTCGAATAATGATCCTCGATCGCGCAAGCCCATTCGGCAAGCTGTAAGACTTCGAATCCGGCAAGGCAGAAGCGGTTTCGCTGGGTATCGACAACGTCACGCACTTGCGTCCCCGTGCCGTCATCGGCAAAAACCATCTTTACTTCCTTAACGCCGAGCTTGCGCGTAACGATAGGCCGAAAACCGAGCTTCAATGTCGGCTTAAAGATTATCCATTCGTCGGGGGTCGCCATGCCTTGCACAACTGCTTCGCCGAGTCCCCAGGCGCCGTTTATAACTACCGCTTCGCGAAACCCGCTTTCGGTATCGAGCGTAAACATCACGCCCGAGCACGCTATATCCGACCGGACCATCGGCTGTATTCCAATGGAAAGAGCTACATCGAAATGATCGAATCCCTTTGCAGTTCGGTAGGAGATGGCGCGGTCAGTCCAGAGCGATGCGTAGCATTCGCGGCAGGCTTCGATCAGACGCGTTTCGCCGCGAACATTCAGTATCGTGTCCTGCTGACCGGCAAACGAAGCATCCGGCAAATCCTCGGCAGTCGCCGAAGAACGCACAGCAACTTCAAAAGATTTCTTCCCAATGCGATCACCAAGACGTTTGTAAGAATCAAGAATCGCAGATTCGACATCGTTCGAAAACGGAGCTTCCATCATCATCTGCCGGGCTTCGCGGCCGACACGGGCAAGCTCATCCAGATCGTTTACATCCAATCCTTTAAGCAGTTTTTTCAACCGTCCGCGCAAGCCGTCGGTGTCGAGCAGCGTGTTGTACGCATGACTCGTCGTCGAGAATCCATCGACGGCGCGGACACCCTGTCCGGTAAGTTCGCAAAACAATTCGCCGAGCGAAGCGCATTTGCCGCCTACGATCGCCACGTCACCGGCACCGACTTGGCTGAAATCCAAAACAAAAGGATTTGCTTCACTCATACTGATGTACCTCAAACCTTCCAACAGGCAAGCATTGTCCGGATGGATGTAAAAATTTATGGTATTAAAAAGGCGAAAAGGCCTCTGAGTTCCATTTCGTGTGGTCTTTTTACAATCCGCGGGATGAGATCTGAAACCAATTGCCATCCGGATCTTGCCCGTCGCAAAGTTGAATATCGCCAAATTCAACTACGTCCGACATCGCAACGCCGAGACTTTCGAGCCTGCTTTTCTCGGCAGCCACGTCCCGTGACCCAAAAACTAGCTTTATCCAGCCATCGCGGATTTCAGGCTGCTCGGAAATTTTGTGAAAAGCAATGTTACAGCCGCCCGCGTTCAGCTCTGTCCATTCTTCACCGCTCTCGCCGACAACGCCCAGCGCAAAAAACGACCTGTAAAAGCCTGAAAGCCGTTCAACATCCGGCGTGAAGATAATGACTCGTGAAATATTCATCAGAATCTAATCACAGCGTCCGGCCCGCCTTCAACGTGAACGGTGTCGACAAAACGAATGCTCTTCGAATCGGTTGTCATAACGACCGAATGAGTTCGCTTGCCGGCGCCGAAGAAACGAACGCCGCGAAGCAAGGCGCCGTCCGTAACGCCGGTCGCCGCGAATATTATCTTTTTACCCGGAGCCAGGTCGTTTGTATCGTATATCTTGTCGGGATCGTTGATGCCCATTTCCTTCAGACGCTCCATTACCTTTTCTGCAGGCGGCACTTTCGATTTATCGACGCCGAGCTTTTCGGGATCGAAGACCAGTTTTGCGAGAATTTCTCCATTCAGGCATTTCATGGCGGCTGCTGTGATAACGCCTTCCGGTGCACCGCCGATGCCCATCAAAGCATGGATGTTCGTTCCGGCAACCGCAGCGGAAATTCCCGCCGAAAGATCGCCGTCCGAGATCAGGCGAATTCTGGCACCTGTCGCCCGAACGTCAGCAATCAATTGTTTATGACGCGAACGATCGAGGCACATCACAGTCAGATCTTCGACATCACGGCCAAGCCGGCGGGCAATGTTTTTGAGGTTGTCTTCGACGGGAGCCTCGATATCGACCGCTCCGCGACAGGACGGGCCGACGACGATCTTGTCCATGTATATGTCCGGCGCATTCAGCAACCCGCCGCGTTCTGCAGCAGCCAGAACGGCAATTGCGTTGTTTGCGCCGAGCGCGCATAGATTCGTCCCTTCAAGCGGGTCGACCGCAATGTCCACCTCCGGAAACTCGGCACGTGCCTCGTCCGAAAAATTCCCGCCGCCGAGTTCCTCGCCGATATAGAGCATCGGGGCCTCGTCACGCTCGCCCTCGCCTATGACGATTCGGCCACGCATCGGCACGGTGTCCATTACCTCACGCATTGCCTCGACGGCTACGTGGTCGGAATGTTTCCGGTCGCCCTGGCCCATCGTTTTGGCCGATTCTATTGCCGCGGCTTCGGTTACACGCAGAAAATCTAGAGCTAGTTCACGCTCAGCCTTATTGTTTTTCATTTGGTTATCCCTAGTGATTATCGACTGAATAAGTTCTTTTGATGAGGCATTCTACCACTTGTCTAACCCGATTTGACAAGTTATGCTCTGGGTATTAGGGTTTTATTTTGATTTTCACCCGCAGTTTAAGGAGATATCCCGATAGATGACGTATATTGTTGCCGAGCCGTGTGTTGAATGTAAATACACCGACTGTGCGGCGGTCTGCCCGGTCGAGGCGTTTCACGAACTTCCCGACAAGCTTCTTATCAACCCCGATACATGCATAGACTGCGACGCCTGTCTTCCCGAATGCCCCGTGGAAGCGATATTCTCCGATATGTCGATACCGGAAGAGTATTTGTCTTGGCTTGAGATAAACGCTGAAGCCGAAAATTACCCTATTATCAGCACAAAACAACCGGCACTCTACAACCCGGGTTGTAAGGGACAGCCGGAGTAAATTACTTACTTTGAGCGTTTAGAGGCGGGCTTGCCCGCCCTATTTGTGTCCAACCTGTCATAGATTCGTCGCACAGCGCTTTATGTTGTAAAATCGCCGTACCGAAAACCCTGCGAGCGAAATACTATGATCGAATCAACCGACCCGAAAATAATCAAAACAATGCATGTCCGCTGTGAAGAATGCGACCGGGAAATGGATCATTACAACACATTCGTTTCTCCGACAAATGAACGAAAGAATGTTTGCTGGCAATGCCTGGGCCGCCATGAAAAAGGTTTTAACGCACACCGCGATTTTAGACGCGGAGCCCGAAGCGGCTATATTCCACGCTAATTCCAAATTCCAAATCTTTCGATTGTGGAAGTTTTTTATTTCAATCTGGAATTTGGAATCTGAAATTTATGGCGATACGAAAGATCACCGAATACCCCGCCGAAGTCTTAAGTCAGGTCGGCAACCCCGTCAATAAATTCGACAAAGAACTGGAAGATCTGTGCGCGGACATGTTCGAAACAATGTATGACGCCGAGGGCGTAGGTCTTGCCGCACCGCAGATCGGCATAAATCAGCGGCTTTTCGTTATGGACTGCGGCGGCGTCAAACTGATCGCCGCAAATCCTGAAATAATCGATACCGAAGGCGAACAGTCCGGGCAGGAAGGGTGTCTTTCCGTCGGTAAAGTCCCGGCTGTCGTTATCCGCCCGATGAAAGCTCGTCTAAAGGCGCAAAACGAAAAAGGCGAATGGTTCGAACGCGAAGCCGAAGGTTACGCCGCACGCGCGTTCATGCACGAGACTGACCATTGTAATGGAAAGCTCTTCATAGACCACCTTCCAAAAATGCGCCGCGAGATGGTTGTCAAACGATTCAAAAAAGAAAAAACCTGGAAATAGTTCACAAATGCCCTCTCTTAAAAAAGGTGTGGATATATCCGTGAGACAGATGGCGTCTCCGCAATTTATCAAACAAAAAAGCGGCCCGAAAGCCGCCTTTTAAATCGTCATGTTTGTAACGAGTGGTTATGGATTTGACGTAGCTGAAAAGTCTACGCCCGAGACATTATCATTGATCGGAACTGTCCGAGGCGTGAAGGTATAGCCTTTTAATGTAACCCCGATCGTATAGGTCGCGCCGGACGCAACATTATCAAAACGGTAATAGCCGAATTGGTTTGTACGCGCAGCTTGCGCATTGCCGCCGGAGTCGGTCATGGTCACCCGCGCTTGACCGACACCATAGCCGGTTGAGGTCGATACGCGGCCGGACACCGATACGTTAGAGGCAACGGCCGGAGAGGGTCCCTGAACCTGAACGTTGATCGGAGATCCCGTCTTAAAGAAACCAATCGTTGCATTCATCGATTGCGGCGGACGATTTGAATCGAAACGGAAGTTATACATAGTGCCCCAACGGATTGCGTTCGCGTTCGGATTCTGGGCAAACGTTTCCGAACTCCAGGTCATCGCGCCGCCCGCCTGCGACTGTGACCATGTGGCGTTGCTAAACCCGGCGCTTCCCATAGTTCCGTCACCTGGCGAACCGGGATGCTGGGGAGGAGCGTGAAAACCGATGTTGGTTAGCGTAACCCCGCCGCCTATCGGCACGCTAAAGGATTGAATCGCTCGGTCGAGGTTTTCGTTGTAAATTGCGTATTCGTAATGCCAAACTCCTGCTGACGGATTAGTCACTTTGTAAGCAATCGACCCGACTCCATCGACCCCGGGCGCCGGTTGGAGCTCGACAAACGAAGCTCCCGTCCAGGCAGAGACGGCACGTCTGGTTCGCACCGTTGACCCGACCGCTGAAAAGGTGAAAGGACTGCCGGTTCCCGATACGTTATACCTGCGGTACGAAACGTTATTGTACATGTTGCACTGTCCGGGATTCGATTGGCACCACGCATACTCGTGCGGGGTTACATATTGTGCCTCGGCATAATAGGTCGCTCCCGGATTCTGCGATGTGCTCAGGTCGTTGATCTCCGTAAGTATCCTGTGCGTTGGGCCTGCGTGCGAGTGGCCTGTGTGACTGTTATTAGGGGTAGCTGAATCGTTGCGAGGGTAAAAACCCGTAAACGGATTTATCCAGGCGCGTGAACCAAGATTAGGTCCGGCATTCAGGCTGGCTGAATAAGGATCGGAGCATCCCGAACCCAACCTGGAACCGCCAACGCCGTTGCAGCCAAGCGCGCATAGATTTTGGGTCAATGCAGTAAACGCGTGTTTAACGCTCGACTGGCCGATCTGTTCGAAGCGTGCATCGTTCGTGGCTCCTCCGCTCATTCGATAGAGGTTTTGCGGGATGACGGGGTGGTCATTGTTGGGGTTGGCAAACCAGTTCAGGTCGATGGTGCCGAAGTTGCACGAATCTGTTCCGACGGCAAGTCCGACCTGGGTTCCGCTGCTGCTGCCAAATTGTGCAAGCCCGATCACGTCTCCGACGACGACATCCGGCCCGGGAACTGACCCGGTCTCAG
This sequence comes from Blastocatellia bacterium, assembly GCA_052387555.1. Taxonomy (GTDB): domain Bacteria; phylum Acidobacteriota; class Blastocatellia; order Pyrinomonadales; family Pyrinomonadaceae; genus OLB17. The sequence continues at coordinate 3,129 of JBQTJB010000186.1, read as the reverse complement.
GATTTGCCGGCAGGACAGCCGATGTAACTTCGCCGTCAACGACTTGAGTGACCTCGATCGGCCGCAAGGACGTCTCAATGGATATTTTGCCGTAGATGGCTCCGGTTTCGGATGGACGGCCAAGCTCCGCGGCAAACTCTTCAGACATTAGCAGCCTTCCCGACATAAGGCGGAGCGAATGCTCGCCGGGGTTGTAGTCGTATTCTTGTCCTTCGATGTTGAAGAAGATGAACCCGGTTTTGCCGTCGCGTACAACGAGTTCATACGGGCTGCCGAATGGCATGTTCTCAATAACAAGTTGTCGGTATGAGGCATCCAGCTTCGCGGGAAAGACTGCCGTACCCTGGGGAATTAGTCCCATAGAGCCGGGCAAAGGCCCGCGTAACTCCTCGTTAAAAACGAGGACAGTAAAAAATGAATCGCGCTCAACGTCAAACCGCAATTCGCTCGCCCCCGATTTTTTTGTTCGCGAGCCCGTCCCATTGAGCCTGTTCAAATTGATGTCTAAAGCGACGCTGCCGCTCTCGACAATCAGTTTTTCAAGAGTGCCGGTATTTCGCTTCGGGCCGTGTTGGTTAAGCCCGCTTAATAAAAGATTCGAACCGTTGCCAAAGAACGCGATCAACGGGAGCAATGCCATGGAAATTGTTTTCAGCATAATTTGTATTTAAAGCCACCTGGGCTTTGAGAATTGATGAACTCTGACTTGTAACGACTACGAGAAATGTATCTTTTCTTTTACACTCTTTTTGGTACTTTAATCAAGTCTTTTAGGTGAATTAATCGAGTCGGTTATATTATTTCCTTTGTTTGGGCAATTTATGAAAAGCGGTTGTGAAAGCCAAAAAGTAAGGAAACATCGGTCGATACAACTACCTGTTTTGAAAAATCGAGTGTCCGACAAAGGCGGCATCGCCCACTCATTAACCAGCCGCTGGCGGGCCGTCGCCCTCATCACTCTTCAATTGCTAATGGTCGCGCACATCATCCAGTGGCGAATCATGGGCACTACTGTCTCACCGATCGAGCCTTCCGAGGCAATGTACACGCTCCAAAACGGAGCTGTCAATGCTGGAGTTATCTTCTTTTCTCTGGCGATCTTAGCGACGCTGATCTTCGGGCGTTTCGTCTGCGGCTGGGGCTGTCATATTGTTGCCCTTCAGGATTTCTGCGCCTGGCTGCTAAAGAAAATCGGCCTTACCCCAAGGCCTTTCCGTTCCCGGCTGCTGGTCTATGTGCCGCTTATCGCCGCACTTTATATGTTCGTTTGGCCCACAGCCTACCGCTTATTCGCAAAGACGCCGAATGAGCCTCTGATTCCTCAATTTACCAATCATCTGGTTACCACCGAATTTTGGGCGACCTTTCCGCCTGTGTGGGTGGCAATTCCCTTTCTCTTTATTTGCGGCTTTATGACCGTTTATTTTTTGGGACAGAAAGGATTTTGCACTTATGGCTGTCCCTATGGCGGTTTTTTTGGCGTCGCCGATAAGTTCGCGCCCGGAAAGATCCGCGTTACCGACGCTTGCAACCAATGCGGGCATTGCACCGCCACATGCACGTCAAACGTTATCGTCCACGCTGAGGTCAAACAATACGGAATGGTTGTAGATCCGGGCTGCATGAAATGCATGGACTGCATTAGCGTGTGCCCTAACGACGCATTGTATTTCGGCTTTGGGAAGCCCTCGGTCACGGTCAAACAGACCGTTACCAAAAACTATTCTATGACCTGGCCTGAAGAAATACTCGGAGCGGTTGTTTTTCTTGCGAGCTTCCTTGCCGTCTGGGATGTTTACCAGCTTATACCTATGTTAATGGCTCTTGGGGTAGCCTCAGTCACGACGTTTCTTGCTCTTCGAACCTTAAGATTGTTTCGATCAAAAGACTTGTCTTTTTACAATTCTAACTTGAAGTCTTCGGGCAAAATTCGAAAAGCAGGATGGGTATTTCTGGGATTTGCAGCATTATGGGTCGGCGTGAACGCCCATAGCGGCTTTGTCCGTTACAACGAGCGCGCGGGAGCCATAGCATTCGAAAATCTCCGCATTCCGGATGAACTCGCCCTCGCGCAAACAAATCCGGCTCAGTGGCTCAGCTCGGCCGACCGGGTGAACATCGCTGATGGCAAAAAACATCTTTACGCCGCTTTCGATGGTGGTTTATTAGTGAACAAAGAGGCTTTATCGAAGCTCGCGTGGGTTGAATATCTGTCCGGCAACACGGAACAAGCCCTTAAATTACTCGGCCTGGCCGAAGCTCGGCAGGAAGGACAAGCAAAAGCCCTTAACCTCTATTACCGCGGCGCGATCCTGAATCGTTTAGGGCGTCACGAGCAGGCATTGACGAGTCTCGATCAGGCTTTGGCAGAGCGGCCCGACTTGGTCGTTGCCCGTGAGGAAAAAGGTGAATCGCTCTGGCAGCTCGGCCGCACGCAGGAAGCCGTTTCAGCCTGGAGCGATGCGGTCCTAAGCAATCCCAATCTTCCGCTTGCAAATAATTTTCTCGCGGGAGCCGCTGCATCAATGAACAAATCTGATGCCGACGTTTACGAAAAACAGGGTGACCGGTTCACTCCCAGAGATCCTTTTTTTTACTGGATGCTCGGCCTCCGCCTGCAGAACGTCGGAATGAACACGCTTGCCGAAAAACAATTCTCGCGTGCCATGCAACTCAATCCCGCATTCCGGGCACGCCGGAAAGTCAACAGCTTATAAAGGTCGAGCGGAAAACGGCCATGCCTTTGTCTTCAACCGCTTTTTCTCTTTCAGTCTTAACGGGAAACGGATTGTCGTAAGTTTCCCTTTCTACAAATCTCTTGTCAGAGCGGAATAGTTCGAATATTTCCCCTGCCAGGAACTCGATGTCGGTTTGAACGAAGACCCGCCCATCGTGAGCAAGGCGCCGCGCAATCGTATTGATCATCTCTTCGTTCACCATGCGCCGCTTGGCGTGCTTTTTCTTGAACCACGGATCGGGAAACTGGATAGTGGCCATTTGCAGACGGCCATCGGGAATCGCCGACAGCAACCGATCAAGCCATAGCATCGCGTTGCAAAATGCGTAATGCAGATTGGTCAAATTTGCTTCCACCGTAAGTCGATTTGCTTCCGTAACAAGCGGTTCGCG
>JBQTJB010000185.1:0-2428 GCA_052387555.1 Blastocatellia bacterium | reverse complement strand
CGAACCTGCAGCGGAAAAAGAAAAAGTAAAAAAAGCTTCTTCGAAGGTAGTGGCCGAACCGAAAAACGACGACGAGATTTTTTAGTAGTATGATAAAGAGATTTACACAGATTACCTTGCTTGGCTTGTTTCTGGCCGTTGCCGTTTCGGCTCAGACGGCGAAATCCGCCGTTGATTCGTCGGCCTACTCGAGTCATATAGCCAAGATCACCGCCGGAGCCACAAATGCTGAACGTGGAAAAGCGATCCAGGACGCGTTAAAAGCCATCGGGGTCGATTACAAGACCGAAGATTTTACGTCCGCCTCGCGTTCAGGCAAAGAGATCAAGGGATCGAACATCATTGCAACGATCCCAAATACGAAATCAAAACGGACGATCATGATCGGTGCACATTACGACCGTGTCGCCGTAGGCAGCGGAGCTATCGATAATGCATCGGGTTCGGCTGCGGTATTGGAACTTCTCCGCGCGTTTAAGGCCAATCCGGTGAAGAACGTCGCGGTTGTCGCTGGCTTCTGGGATCAGGAAGAAGTCGGGTTGGTCGGTTCGCGGGAGTTTGTAAAGAGCCGCGAGAAAGGCGGACTGCCAAATATTTACATAAATTTTGACGTGTACGGAGCGGGCGACACCATCTGGCTCTGGACGGCAGATGAAAATGCGGAGTTTGCAAAAGGCTTTTCGAAAGCTGCAAAGGATGCAAAGTTTGGATTCCTTGTAAGCAGGGAATATCCGCCCAGCGACCACCGCAGCTTTGCGGTTCCCGGCGTTGAAAGTTTTTCGTTCAGCCTGGGACCGGCAAATGAAGCCGCAAATATCATTAAAGTTTTGAAAGGCGAACAGATCGATCAGGCAAATTTTCCGAAGGTTTTGCAGACGATCCATACTCCGAACGATACGACCGATAAGATCGATGCGAATGCGGTCATTAGATCGCTCAAGGTTGTCGAAGCAGCCATTCGCACATTAGATAAGTAGTTAATAAGAGAGAGGTTAATATGCCAAAACTAAAAACACATAAGGGAGCGGCAAAGCGTTTTCGCTCGACGGCGAGCGGCAAATTCAAACGCGGACATTCGCACGCGCGCCATATTCTGACAAAGAAGACAAATAAACGTAAACGCAATCTTGATATTGACGTTTTAGTATCCGAAGGCGATCAAAAACGCGTAGAGAAGATGCTGCCTTACGGAAGGGATTAAGAAAAGATAAGGGCGAAAGGATAAGGGATAAAGTTAAGAAAACGATTTTATCCTTTAGCCTTTGAACGACTGAAAGGAGTGGAATAATGCCTAGAGCAAAACGTGGTAATAAGCGTTTGGAGAAACGCAAAAAAATATTGGCCTTAGCCAAAGGCTATCGTGGAACTAAATCGAAACTATATCGCTCGGCCAAGGAATCGGTCGAACGCGCGCTGAACTTTGCCTACACTGGCCGAAAGCTGAAAAAACGAGATTTTCGTAAACTTTGGATCGTCCGCATCAACGCGGCTTGCCGTTTGAACGACATCAAGTATTCGCAGTTCATTCACGGCCTTAACCTCGCCGGTATCGAGCTTGACCGCAAGGTTTTAGCCGATCTCGCGGTGAAACAACCGGAAACATTCGCGACAATCGCCGGACAGGCAAAGGACGCGATCGGGAAGAAGACTCAGTCGGCAGGGTAAGGAGATACGGAAAAATGCCGGAGGTGGCCAGATTTTACGGAATCATCATCAAATTATTCTTTGGTGACCATCCGCCTCCACATTTCCATGCTGTTTATGGCGAATATGTGGGTGTATTTGACATTAACACACTGGAAATGTTTGAGGGAGATTTGCCGAACCGGGCAAAGAAACTGGTAGTCGAATGGGCAGAATTGCACAGGCAAGAGCTGGCTGAAATGTGGGACACTCAGACTTTCCGAAAGTTGTCCCCGCTAACTTAGTTACTGCTATGAATTATCCGAAAGTAAGCAGCGTCAAGGCAATTGATGACCATACATTGTTAGTCGTTTTTGAGAATGCTGAAAAACGCCTATATGACGCGTCTCCGCTGTTCGATCGCGAACCGTTTGCGATGTTACGAAATTGGGCATTCTTCAAGAATGTTAAGGTTGATAAATCCGGTTTCGCTGTCTACTGGAACGATGAGATCGATTTAAGCGAATACGAGCTTTGGTCAAATGGTACGGCGATTGACAATTAATGCAGGAGCATCAAGAACAGATTAATTCGATACTGCGGGCGTTCGAGCAAGAGTTCGGACGCTTTGCTGATTTAATTCTTGACGGCGTTGGTTTGTCTGATGCCGAGGCAAAGCTGCGTGAGATCGGCGAACTGAAGATCAAACATGTAGGAAAAAAATCGGCACTCGCCGAAGCTAAGAAGCTGATTGGCAAGGTCGCGCCGGAAGAACGCCGGGAGTTCGGCCAATTCGTACAAACAA
>JBQTJB010000184.1:0-7193 GCA_052387555.1 Blastocatellia bacterium | reverse complement strand
GAGTTTCAAGAGAGAGTATATGACCTATCTTAAGAAGTTCGAGGTCGATTTTGATCCTAAATATACGTTTGAATGGTTGGATGACGCGAACGATAATATCGCGCCTACGGAGCTTGGTTCAACGGCGTGATCGATTGCTATAAATATTTTGCTCCTAGCGGAGCTTTAGAATTATGAAAACAATTCAACCACCAAATCAACCACAGCCGAAGGGGCATTATTCGCCGGGAATCGAGCACGGCGGAGTTATATTCGTGTCAGGTCAATTGCCGATGTCGCTCGACACGCGTGAGCCATTTACGGGCGATATTGGTGAACAGACTGAATTGGCGCTCAGGAATGTCGAGGCGGTTTTGAAAGTGGCGGGAAGTGATTTAGATCTTGTTTTGCAGATGACGATCTATGTGTCGGATATGGACTTGTGGGATGAGGTAAATAAGAAATACGCTGAGGTGATGGGCGAGCATCGTCCGGCGAGAGCGATTGTGCCGGTGAAAGATCTGCACTTTGGGACGAAGATCGAGATACAGGCGATAGCGGCGAAGAAGGGAGATTAACCACAGAGAACACAGAAAGCACGGAGATTAGAAATGAATCTAGCGAGATCAGCAGTTTTCACCGCCGTATTTTTGATCATTACAGTTTCGGTCGCAGCACAGTCAAAAAATGCGGTTGAGACCGTTGATGCGCCGAAGGCGATCGGGCCGTATTCGCAGGCGATCGTGGCGAATGGGTTCGTATTCGCCGCCGGGCAGATCGGGACTGATCCGAAGACGGGCGTGCTTGCCGAGGGAATTGAAGCGCAGGTCGAGCAGACGTTGAAGAACATCGAGGCGGTACTGAAGGCGTCGGGGAGTTCGATGGACAACGTAGTGAAATCGACCGTGTTCCTCGCCGACATCAACGATTTCGCAAAGATGAACGAGGTTTACGCGAAGCATTTTAAGAGGCCATATCCGGCGCGCTCCACCGTGCAGGTCGCACGTCTGCCGCGTGATGCAAAGATCGAGATCGAGGCGGTAGCCGTGGTTGGAAAGAAAGATCAACCACGGAGGACACAGAAAGCACAGAGATAAAAGGAATTCTTTAACTCCGTGTTCTCTGTGGTGAAAAAAAGTGAAATGCAATATTACGGCATCGATTGGCTGGCGACTGTGTGCGGGTTGACCGGCGTTTATTTGATCGGGAGCAAAAAGAAGGTCGGGTTTTTGATAATGATGGTCGCGAGCCTTAGCTGGTTGACCGTGGGATTTATGATACAGAGTTTGGCCTTGATCGTCGGCAGCGCGGTTTTCTTTTCGCTGCACGTGCGGGGCTGGCTTAAATGGCGAAAGGGCGCCGACCAAATATGAAGTTGGAGATTTTTCAGGTAGATGCGTTTACATCAAAACCGTTCGGCGGAAATCCGGCGGCGGTGGTGCCGCTGACCGAGTGGCTGCCGTCGGAAATCATGCATAAGATCGCGCATGAAAACAACTTGAGCGAAACCGCATTTTTTGTGAAGAACGGAGATGTTTATGAAATCCGCTGGTTTACGCCGACTTTTGAGATAGACCTTTGCGGACATGCAACCCTGGCGAGCGCTTTTGTGATCTTTGAATGTTTGAATGCTAAGACGGAAAGAATCGAATTTCATTCGCACAAAAGCGGAAGCCTATCGGTCGAAAAGAAAGGAGGCATTTTGACGCTTGATTTTCCGGTGCGTCGCGTTTTGCCGGTTGATGCACCGGATGGTTTGTTTGACGCGATCGGCGGAAAGCCAAAAGAGGTTTTGAAAGCACGCGATTATTTTCTTGTGTACGAAACCGAACAGGAAGTGCTTGATTTAAAACCGGATTTTTTCGCACTTCAAAAGATAGCTGCGTCTCTTAATATCGAGGCCCACGGGTTTATCGTCACTGCGCCGGGCGATTCATCGGATTTTGTTTCGCGGTTTTTTGCCCCTGAGGTCGGTGTTCTTGAGGATCCAGTGACCGGCTCCTCGCATTGCAACCTGATCCCGTATTGGGCTGAGAAGTTGGGAAAAACTGAGATGTTCGCCCGGCAGGTGTCGGCCCGCGGCGGAGAACTATTCTGCGAACTAGCCGGTGACCGAGTAAAGATCGGCGGACAGGCGACACTTTATTTGAAGGGAGAAATTTATGTCTAAGACAGCAATCATAATATTCGATAAATTTACGGACATCGACCTATGGCTGATGTGGGATCTGCTCAATCGCGTCCGCGTAGAAGGCTGGTCGGTGATGATCGTTGGCGAGAAGGAATCGCACGTTTCGGTGACCGGGATCGAGACTGCGACGCACGGGAGAATTGACGAAGCCAACAGCGCGGATGCCGTTTTAATTGTTAGCGGCCCCGGCACGCGTGACCGAATTACGGACGAAAACTGGCTGGCGAAATTCAATCTCGATCCTGAAAAACAAATGATCGGGTCGATCTGCTCCGGCTCGCTTGTTTTGGCAAAGCTCGGTTTACTCGAAGGAAAGACGGCAACGACGTATCCGACCTCGAAATCATTGCTTGAGAGCTTTGGCGTTGAGGTGATAGAGAAACCGTTTGTCGCAAACGGAAACGTTGCAACCGCCGGCGGGTGCCTGGCACAACAATATCTTATCGGCTGGGTTGTGGAGAACTTAGCCGATAAGGATTGGCGCGACCTGATCCTGAAATCGATACAACCCATAGGCGAAGGATTGTTTTTCGAAGATGCCGAAAGACTGGGGAAGCTCTATCGGACGGCAAACGCTAATGCGGCGAGTTAGGCAATGAAACCGGGAGTGATTGTCAGACTGGCAACGAAAGAGGACGCTAAAGCGATCTCTGAGGTTCTTTACGACGCTTTCAGCGTCTTTGAGTCGAACTACACTCCAAAAGCGTTCGAGATAGTGACGCCGAAGCCGGAAGAGATCGCGCGGCGGTTTGACGAAGGGCCGCAGTGGGTTGCAGTAAAGAGCGATGAAGTGGTCGGAACGGTTTCGCTCGCCACCGAGCCTGAAGGCCACTACATTCGAAGCATGGCCGTGCGGCCGGGTGCTCAAGGACTGGGGATCGGCCATAAGTTGCTCGATGCGTTGGACGATCATGTCGCTGACAGCGATATCGAACGCATCTTTTTGTACACAACTTATTTTGTTCCGGGAGCAAAAGAGTTATATGAAAAGCACGGTTTCAAATGGGTTCGGGACACCACTGCGGAAGAATGGCATGGCACGCCGGGGCTTGAGATGGATAAGAAGTTGAAAGAAGAAAGGGAGTCAGCAAAACGATGATCGATTCGACAACGGAGCTTACCGGCTCATCGAAAAATGATTAGCAAAGGATTATCAGATGTTATTGGAAGTTAAAAACTTACATGCCGGCATCGACGGCAAGGAAATTTTGAAGGGCCTGAATTTGCAGGTCAGCAAGGGCGAGGTTCACGCCATCATGGGGCCGAACGGATCTGGCAAATCGACTTTGTCGAAGGTGCTGGCCGGTCATCCGTCGTATGAAGTGATCTCGGGCGAGGTGCTTTATGAGGGCAGGAACTTGCTCGACCTGGAACCCGACGAACGTGCCCGCGAGGGTGTTTTCATGGCGTTTCAATATCCGGTCGAAGTGCCGGGCGTTTCAAATTCGCAATTCCTGCGGCTCGCCTATAACGAGAAGATGAAGCATCTCGGCGAGGAAGAACTCGACCCGCTGGAATTCAACGATTATCTGAAAGAAAAGGCGAAGATCGTCGATATGGATCCGCAGTTTTTCAAGCGTTCGGTCAACGAAGGCTTTTCGGGCGGCGAGAAGAAACGCAACGAGATATTACAGATGGCCGTGCTCGAACCAAAACTTGCTGTTTTGGACGAGACCGATTCGGGCCTCGATATCGACGCCCTCCGCATCGTGGCCGAGGGCGTGAACAAACTTCGCAGCCCCGATAACGCGATCATTTTGGTCACGCATTACCAGCGGCTTTTGAATTTCATTATTCCGGATATGGTCCACGTTTTGGCGAACGGCCGAATCGTGAAGGAAGGTGGCAAGGAACTTGCCCTTGAGTTGGAAGAGAAGGGCTACGATTGGGTGAAAGGAGCCGCGAACTCGAGATAAGGCATTTCGAATGGCGAAAGAACCTGTTGAAAACAAAAGCTCGTTCGGACTGCCCGCGATAATTGTCGCTATTTGGGCGATAGTTTTAATCGCCGCTTTTTTTGCCAATCGAGGTTCGGATGTCGGGCAACTGCAAAAGCTGATCGGCAATTTCGGCGGCGGGCCGCTTGCGGGAGCTGGAATTATTGACAGTGTTATCGGCGCCTTCGTTGCTTTTTTGATCGTCACTGCGTGGTTCGGTGTCGGCAATTTTGTTTCGTCGTTCATTAAGACAGCGAAAAGCGTAGATCATTCGCACATTCTTGAGCTTGCGATGAAAACGGCTGTCGGTGCCGCGATCTGGTCTTTGACATGGTTCTTTCTTGGTATTGCCGGAGCGTATAACTCGACGGCGGCGTTAATTGCTACTGTTGCAGGGCTTCTATTTACCGCATTGAGTTTTCGTCGCGTTCGCGCGGCAAAAGAAGAAAGCCGTGTGCCGGAAAAACCATCAAGTTTTGATAGAGGGTTGCTTTTACTGATCGCTGTTCCGGTCGTGCTTGCCTTTATCGCGAGCCTTGCGCCGCCGACAGCCAAAGACACGCTGTTATATCACTTTGCGGTTCCGAAGGCCTTTATCGCACAAGGCAGCAACGCGTTTATTGAGGGGAACATAGCAAGCTATCTGGCGCTCGGAACCGAGATGCATTCGGTTTGGGCTATGCTGCTGGGCGGATTTGTCGGTCCGCGTACGGGCGAGGCCGCGGCCGGAGCGACGATCTGGATGTTCTTTCCGCTGCTGCTGGCGGCGATCTTTGGCTGGGCCCGCGAGATCGGCATTTCGCGGCGGTGGGCGTTGATAGGTGCTTTGATGGTCGCTGCGGTGCCGACGGCTTATCACGTGGCCGCGAGTGCTTACATTGATCTGGCACTTGCGTTGTTCGTCACGCTTGCGATTTATGCGCTGACGCGTTGGTGGCGGACGCTTGAGAATGAGTGGCTGATCTATGTCGCGATCTTTCTGGGAGCGGCGCTGTCGGCGAAATTGACCACGGTTTTTGTGATCGCAGCGTTTGCGTTGGTCATTTTGCTCCGTGTTCGCAAGGCGAAGGATAGCGAGCCGGACAATCTGATTAGGATATTGGTCGGCGGATTTGCTGCATTGGTACTTGCCGGCTTGATTGCTTCGCCATGGTATATGCGAACGTGGCAGCAGACGGACAGTCCGGTGTTTCCGTTTTACATGAGCATCTGGCCGGGCGAAGCGGCGGGTTGGGACGTTGAGCGGTCGAATCTTTTTCAGGCGATGAATTCGCAATACGGCGGGTTTGTGAAATCGCCGCTGGATTATCTGCTGGCCCCGTGGAACGTTTCGGTCCGGGCACAGCCCGAAGACCCGGTTTATTTCGACGGTGTTTTGGGCGTCGCGTTTCTTATCGGATTGCCTTTTTTGATCTGGGCTCTTTGGAAATTTGACCTGCCGGTCGAGGCAAAAATAGGCGTCGGCGTTGCCGGTGTAATTTTTCTCTTTTGGCTATTTTCGAGCCAGCAGCTTCGGTATTTGCTGCCGATCTTGCCCGTGCTTGCAATCGCGACAGTGCTGGCTGCGGAGGCGATCTCAAATAAGCTTGTTGGCTTTCGATCCATCGCTCAGGTATCGCTCGTCTCTGCGGCGGCTGCCGGCATTTTGGTAGGCGCGGCTTGGTTTTTGCAGAAAGCACCGCTTCGCGTCGTGCTTGGCGGCGAATCGCGGAACCAGTATTTGACCCGGAACCTGGATCACTACCCGTATTACCAGACTCTAAATGCGGATACTCCGGCGGACGCGAAAGTCTGGCTGATAAATATGCGACGGGATACTTACAACCTCGACCGGCCTTATTTTTCGGATTATTTGTTCGAAGATTGGACGCTGCGACACATGGTTTGGGAATCACGAAACGTGCAGGAATTGAAAGCCAAAACCACCTCGATGGGCGTGCAGCATGTTTTGACGCGGCACGATTTTCTTTTCGATTATGACAGATCGACGCTTGTCGATGACAAGAAGTCTCGGGCCGAGAACGAAGCGAAATTGAAGATCGCGAAAGAGTTTATTTTGGACAAGGCGAACACGGTTCGCGCGGACGAAAAGTTCAGTTTGATTAAGGTATTTTAAGAAATGGTTTCATCAATGGCCGTAGTGGAAACACAATTTACGGAACAGTTTAAGGAGATCTTGCGGGCTGAGAATGACGGCACGCTGCGAAACCTGCGAGAGAGAGCTTTCGCAGCATTTGCCGAGTTAGGTTTTCCGACTGTAAAGAGCGAAGACTGGAAATATACAAATGTCGCGCCGATTATCAGTGGCCAGTGGTCAGTTGTCAGTGGTCAGGAAAAGCGAATTGCAGATGTTGGTGTTGACTTTGATTTGCTGAAGCGATTCAGTTTCGAACGAAACGGATTCGCCGCTCTCAATCTTGCGTTTGCCGAGGTTTCAGTCGTTCGTATTTCAAAGGAAACGGCCGTTGCAGAACCGCTCGAAATTTCATTTGCGGCGGATGAAGGTAGTGTAATTTTCCCGCATGTTCTGGTCATTGCCGAGGCGGGCAGCAAAGCCACAATTGTTGAAACATACGCAAGCCCGACAAAGAGCTTCACAAATGCGGCAATTCAAATTGTTGTCGAAAACAACGCTAATCTGACGCATTACCGCGTGCAGAAAGAATCGGCTGACGCGTCTCACTATGGCGTAACCGAGGTTTCGGTCGGACGCGGCAGCGTTTACAACGCGACGAATATCAATCTTGGCGGAGCCATCTCGCGGCATGATATTGACGTGAAGTTTATGGCTGAGGGCGGCGAAGTTTGGGTAGATGGCTTGTATATGCTTAACGGCTCGCAGCACAGCGATACGCATTCGATAATCGACCACCTCGTTCCGAACTGCACGTCGCATCAAAATTACAAAGGCGTGTTGAACGATAGATCACGAGCGGTTTTTAACGGCAAGGTTTTTGTGCGCGAAAATGCGCACGGGACGGATGCGCAGCAATCGAACAAGAACCTGCTGCTGTCGAACGATGCACGCGTCGATACAAAACCGCAGCTCGAGATATTTAACGACGACGTAAAATGCGCCCACGGAG
>JBQTJB010000183.1:0-18660 GCA_052387555.1 Blastocatellia bacterium | reverse complement strand
CCCTTCAGCAAATTATCAATCATCTCGTCGTCGATCTTTTCTTTTTCCCTGGTCATTTTCTCTCCCCTGCCGAACCTTACCTCATCCGACCCTCAATGACCATTTACACAAAATAATTTACACCCTCGTATCTCGAAGAACACGGGATCATGCCATATGTGAAGTACGGCTACTTCGATCGGGAACAGACCGAGGGAAAGAACAAGGACCGAAAGAACCACAAGCCATCAAACCCGTTCCACGCGGACAAGCTTCCAATACAACGAGCAGGCCGACACTTACACCTGTCCGATGGGTCAGCAGATGAGATACATCGGTCAAAAGACGTGCCGAACAAAGACCGGCTATCTGCAAACACACCGTCGTTACAAGGCCCAAAACTGTACCGGCTGCCCTTTGCGAGGGACTTGCCATAAATCTCGCGGCAACCGCATTATCGAACGTTCTCCGCACCTTGTCCGCCTCAAACGTCGCGTGAAAGAACTGCTCGGCAGCGAGAAGGGATCGAGAAACGAAAAGAAAGATGGCAGGTCCAGGCAGTATTCGGTAACTTGAAACAAAATAAAGGCTTCAGATGGTTCAATCTCAGAGGAATTCAAAAAACAACCACCGAGTTCGGCCTCATCGCCCTCGCCCATAACCTCAAAAGGTTCAGCACCAACCACTAAGAACTTTACCCCCTTCAACTCAATAAAAAAGAGGCCGCCTGAATCACTTTCCAGACGGCCTTTATGATCTTTATTGTGGAAAAAAAAGGAACGGCCGCGACCGTTCCTGAGTGGATTGTGAATTGAAAATAGCGTTAGACCTCGTGGTTTTCGCCTTTAGATTTGCTCATTTGCGGAGCGGCGGATGCCTGCGGAAGAGGGGCACCGACGGCGTCCGATTTCGTCAACGGTTCGTCGTCGATTTTTTCGGAAACTGAATCGCTGACGATCATCTTGCCTGACTGTTTCGTGAAAGTCAGGATTTTCTTTTCGGGATCAAAATCGATCGAAACGAAATCGCCGGTTTCCACTTGCTGTGTCGCGACCAGATTCGAAAGCGGATAAACAAGGAACCGCTCGATCGATCGTTTCAGGTGGCGTGCTCCGTATTTAAGATCTATTCCCTCGCCAAGCAAAAATTCTTTTGCTTCGAAAGAACATTCGAAAACGAATTTTGTTCCGGCCGATTCCGTGATCCTGGCCTGTACAGAACGGAGTTCGATATCCAGAATCTGCCGCAGATGATGCTCCTTCAAACTGCGGAAGACGACCACTTTATCTATACGGTTCATAAATTCCGGCGAGAATTTACGTTTTGCGGCCTCGAGCGCGGTGCGGTAGATCTTGGAGTCGATCTCGTTATCCTCGGCAGGTGCTCCTGTTTTCGTAGGTGCAAAGCCGATTCCGCCGGAGATCATGTCGGACATTTCGCGGGCACCGAGGTTCGAGGTCATGATTACCACCGTCTTTGAAAAATCGACGCGGCGATTGTCTCCCAAAGTCAGTGTCGCCTTGTCCAAAATTCCAAGCAGAAGCTGCCACAGCGAATCCGAAGCCTTTTCTATCTCGTCAAAAAGCACGAACGTCAACTTTGTATCATCTGTGTGAGACTTATCCAGATTTTCCTGGGTCAGCATCGGCGAAGTTTCGCGATGGCCGAGATAGCCCGGAGGCGAACCGATAAGTTTTGCTATCTCGTGCGAATGTTGAAATTCTGCACAATCGATCTTCACGACGGCGTGCGGTTCGCCGAAAAGAACTTCGGCCGCTGCTTCGACAACGCGTGTTTTGCCCGAACCGGTGGGACCCAGAAACAGCATCGTACCTATCGGCCGCGACGGATTGTTCATGCCGGCGAGGTAGATCTGAAAGAGGCCGCTGACACGGCGGACCGCTCGTTCCTGACCGACGATAAGGGCGGAAATCTTGTCCTCGAACTCAGCCGCCCGCGGGCTCTTTCTCTCCGGATCGAGCAAAATGCCTTTCTCCGTATTCTCTTTTTTTCTGGCCGACTCGTTTTTCATCTCGCTTAACTCCCAGTCCGAACATCTCCTTTTAGACGATGCTCTCGCAACCGATTGACGTATTTTCAAACCCGCATTTGCCGATATTAGTCACGGCAAATTTGTCGTCAGTAATGATGATTTCAAAGTGTTATTCGTTGGCTGGACTTTTGAATTTGGAAGGACCTCGTCCAGAGGTTTAGAAGACGGCCGCGCAAAGCCGCTCCAAACATTATTTAGCACATACTTAACGTTGTTTGCAACAAAATAAATTAATTTTTCTGGATCATCATTCCTAATCGTAGTATTCCAGGCCGAGATGCGTTATCAGATCCTCGCCGCGCAGGTGTCGTAAAGTGTTCTTCAGTTTCATCAGTTGAATAAAAAGATCATGCTCGGGATAAAGGCCCGGCGCAGTCTGCGGCGCCTTGAAATAGAACGACAGCCATTCCTGAACCCCCTTCATGCCCGCTCGCTGAGCGAGATCCAGAAACAGCGCCAGGTCCAGAACCAGCGGCGCGGCAAGTATCGAATCGCGGCAAAGAAAATCGATCTTTATCTGCATTTTGTAGCCGAGCCAGCCGAAAATGTCGATGTTGTCCCAGCCCTCTTTATTATCGCCGCGCGGCGGGTAATAATTTATGCGGACTACGTGAGAAAAATCTTTATAAAGCTCGGGATAAACCTCGGGCTGAAAAATATGATCGAGCACCGAAAGCTTCGATTCTTCCTTGGTCTTGAAATTTTCGGGGTCATCGAGCACTTCGCCGTCTCGGTTGCCGAGAATGTTGGTCGAATACCAGCCGTGCAGGCCGAGCATTCGCGATTTCAAACCCGGCGCAAGGATCGTCTTCATCAGCGTCTGTCCGGTCTTGAAATCCTTTCCGCAGACAGGCACTTTGTTTTGATCAGCAAGTTTGGTGAGCGCCGGAATATCGACGGCCAGATTCGGCGCGCCGTTCGCAAAAGGCACTCGAGATTTTAGAGCGGCATAGGCATAGATCATCGACGGCGAGATCGAAGGATCATTGTCGTAAAGGCCCTTTTC
This sequence comes from Blastocatellia bacterium, assembly GCA_052387555.1. GTDB lineage: Bacteria > Acidobacteriota > Blastocatellia > Pyrinomonadales > Pyrinomonadaceae > OLB17. The sequence goes on along the minus strand of JBQTJB010000183.1, from coordinate 15,622 downwards.
AAAGGCTTCCAGCGAACCATGAACTTCGGATTCCTCAAGGTAAATCTCGGTCGAGGCCGCCCAGACCATTACCAGTCGGTCGCATCCCTTTTCCGCCTTAAATTTCGCAATGTCCTCGATCAACTGCTCGGCAAGCTCCATTTTGTTACCGCCGCTTTTTATGTTGTCACCGTGCAATCGCTTGACGTAGTTTTGCTCGAAGACGGCCGCCATCGGCTTCAGAGAGGCAAGCTGTTCCGACACCTGATTGAGCAGATCTTTTTCGAGAACGCCGGCGTTCATCGCGGCGTCGAAGGCGCTGTCGTGAAAAATGTCCCATGCACCGAATACGATGTCCTCGAGCGAAGCCAGCGGTACGAAATCCTTTATCTTCGGCACGTTATTGTCGGTGCGTTTGCCCAGACGGATTGTGCCCATTTGCGTTAAGCTTCCTACGGGTTCGGCCAGCCCGCGTTTTATGGCCTCGACGCCCGCAACGAAAGTCGTGCTTACCGCCCCAAGGCCCACAAGCAAAATACCCAGCTTACCCTTCGCGGGAGCGATCTCCACGCCTTTTTTTGTCATTGAATATCTCCGTGAAACGAAAGGAAAATCATAGCTTTACAAAAATGTTAAGGCAAACAGCGAAGTTATCGGCCTTACTACTTACTAAAGGATCATTACAATGCCCTCGCCTTCGACAAGGGTTTCGCCGTTCTGATTTGTGCAAAGTGTTTCAAGTGTCACGATTCCCTTATCCTCGCGAATGTGCGTTACCGTTGCTGAGGCCGTAACCATGTCGCCCAGATAAACCGGTGCCTTAAACCTCATCGTCTGAGAGAGATAGACGATCTTTCGCTCCTTGAACTCATTGCCGAGCACGGCGGAGATAAACGCCCCGCTAAGCATTCCGTGAGCGATCCTTTTTCCGAATCGAGTCTGTGCGGCAAACTCTTCGTCGAGGTGAATGGGATTGTAGTCTCCTGAAACCTCAGCAAATTTGCGGACAAGCTCGTCGGTTACGTGGCGTTCGGTTGAAAATCTGTCTCCGATCTTTAGGTCCATATATTAGTTTTCGAGAATCTTTTCGTTAAATGCAATCAATTGATTCTAGTTAGTTTGCCCCGCGTCTCAAAACCCGCACCGCTTATCGAAGCTGAGTGAAAAAGAATGCATCTTTTTTTCGGGCTTCGTATTTATGCTGGGATATTTGCCTTTGTTCCGACAGGAAGTGATCGGTTTTATTTCGCAATCAACTTCGATATATGCCGAAGTCGATTTCACTGAAGATGTTGTCGCGTGATTCGATCTCGGCGATGAGGTCGAACTCTTCAGTGGTGAGTGGTGAGTGGTGAGTGGTGAGTGAATCGAACATCTTTGCGAGCAGGTCGAAGCGGTGAATGTGCGATTGGAATCGACGGGAGGAGTAATCGACCGTCGTGCCCTGGTAGATCTGAAATGCCCAGTCGGAGGATTGGGCAAGCAATAGTTCGCGCGCCATCTGATTTAACAGCCTAGTCCCAAGTCCCATGTCCAAAGCCCCAGATTCTTCCGTTCCGTTCTGACTTAGGCCTTGGGACTTGGGACTTGGGACTGCGAATTTATTCGCGATTTCCGTCATTCGCCGTTCGGCGTCGTGCTGGTAGGGGTACATCCACGAATTTCCCTCGTTCAGCCAGACCTTGTAATAGCCGTTCTCGCCCCAGCTCGATGCCGTCGGCTGCTGGATCTGAATCGGATTGCCGGAGTCGAGAAAATCGCCGGGCGTAACGGCTTCGACCTCGGACTGATCGAAATGCAGTTTTCTGAAAAAGAAATCTATGAACTGCGGGCCTTCGTACCACCAGTGTCCGTAAAGCTCGGCGTCGTATGGTGATATGACAAGCGGGGCGTGTCCCTCGAAAGTTTCGCGGAGCTTGTATGCCTGCTTTATTCGCTCGCCGATAAAATGCATTGCATTCTCGGCTGCCTTTTCGCGCGCCAGCGCCGGAATGTAGGGCTGTTTGCCGATCTGCGGGACGGTCTTTCCGGTGATGCGGTGATATTTAAGACCGAGATGTCGGCGGTCTCCATCGGCGTGCAGATGCGGTTTCAGATAATCGAGTGGGGCGTCGAACCCGATGTCGCGATAGAATTCGCGGTACAGGTCGTTGCCCGGATAGCCGATCTCGGAGCTCCAAACCTGTTGGCTGGTTTCGACATCGCGTGCGAATACTGCAACGCCATTCCTGCAAACAACCGGGGCGTGGACCCCGTATCGCGGTCGCGGATCGCCGTACAAAATGGCGTGGGTGTCGGAGATAAAGTATTCAATTCCGGCGTCTTTCAACAGATCTTCGATGCCGGGCTCGTACGCGCACTCCGCCAGCCAGATGCCGCGAGGGCTGCGGCGGAAATGCTTTTTGTAATTTGCGACTGCGACCTGAATTTGCGCACGGCGGCTTTCCTGCGTGGAGATCAGCGGCATAAAACCGTGCGTCGCGCAACATGTGATTATCTCAAGCACGCCTTCGTCCTGAAGCTCGCGAAAGGCGTTGATCAGATTACGGCCGTAGCGGTTGTTCCAGAGGTCGAGCGAGGCGGACAAATTATCAACGTACATCTTTGCCACGTCGTAAAACTCCATCGCTTCGTTACGCGTACGGTGAAGTTCCTTATTCGCAAGCTCCAGCAGATTTTCAAGATGGCGCGTGTAGCGTTCCTGAAGCAGCGGATCTGCCAGCATCTCGCAAAGCGGCGGCGAGACGTTCATCGCAAGGCGCGGTTTGGCACCGGCCTCATGCAAATTCTGAAAGATGAAGATCAGCGGAAGATAGACCTCGGTTATAGCTTCGTAAAGCCAGTCTTCTTCGAGAAATTCCGGATATTCGGGATGGCGGACAAAAGGCAGATGCGCGTGCAGGATGAGGCTGAAATAACCGACGGGCATAAGCGTTTTTAATGGTGAATTGTTAACCTTGAATGGTGAATGAACTCAGGTTGCCCGAAAGTTCCTCAACACCGAGCAATTCACCATTCACCGTTCACATCTCACCACTAGCGATAGCTGTGAGAGCTAACCGATTCGAATTTCGGCAGCGTTCGCCAAGTTCGCAGCACGCGCGGAACGTTGACCAGGCTAGCGCCGAAAACGGTTGCTCCGCTTTCTTCTTCGACGATCTCATCCGCCTCAACGCCGAATTCGTCTCGGAGCACGTTCATTGCATTTGCAGCCGTGATCGCCCCGATATTCTGCTGGAGCAGGGAAAACAAGCTCGCGCTAACGCGCCAACGCAGACTTTCGAGCGTTGCTCCGGCAGCAATCGCAAGAAGCGCGTATCGAAGTTCTTCCGCGTCGATCGTTTCGAATCCAATGGCGTCGCGGCCGAATAGTTTTGCGTACGCCGAATAGGTTGCGGCGTCGGCACAGACGGCATCGTCACCCGCCATGGCGACTTCGAACGCATCCTGCGAGAAACCGGCGACGTCCAATACTTTTGCAAACTTGTTTGACGAAACGGTCCAATCGGCAGAGGTCGCGGCTCGCGGTGACGGGCTCTTTCGCGGCGTTTCGACCGTGTTTGAATACAAGATTCGGACGTAGGGCCGGTTCGGAGCAAAAAACCCGATCTCGGCTCGATACTTACTGTCGGCATCGACGCTGAACCACCACGAACCTTCCGTATCGACGGCGTGCAGTTCTTCGCGGTCGCGTTTTAGATCGATCAACTTTAGCGCGAGCGTGTAGCTGCCGGTTTCATTGCCGAGCGCTCGATTCAGAGTCTGAAACGGATTCGGATTCACCGACCAGTAAAAGAAAAGGCGGTTTGGCGACTGCATCTGTAGCCGCGCCCGGTTCTCGCGGGTCAGTTCGGGCAGCTTCGGGGCGCGAAGTTCCTTGAAAACAGGGGAAAGCTCCGCTTCGTCATCCTCGATGACCGTTTCCGGCACAGAGGTTCTAGCCTCTGCGAACTCGGCCTGAATCATCTCTCCGGATGAAACAGGTAAAAACTCGTCGAGCACAAACTCGACCACATCTTCGTCTGTAACTTTTATCTTTGCGCCAGTCTTGGCAATCTTCTTTTCAGCCATAAAAACCGTATAACCAATAAATAAATAAAACTTGATTATGCGATCTTTCTAATGAAGATACAAGCCGGGAGCTGATGAGGGTGATGTCACTGGGCTGGATTTCGGAGGTTTGTGGCGGCCTTTAGCTTAATATCAAGCTTGCCGATATTGGTGTTTACCAGTGAGCGAATGGGCAGTCGGCGGGCGTCGTCGGTTATCCATATGACCATGCTTCCTTCGCGTTCGATCAGGCGGCCGTTGCCGAAAACTTGCGGTTCGAGCCTAAAGCACCAAACTCTGCCGAGTACGGATTTTTGGTTTTCGCGGGCGGTCACTTTCACGGGAATTTTGTAAACGAGACCCGAATCGCTAACCGAAATCTCGAAAGTTTTGCCAACGGCCAGCGGAAGCAGCCGCAGGCTGTAAATACCCGAGATAAGATCGTGGGTTTCAGGGCCGATCTCCGAGGCGATCTGGCGCGGCGGACGCATAGGTTCATTCGGATCGGTTTCTGTGTAAGTCACGCGGCGGCCGCGGTAATCAAAAACGGCTTCGCTGTTGCGAATACGTTCCTTTTGGACATCGTGCTTTACCGTTTTGACAGCGCGAAACTGCTGCTGAGAGATTGTAGAATCGACCTTCTGCAGAAAGCTGTAACGAAAAAGCTTTAGCAGCGTACCCTTTGAACGAGCCTCGGCCTTTATCAAAAAATCTTGCTCGGACGATGGTTCGTCTATGGTGAAAACGAGTTCGGCAACGGAGATTCCGCTAATTATCTTGCTGAGCTTTCCCTCGTAAGTCAGCTTTTCGCCTTTTTGAAACGGGAAATTGCCATTAGCTGCCGCTCCGTTCGGCTGGCCGAAAGCGGCGGCGGCAAAAGCCGCAAACAGCAATAAAATCTTGAATGTTTTTTGCAGCGAGATGTTCATCGGTTAGGCTGGAAACGATCCGGAAAAAAAACTTTGAATACTATTATACCGCATTCTATGAGTTGCCGACAGCGCTTTTCCGGTTTGTCTTTTAATTCGACGCTGCGCGGCGGAAAATAGATGCATTGCGGGTTGCTTACTGTTGCAACCTTTGATTAACGGCCTGAAAAATGCATTCGACGCTGATGTCCATGCAGATCCAGTTCGTGCATGTTCGCCGGTGGCAATCCACGCGGCACCCGATGTCGTTGCGTCCGATACAGATGTCGTCCGGGTTCAGGCTGCCGTTTCGCCACCACTCGGTCGGGCCGAAAATGCCGACGATCGGCGTTCGGGCGGCGATTGCCAGGTGTGTCGGTCCGGTATCGCCGCCAACATAGACCTTCGCTTTTTTTGCGAGCTCGTAAAATCCTTTCAGGCTCGGCTGAGTTACGATTAATTTTCCGATCTTCGAATTCTGCCGCACTTTTACTGCTAATTCCGTTTCCGCCGGACCGGTTGCAACCACCGAGACAATTCCCGTCTCTTCGTATATCTTGTCTGCCAACTGGCCATAGTTTTCCGCGGGCCAAAGTTTGGTAACCCAACCGCCTCCGGGATTCAGTATCGCGAAGTTCTGCCCGGATTCAGCAATTATCTTTTCGGCTTCGGCTGCGTGTTCGGCACCGGCCGTTATCGGAAACTCCAGCCGCTCCGGTTTTGCGGGGAAGCCGAACGCGGCCGACGCGAGAAGAAGATTTTTCTCGATAACATGCGTCTGGGGCTGAACCTTCGCGACATTGGTCAGGAAGATGCGTCCCGCCGGTTCCCTCATACTTTTTCGTGAAAATCCCCCGCGAAGCCGAGCTCCGGACAATTTTGCTATCAGCGCAGATTTCAAAAGCCCCTGAAAATCGACCGCGACATCGAACTTTTTGCTCCGCAGCCCGGTTAACTGGCTGCGTATCGCCGGCAGAATGTCGTCAATCACGCTTCCCTCACGAAGCGCTCGCGTGTCAACTTCGATAAGTTCGTCGATAAGCCCGTTTCCGCGAAGTATTTCCGCCGAGCGGGTTTCGGCAACCCACGAAATTCGTGCATCGGGCAAATGCCCGCGTATCGCAGCAACGGCAGGAAGCGTGTGGATAATGTCGCCGATCGCGCCGAGCTTTACAATAAGCATGTTCACTGTCGTTATGTTAACCGCGTAGTGCCGAACCGCTCAACCGGCAAACCAAAAGTCATTGATAGATCGAACCGCTTGAAGGCAAAAAGTTCTGGAAATTCTTCCGCCGGATAAGTTATTCTATTAATCGGGAAACCACCGGCCCGCCCTTCCCGGCCTCTATGCAAAAAGCCGAACGTAAACCACGCGACCTTAGACCTGCGCTTGTTTTCCTTAGCGGAGAGCTTATCGCCGTGCCGATCCCGCTCGACCGCGAAGAGGTTATTTTGGGCCGAGCGCTCGAAGCGGACGTTCGCGTCAACGACTCTAAAGTCTCGCGCCAGCACGCAAAGATCAATACGGTGGTCAACCCGGAAACGGGAGCCAAAGAATACATACTGACGGACTTCGGCTCGCGAAACGGCATATTCGTTAACGGACAAAAGGCTACGACCGAATTATTGCAAAATGGCGACAAGATCCTCATCGGCGAACATATTCTACGTTTCGACCTTCTCGATGAGATCGACCGGGAATATCAACGACAGATTCACCGCTTGATCTCGCACGACGACCTGACGGGGCTTTTATCCAGTCGTTCGTTCTTTTCGGAGCTTCGGCGTGAATCCGCCCGTGCAAAATCCGAAGGCAGATCGCTCTGCGTCCTGATGATGGACGTCGATCATTTCAAGAACGTAAATGATAAATACGGACATTTGACCGGCAGCAAGACGCTCGAAGAGATCGGTGCCGTGATTATCGGCATAATGAGAAGCGGCGACGCCGCTGCCCGGTTTGGCGGCGAGGAATTTGCCGCTTTCCTGCTCGACGCCGAAATGTCACAGGCTATCGTCGCTGCCGAGCGGGTTAGAATCGCTATCGAAAGCGAAGCTTTTAGCGTCATCCGCCAGGGAAAACCGTCGGACACCCACCACGTGACCATCAGCATCGGAATTTCATCGTTTCCTGAAGATTCCACCGACCCGATAGAACTTGTGGAAATGGCGGATTCCGCCCTTTATCGAGCTAAACGCGAAGGCCGTAACCGCGTCTGCGCCTACCGCGACCTGACGCATGAAGAATTGAACCGCCACCTGCCCGCCCGCACAGATTAAGTTTTGCAACTTTTGATTCGCCGCCGACGTGAAAGACACGGATTTTCTTTCGTGATAAACTACGGTTTTGATCGTGATCTGAAGTTAGCCGGGCGTTTTACAAAGTGATAACAAAGCTCAATCTTGCAACAAATACGTTTCGCAATCGGACAACGCCGTACCTTTTGTCGCTGCTGATGCTGGCGCTTGCGTTTTCGGGCGGGCTGATTTGCATATCGCAGCTTCGCAAGAACAACAGCGACAACGAGATAGCAAGAAACCAAATAAAAGAAATGCGGGAAGAGGTCGCCCGGCTTCGCGGCGAGGGTGAAAAAGTCCAGCAGCAGCTTACGCCCGATCAGCGCAATCTTTTGGTTGCTTCTCACAAGCTCGTCGCCAACAAGAATTTCGGCTGGTCGCGTTTGTTCGCCGATCTCGAAGCAGTTTTGCCGGGCAGCGTCAGCGCATCCCGAATTTCGGTCGAAAACGTATTCAAAGACGGCGACCGCGTCAAAGCCGAGCTTGAATTCGGCGTGCTTAGCCGCGATTACCAGGCGGTAATGGCCATGATAGGCACTATGAACGCCTCCGGCCTTTTTCAGGCCGAGCTTCGCGGACAGGATCTTCAAACGAACGAACGGCTGACCTACTCTGAATATACGCTGCGGCTGATCTACACGCCGGCCGCCGGTTACGCCGAAAGTTCGCCGACCGAGGTTGCTCAAAATCCACAGGGAGGCGGCCAGCAATGAGCGAAAAAGACATTACGAACAGGCCGGATATTCCCGATACCGAGCTCCAGTTCACCGTAAACGAATACGGCGCGACAAAAGATTCTGCGGTTGTTATCGAAGAAGCAGATCGTACCGTTTTGCTTACGAACGACGAAACGGTCGTGATCGAAAAAATGACGCATATCGATATTCCGCCGGCCAACCGCCCGCGAAAGGTCTATGGCGGAATGTGGGGCCCGGCGGAGATCGCCGCCGCCGCTTTTTCGGGCTTTGCCATTCTTGCAGTGCTATTCGTCTATTTCCTTTTCGTGCGTCCCGCGGCCACAGAATTGGAAAAGAACCGGGCCGAGCGCGATAGGCTGGAGATCGAGTTGACAACGGCAAGGGAGCGTTACGGCAACATGACGAGCACAGAGACTCAGGTCGCGAAATTGATCGCAAGCGTGGACGATTTCGAATCGCGATACCTGCCGGTTTCCTCTACCGGACGCACGGCGATCTATCAAAGAATCAATGGCCTTATCTCGGGCTTTGGCCTGCTGAACACAAGCGGGCCCGATTTTGCCCCGCTCGAAATTGCCGATCAGAACGGCAATGAACAAGCCGACGACGAACGCGGACGCTCGAAATTCCGCAGCCTATTTCCTGGCGTTTACGTGACCATGACAGTCGAGGGTTCGTATCAAAATCTGCGGGGCTTTATCCAAGAGATCGAGATCGGCAACGATTTTGTTCTTATCAGCTCTATCGAGCTAGAGCCGTCCGATTCGCAGCAGAAACAAAAGCAGCCGGATGCATCGCAGCAAGCGGGAACCGTAGCGGGCAATCCCGCGGCCTTTCCTGGAAATCCCAATTTTGGCACGGTTTCGACGCAGGAACCGCGCCGGCCGCAGGGCAAGACACACGGCGAGGTAGTAAGCCTCAGACTTGAAATGGCGGCATATTTCAGGCGAATGAACGCGATGCCGGCCGCACCGGAAATACCTAATTGATGAACGCGCCGAAAAACAATTCAACTTCCGACAGGAATAAAAAGATCGCCGCGGCCGTGCTTTGCGTGTTAGCGCTTATCTCGCTCTATTTTGCATTCGGCAGAAGCCTTTTCAGTTCCGGCAAGACCACTGCGGCGACGCCGACGCCAACCCCGCGTGCTTCGTCTTCGTCAAGATCGAAACCGGACGACCTGAATATTCCGACGCAGAATCAGCAGGATTTTGTTTACCAGACGACTGCTCTCGATTATGAGCCGCGTAATTTCCACGCTCCCGACCCGAGGCGAAATATTTTTGCGTTTTACGAACCTCCGCCGCTTTGCCCGGAATGCCCGACGCCGACGCCAAAACCGCCGCCGCCGGCAACGCCTTCGCCAACACCGGAGATTTTTATAACCGTGATGATGCCGCAGAACGTCTATGCGGGTTCGCGTTCATTTCGGCTTGAGCTGAACGGCGAACGTTTCGAACCGTCGGCAAGGGTTTACTTTAGCCAGAGCGAAATGCCGACGACGTTTATCAGCCCGCAGAGGATAACTGCTGAAATTCCGTCAAATCTGATATCGAGTGAAGGGCCGCGACAAGTTCTGGTTCAAACATCGGACGGGAAAAAGTACTCGAACCAGATGCTTCTGAACGTTCAGACACCGCCGAGGCCGCAGTTTCAATACGTCGGAATGATCGCTCGAAAGCATGCGAATAATGACACAGCGTATTTCATTGAACAGGGCCGCCAAACGCCGAGCGGCGCCCGGCTGAACGACGTCGTCGCAACCCGCTTCAGGCTGGTGAGCATTTCCTCGGAAGAGGTTGTACTCGAAGATGTAAACCTGGGCTTCCGCCACCGGCTGCCGCTGTTCAAACCGGCTCCGGGCACATCGTCCCAGCCCTCGCCCATTCGCGGCGGTCCCGGCGGCTATCAGCCGTACAGCCCTAGCGTACCTTCGTTCGATGGCGTTCCGGCTGGAAGCATTCCGGGAATTCCGGACAGTATTCCGCGATACGTGCCACCGGCCAATACCAATGTAAATCGGCCGATCCGCCCGCCAAGGCCAAACAATAATACTGATAAAAAAGACGTAGACGATGACGACGAAGACGGCGACAACTAGAAACCCCGAATCTGGGATGACGCTGATCGCCGTCATGGGCATTATGGCCGTCTTCGCCATTGCTTTGCTTGCGGTAGCACCGACCGTCCAGCAGGAAGTTCAGCGTGAACTGGAGCTCGAATCCATCCGCCGCGGCGAAGAGATAGCGGACGCAATCCGCCAATACGTCGTCCACCACAACGGAACGAAGCTTCCTGAATCGATCGACGACCTTCTCGAAGGACTTCCGCAAGGGACGAAGAAACGGCAAATTCTTCGCGCATCGTCCGCGACCGATCCGCTTAGCGATGATGGCAAATGGCGGTTGATCAAAGCCGATCCTCAAACAATCGCCACTTTCGCAAAACGCGTGCAGCAATACAATAACGGTCTTTTGCCATCGAACCCGACGCAGCTTCTCGACCGCTATTCGATTGTCATCGTAAATTCGATCAACACCGGCGACGAAACTGACCTGACCGACCCGGACGAAGATTTCGAGGTCGTTACCGATAATCAGCCGTTTATCGGCGTTTCCAGCCAAAGCCGCCGCAGGTCGGTGCTTACTTACTACGGCATCGAAAACCACTCGAAATGGATATTCACGCCGCTTTTTCGCGGCTCCGGGACAAACAATCAGGTTCCAGCTCGAGTAAGCCCGCCGATCATCACGCGGTAAAAACCACCGAAATTTAATTCTACCTTCCGCTTTTTTTGTTTTATTTACGCAAGTTTGACGTTTTGCGACTGCTCTGCCGTCGGCGCCGGCCGCCTTACAGCTTGCAGTAGCAAAGTCATGCTTATATATTCGATAAAACGGTTTGAGAATTCAAAAGTGCATTTTCTCAATGCCTGGTTTGATTTTTATTTAATTTAGAGTTAGAATAATTCTAAAAAGGGGTACAATGCAATTACACAAAACAAAAATCGACTTGCCCAAGGGCAAACGGGAGAAACTCGTAGCAATTCTTAACCAAAGCCTGGCGGACGCAGCGGATCTAAAATCGCATGCAAAACAGGCACACTGGAACGTCAAAGGCATGAATTTCATAGCTCTGCACGAGCTTTTCGACCGCGTGGCGACGGAGGTGGATACGCACGTGGACGACCTGGCGGAACGCATTACCACGCTCGGCGGCACGGCGATGGGAACCGTTAGGCTAGCGGCGGCAAATTCTTCGCTAAGCGAGTATCCGCACGAAATTTCGGACGGAACCGCTCATGTCGATGCTTTGTCGAGCGCGCTATCCGATTTTGGTAAAAAAGTCAGAAAAAACATCGACGCGACGGATGAACTCGGCGACATGGACACCGCCGATCTCTACACGGAGATTTCACGAAACATCGACAAGCTTTTGTGGTTCGTCGAAGCTCATATCCAAGCCTGAGGCAGAAACACGGCCAGTAGGGAGAGTGCATAGTGCATTTAGTTCAACACCTCCTAACGGTCGTGTTTCCGCCTAGTAGTCGAAGACGATATTCGCAAACGCCTTAACGCCTATGTCGAGCCGGCTGTCGTCGATGAAGAAATCGGGCGTATGGTGAGGTGCCGCGTCTTTTTTGTCCATTCCTTTAGGCATGCCGCCGACCATGAAATAAAAAGACGGAGCCTTTTCTCCGAAGTAAGAGAAATCCTCGGCCCCGGTCACCCATTCGCTATCCAAAACATTTTCGGCACCGGCCGCTTTTCGCAACGAGGGCAGCATTTTCTTTACGAGTTCGGGCGTGTTGTAAGTGACCAGCGTTTTGGTGTCGATCGAAACTTCGGCGGTTGCGCCCATGCTCTCTGCAATATTCACGGCGGTTCGGCGTATCTTTTCGTGAACGTCTTTTTGCATTGCAGCATCAAGCGTGCGGATCGTCCCGGCCATCGTCAACTCTTCGGGAATTATGTTTTCGCGAATGCCGGCGTTTATCTTTCCGACGGTGATTACAACCGGTGCCTTCGGCAGCTCTGATTGGCGTGAAACGATCAACTGCAGGCCGGTGTAGATCTGCGTCGCAACGGCGATCGGGTCGGTGCCGAGCCATGGGTACGCGCCGTGTGTCTGGCGTCCCTTGACCTTGATCTGAAACCAATCGCTCGAAGCCATAACGGCGCCGGATTTGTATTTTATCTTGCCGATCTCGGTCTGAGAATTGATGTGGATGCCGAAGATTGCGTCAATCTTCGGGTTATCCATCACGCCTTCTTTTACCATTAACGGAGCACCGCCTTCTTCACCTGCGGGCGGCCCCTCTTCGGCGGGTTGAAAGATAAACACCACCGTTCCCTTGATCTTATCCTTCATTCCGGCAAGCACTTCGGCGGCGCCCATCAGCATTGCGACGTGCGTATCGTGCCCGCAGGCGTGCATCACGCCGACCTTCTGGCCGCTGAATTCGGTGGTTTCTTTTGACGCGAACGGCAGCGAATTTCTTTCGGTCACGGGAAGGCCGTCCATATCCGCCCGCAGGCCGATTACCGCCCCAGGCTGGCTTCCTTTCAAAATGCCGACGACGCCGGTTTTCGCTATGCCGGTTCGAACTTCCATTCCGAGTTTTCGCAGATGATCCTCGACGAACTTTGCCGTTTTGATTTCCCGATTTCCAAGTTCGGGATACTGATGGACGTGCCGACGCCATTCGACAACTTTCGGCATTATCTTTGTGGTGGCCGCGTCGATCTCACGGCTCATGTCGATCGCAAAAAGCGACGTGGTTAAGGAAACGAGAACACAGAAAGAAACAAAAATTTTTCGCATTTTGATCTCCGGATTGTTGAAGTGAGTTCAATTGTAGCCAGAGAGGTGCGAATTGCAAGCAGTAACACGAGCTATAACCACTGAGCCTTGCCGAAACCTAGCGTTTGAAATACGAAAGCAGGCAGGGCACACTCGCTGCCGCTCGTGTTTCTGCCCTTTATTGCTTCGCTGCTTGCTTATCCGCTACGGCTTTACGAAATTCGTCCATTATCGTGGACGGGCCGTGAACGGGGATGATCCTTTCGACAGCCAGTCCCTGCTTGTCTATCCAATTCAAAAAGTGGGCAGAAGTATCGTTTGCGGTCGGTTGATCTCCGTTGTTCGGCCGGTTCAGCAGATCGCCCTGAAAAATAAGTCTTTCATTTGGGAAATAAGCGACAAGCATTTCCTCGGCGTGCGGCCCGCTGCCGATGTCGATCAACTCGACGGTCGTCGTGCCGTCCGTCAGTCTTCGTTTGCCGCCCGCGATAGACTCCCATTTCAACGACTGTGGGTTGAGCGTGAGCGAATCAGGGTCGATCGTGAAAGCGCTCGCCGCAACCTTTTCAAAAAATGTTTTGCTGACGAGTTATAAATGAAGCGGTGTTCCATCTATAAACTTTTACTTATCATTTATCACTTATTCCGGAAACAAAACTTCACCTGTAAGTCGGTTTCATGGCCTTTTCTTTTTCGGTGCAGTCACCGGGGTCGATGGTCGAAGCGCCGTTGGCGATCTTCCATCCACTATCAGTGCGAACGAGATTAAACTGATTGATGCCGCAATGCGAAAGTTTGTCCCCCACGAAGAAAACATATCTTCCCCAAACCATCGCCCAATCGCCGCTGACCTCTACTTTCGGGTCGTACATAACTTCCTTGATCACGCCGGGCTTTGTGAAAAATCTGGTGAATGCTTCACCGTTGATGACGTCAACGCGTGATTTGCCGTCTTTTAGCTTGCGTACGGCAACAAGCTGGTTCTCCGCAGTGCCGGTTGCGAGAATGCCCGCTGCATTGGCCGCAGCCATTTCATCAAAAAGTTTGTTGACGACCGCCAGAGCGGCCGATTTGTCATCTTGTTTTTGAGCAAAAAGAGACGTAATCGATGCTGCAAGAATAATCGATAGAATGATTGTCTTTTTCATAGTTTTTTTTAGTCTCTAGAGTATTCGTCCTTACTTCGTGCGGGCTTCTGCATATGAGTTGGCGATCTTCGGCGCGATCTCGTCGAGCCAGGCATTGAGTTCAGCCTGAGTGTAATACTTTCCTTTGAGCATCACGCCCGCTCGGTTGTACGTTGCCGTGATGTCGTCAAGAGGATTGGCATTGAGCAGAACAAGATCGGCGCGTTTGCCTTTCTCGACAGTACCGGCCTTGTCGAGCACACCGAGGAATTCCTGCGGGTTCCTTGTACCGGCCGCAAGCGCGGCGTAGTTGCCGATGCCTGTCTCGCTAAGCGCTTTCAATTCGTGATGCATTGCGAATCCGTAGAGCCAAAGAAACTCCGGCGTATCCGAGCCGGCCATTATCTTGCCGCCGGCGTCGTGAATCGCCTTGATGATCTTATTTCGCGTCGCGATCCACTTCGCTTTTCGTTCCCACGAAACCTGGTTCATCATTCGCGAACGCTTGTAAAAATCGAACCATTGCTTTTGCACTTTCTCGGGATAAAAGCGGAAATCGGGCTGTGCGCGGATCGATTCTTCGCTGCGTGGAGTGCCGAATGAATTCTTGAAGAAATGCTGCGTCGGGTTTACGAACGGATTCGATTCAACAGTCTTTTTTGCAACGATCGGTATCTTTGATTCGTCGATATAATCGATGCTTTCCCAGTTCTTTGGGTCCGACATATAAAGATCGGAGACCGAACCTTTCATCGGAGCATCGTCGCGGAGAAGCTGCTCCATATAGCCATCGAGATGTTCTATCTGCTGCTTTGCCTTCCACGCACGAACGGCGGTAACGTATTCGCGGTCGGCGTGGCCGATAACTTGGATGTTTTGTTTCGCGGCCTCGTCGATAGCGGCCTCGTAAACCTCCGCCTTAACGTAGGTCGTTATCTTGATGAAATCATATCCGGCAGCCTTTGATGTTCGCACCGCTTCGCGGGCTTCATCCGGCGTGCCGACTACAAAGTTGTTTCCCTGATCGCGGCCCGTAAGATGTGGCGACGCGACAAAAATGGTCGGGGCGGTAATCTCACCCTTTGCCGAACGCGTCCGAAGAAGAAGTAATTCCGGCGTACCGATCATAAATCTTACAGTCGTTACGCCATTTGCGACCATTACGCGAAGTTCGTCCGGGGCGATCGAGTCTGGATACTCGTCACCGTCGGACAGCAGATGCGTATGCATATCGACAAGGCCCGGAATAAGATATTTTCCGGTCCCGTCTACACGCGTCACATCTTTCGGCACCTTGATTTTTTTCGCGTCCCCGATCTCTGCGATCAAGCCGTTGCGAATGATGACAGTCTGGTTTTGTAGAATCCGCTCGCGATCCATCGGAATCACATTCACCCCAACGAAAGCGACGGCATCCGATGTAAACAAAGGAGCCGCGACCGTTCCCTTGCCATTCTTTTTCTGTGCTGCTATAGAAGCCGGAAAGCCGAAAATAAAAGTAAAAAGAACAGCGGCCGCGGCATATAGTTTGATTGCTTTTGTCATGATATTTATGTCAGCTTGATGTTCAGTTGCTTCATCTTGGTGCAGAGCGTGCTGGTCCGCATATTCAGAAGTCTTGCGGCCTTGTTTTGACGGCCGCCTGTCATCTCCAATGCCGATTCGATCAATTGAATTTCGAAGCGGGCTACATTCTCGTAAAAATCAATTCCCTTTTCCGGATCGATGTTCACCGGCTGAGTTCGAAGCGAAGCCTCAT
>JBQTJB010000182.1:0-3828 GCA_052387555.1 Blastocatellia bacterium | reverse complement strand
GAAGTGTTTGCGGTTTGAAGGTTAGGCGTTTGTCGCTGACCTCGACCGAATATTCGGCGTCTGCGGGAACCGGGGCGAAGCGATAATAGCCGAACGGATTTGTGATCGCGGATCGCGTTTCGCCGTTCGGAAACCTCAGGGTGATAACCGCACGCGAAACCGCCCGGCCGCCCGGCCCTTCGATCCGTCCCAGCACGGCAGAAGTTAGCGGCAATTGGCTGGCACCATATTCGACCGACCCCATATCGACCGCTTTATTAAATATCCTCTCGGCGCCTCTCTGATCGGTTCGAAAAAGATCTCTCCACCAATTGTCAAGAAAAGCGGCATCGCCGGCGTTGATCGCGCGGCTCTCCGGAAGAAGAGAGTGGGTGGGTATTCCGCGGCCATTGTCTGTCAACGGGCCAAGACGCGGATTGGCCGGTCTTATACTGTTTCCTACAATATTTGCGCCCTCGCCATCTTCGAAACCAAGACCGTCGCCGATTCCAATAAGATTATTAATATAGCTTGAAGCGTAATCCTCAATATCGGGAAATCTACCCTTGTCTGGCACTATTTTACGGGATGCTTAAATGCCTGCAAAGCCAAAGCGTAAGACCTATCGACGTTTGTGCCAAGCGACGTTATCACTATCCCGTCTCCTACACGGGGTGTAAGTCGAAAATAATCAAATAATCAAGACAATGAGGGTAATAAAAGAAAAGACTTTATCGATTACTTCAACAATCCGGTAAGAATCAGGTCAGCCACCCGATCTGTCTTTCGCTCGATCTCTTTACGCTCGCCAAGTTCATAAGCGCTAAGGCTGTAAGGAAGGAGCGCGTTCGTTGCGTCCAAAAGAGTGCGTGCGGTTTCCATCGGGTCTTTTATTGCGAACACTCCCGCCTTTTTTCCTTCATCGAGCAGATTGGCAAAGATGCGAGCTTCTTCTTCAAAATAGCGTTTGCGTCGTTCGAGGAGTTTAGGGCGAAGGTGCGCCAGAAGTTCGTTCAGACTTTGCGAATAGTGCTGAACGCTGTCCAAACGAAACAGCACACGCTCGGCAAGCATCTTGCGCAGGCGAACATCGCAGCCGCTTTTTGACTCTGCAATCGAATGCAGATTGCTTTTCAATCGCTCGATTATGCGGTCGATGTGCGAAAGAGCGATCTCTTCCTTGCTTGTAAAATGCAGGTACACGCTGCCCTTGCCGATTCCGACCTCGGCGGCAAGGTCGTCTATGGTCATTTTCTTATAACCGAATCGCGACAAAAGCCGGTCGGTAGCGTCGAGGATGGCGTCGCGGGTTGTTTGCGACTGTGCTGAATCTCGCATATTTGACTAATGACTAAAATAGACTTTTGGTCATTCGATAAGACGATTGTAGCACAAGATAATTTGCAGTAAAGTTCAGAATTCAAGCTTTTGCCTGAACTTTGAACGAGGGTTAAAGTCCGGCCGAGTCCCATTTACGAATGGTTTCGATAATGAGATCGGCAACCTTGCCCGTGACCTTTTTGTAATAGAGATCGGCCTTTGCCTGGTCAAACTTCGGAAGGCCTTGACCTTTTTGATAAAGGCCAATCGATGAAGGGAAGGGAACGGCGGACCAGGTTCCGGGTGCGGGATACGCCGTTGCCAGGTCGTCTTTATATCTTTCAGGGTGGACAAGCGTCGGGTCGATTGCTTGTATAAAAGCGGTTTCGTTCCAGCCGGAATGACCGCCATCTTCGCCGAAAACTTCTTTAGTTTCGTCTGACGCGAACGACCACCAATTGATAACTAATGTCCGAACCTTTTTCTCGACGGCGACCTCAGCCGCGACAGATTGCAGCACTGCTGTCTGGCCGCCGCCATGACCGTTCAAAATAATTATGTTTTTGAAACCATTCTTTGCAAGGCCTTCTAGGATTTGCTTTACAAACGGCCGGTAGGCAGTTTCATTTATCTGAAATGCGCCCGGATATGCTTCCATCGAACCTGTAATTCCGTAAGGCAGTGTAGGCGCGATCATTGCATTTACGCGGCGGGCGATCGTTTTAGCCATCGCGGTCGGAGCAGTATTGTCGGCGCCGTTGTTAATCACGCCGTGCGGTTCGAGCGTTCCGGTCGGCAAAATGACCGTCGTGATTTTTGATGGAATTACTTCCTTAAATTCCATCCAGTTGATGCGATCCATTTCACGTGTGGACACAAAGTCCCGGTCAGCTTGGCCGAACAAGTTAGAACCCGAAAACAAGAAAATCGTGAATATCAATAAATTATTCTTCATTCAATTTACCTACAGGAAAATCTGCTGCAAAAATATTTCATGATGCTTAGTGTAATTTTGTGGTTACAGATAGAAATCAAAAAATACAAACCACGAAATTACAGAAAAATACGAAGAACACCAAACTATCTCTATTATCTTCACGCCCTATGGTGAAAAATCATTCGAAGTATTTCCGGCCTTCGAGTTTCTTGGGCATTAGGTCTTCGGAATCGCCCTCTGACTTCTTTCCGTAGCCGAGTTCCTTCATCAGTTTTGTTGGAGCATTGCGGATCTGCATCGGAACCGGCAGATTGCCGAATTTCTTCGCATCTTCCATTGCTTTGCCGATCGCGCTGGTCGAACTTCGATCCTTTGCAGCGTTGGCAAGATAAGCAACGCCATGGGCCAAATTATGAACACATTCCGGGTAACCGATCGTTTCGACGGCACGGAAAACAGCGTTTGCGACGCCCAAAGCCGTCGGCTGAGCTAAACCTATATCCTCTGAAGCAAATATCACCATTCGGCGTGCGATGAATTTGGGATCTTCACCGGATTCGATCATTCGCGCAAGATAATACATCGCTGCATCGGGCTTGCTCGCTCGCATGGATTTGATAAACGCGCTGATTACGTTGTAATGCTCTTCGCCTTTTTTATCGTATCGAAGAAACTTTGACTGTAAGGTTTCCTTCAGTGTTTCGAGGGTGATCTCATCATAGAGATTCGAGGTGTTCTCGATCATCGTGATCGACTGGCGGGCGTCGCCATTTGCCATCTCGATCAGCCACGCTTTTGCGTCGTCCGCAAGTTTGAAACCGGTGCGGTCGATGATCGCGGACATTTGGTCGTCCGTAAATTCTTCAAGCACGAAGACACGAAGACGAGACAACAATGCGGGAATTACCTCAAAACTCGGATTTTCAGTCGTAGCTCCTATCAGAACGAGTTCACCGCTTTCGACATAAGGTAAAAGGAAATCCTGCTGAGCTTTGTTAAAGCGATGTATTTCGTCGAGGAACAGGACACGCTGGTTGTCTTCAGATTCACTTCTAACTAAGGACGAGTGGACACCGATTTGGGCGGTTCTTTCCAAGGATTGGTAGTCCTCAAAGAGACTGGGTTCTCCGATATCTTTTTTTTGATCCTCTGCCCGTTTTGGTTCGACGATCTTACGAATATCTTCCTTACCAGCCGACACAGCCGACAGCTCATGAAATTCGGCGTTGATTGCGTTTGCGTAAATCCGCGCGAGCGTTGTCTTACCGGTTCCGGGCGGGCCCCAAAGTACAAATGAAAAAATATGGAACTGCTCAATGGCTAAACGCAGCGGCTTGCCCCCGCCGACCAGATGCTCCTGACCGACAAACTCATCCAACCCACTCGGCCTTATCCTGCTCGCAAGCGGTTCCATAAAAGACTTTATTCAAATGTAACACAAGCAAGCGCGAAAAAGGGCACCTGGATAGAAGTGCCCCAATTCTAAAAAACTTCTTGGTGGCCAGGGACGGGATCGAACCGCCGACACGCGGATTTTCAGTCCGCTGCTCTACCAACTGAGCTACCTGGCCATGCCCTTGGACGTACCGAAA
>JBQTJB010000181.1:0-7946 GCA_052387555.1 Blastocatellia bacterium | reverse complement strand
TTATTCTTCCTATTCTTTCGAAGTTTACATACCGAAATACTTCATCCTTCACGCGGCGTTGCTGGGTCAGGCTTTCGCCCATTGCCCAAAATTCCCGACTGCTGCCTCCCGTAGGAGTCTGACCCGTTGTTCAGTGTCAGTGTGTCCGACCGTCCTCTTAGACCGGATACAGATCGTAGCCTTGGTAAGCCGTTACCTTACCAACAAGCTAATCTGCCGCAAGCTCCTCCTCAAGCGGATTGCTCCTTTAACAACTGTCACCTTGCGGTGCCGCTGCATTATGCGGTATTAGCGTCCGTTTCCGAACGTTATTCCCCACTCGAGGGCAGATTACTTACGTGTTACTCACCCGTGCGCCACTCTATGCACTCTCCGAAGAGAGCTTTAATCGTTCGACTTGCATGTCTGAGGCACGCCGCCAGCGTTGATTCTGAGCCAGGATCAAACTCTCGTTAGTTTCCTAGTTCATTATTTAACGTCAGAAATTCATCTGACGTGTCCGTTAAAACCGAAGTCTTAACAGACGTTGTTCGTTTATACGAATTAACACATGGACTCACATATCTAGTTTTCAAATATCAACTTCTTTTACTTCGCTCCCCTTAAAACTTCTCCAGGGGCGAAACTTTTGATTATACAGATGCATAATCTGTTGTCAAGCAGACTCGGCAAAGTTTCTAACTTTTAAATTATCAAGCTAAACACTACGCTTCGAGGCAAATAATGATTTTCTACGCGATATGCTTTTTTGTCAAGCCAAAGTGAAGCAAATTTAAGAATATCCGTCCTAAACTTACACTGAGTTAGAATTTGACGGAATTGCATGTATTTCCGCGCGAGTTTCCATTGCTGGTATGGTTGCGAAATACTGAACCGAATTCAAAATTCAAAATCAAAAAACAGGAGACAAATTTCCTTCTGGATGTTGTTTTCTGCCTTATCTGGAGCGGGCGACGAGGGTCGAACTCGCAACTTTCAGCTTGGGAAGCTGACACTCTACCATTGAGTTACGCCCGCTTAGCTTTCGATGTAAAATTATTGCACAGATCGACTGACGCCCTCAAGAAAAAATTGTCTGCATAAGCGGTCGCAAAATCCATAGCAAACTAATTCAGCGGATGGTTTGGTCATTCAATTAGCTCTATTCCGCGCAGAGACAATGACCGTTCCAAACATTCCAAACCGATCAAATCGCGCATATCGCGCAATTTGCTATTCCTTACCGTCGAAAACTGATCGATAATTCCATTAGCCGGCTGTCGGCAATATTTTGCGACCGGCCAAACCTTATGTTCATTGAGAAACTCAAAGAACCAAAAGCAGCGCAAGTCTCAAACTCTCCGGGCTTTGTGTCTTTGCGTGAGATCATTTTTAAACAATGCGGACAAAAGGCTAAAGCCGTCACTCTTACAGAATGTTTCAGGCCGTACCACGTACTTCAGATGTTTCAGTTGTTTTATCCTCCACTTTCATCCTATTTTATTTTCACCCTATTTCATGACGACACTTGTTTCATGGAAACACAGATGCACTGCGCTGAAACGAAACAAAACGCGGCCTACGCATTCGACAGAAACTCGTGCAAAAATGAGTCTGATTAGCATATGAACGAAAATTTCACTTACAACGACGTTCCCTACCCTAGCTTTGTTTTTCCGCAGACGCATCCCGATTCACTCGGGGCTATGGCGACAGTTTTCGGCATGAATCCCGCAAGGCCGGAGAAATGTCGCGTACTCGAACTCGGCTGCGGCGACGGCACCAATCTGATCTCGTTTGCCTATGTTTTGCCGAATAGCGAATTCGTCGGGATCGATCTATCTCAGGTGCATATAGATCAGGCAAACCAAACCGCCGGACGGCTTGGGATTTCAAACACAAACTTTCGCAAAGAAGACATTCTAGAACTCGATACAAACGAGGTTGGTAAATTTGATTTCATAATCGCTCATGGACTTTACTCCTGGGTGCCTGAAAATGTTCGCAGACGCGTACTTGAGATATACGGTTTGTGCCTGACAGAAAACGGCGTCGGGTACATCAGTTATAACGCTTATCCCGGATGCCATATGCGCGAAATCGCTTGCGAGATAATGCGTTATCACACAGAGACGATCGGTGACCCATATGAGAGGGTTCGGCAAGGACTGGCCTTTATCGATTTCCTAGGCAATGCAGCCGAGAAAGAAAGCGTTTACGAGGCACTTCTAAAACACGAATTTGCCGAGATCACTCAACGGAAGATTGCGAACATTTATCACGATGATTTTGCCGAGATCAACCAACCATTCTACTTTCACGAATTCAACGATTATATTGCTCGACACGGGCTTCAGTATGTTTGCGAATCCGACGCCGTGGCAATGCAGGACGGCGGTTTTGCGCCGGATGTCAGAAAGGTGCTGGCTGAGTTCGGCGGTGATTATGTTCGCCGCGAGCAGTATCTGGATTTTATCAACGGCCGCCGGTTTAGAAGTTCGCTTATTTGCCGGAAATCGTCAGCATTAGATAGGAAACCCTCACCGACGGTCCTTTCGAAACTTCTTCTTTCTTCTGGAGTCGCAGCGGAGTCTGAGAACCTAGACATAACTGGTCAATCGGTCGAAAGTTTCGCCCATCCGAAAGGCGGTTCGTTTCAGGTGAATCATCCGCTGACAAAAACTGCTCTCGCGGCAATGGTCGAACATCGGTCAAGATGCGTCCCGTATTCCTCTTTATTGAAAGAGGCAATGCAAAGGCTTAAAGCGGCTTCGGTAAATGTAACGAGTGACGACGAAAACAAAACTGCATCATTTCTTTTTGAAATGTTCCGGGCCGGCATGCTAAAAATTCATCTTTGGCAGCCGGAGTTTTCTTTCGATCCGGGCGAACTCCCCCATGCAAGCGAGTTTGCAAGGTGGCAGGCCGAACGCGGCAGCCAAAGCGTGACGACATTGACGGGAATGAACCTAAAACTTGAAAACGAATTGGTGAGGCATGTAATTCTTGCGGCTGACGGAAAATCGGATCGCGGCGCCATGGAAAAAGCCATTCACGAACGCGTCTCAGTACCGGAGAATCAAAAAGCAAATTTTGCCAGGGAGCTTCCTGAACTTATCGAATTCAGTCTTAATGACATGGCGCTCTCTGGTCTGATCCTGCCTTAAGCGGCTTTCGATCTAAGAATAAGGTCGATAACCTCGCGAACCGCTCCTTCGCCGCCTTTTCTTTTCGTTACGTAGGAAACGACCGGTATTAATTCTTCCGATGCATCAGCGACAGCAACCGGCAAACCCACGATTTTCAAGAGCGGTAAATCGCCAACGTCGTCTCCGATAAAAGCAGCCTCATCCGGCGAAACATCCGCGTCCGCGATGATGTCATTAAAATCTGCGACCTTATTTTTTGATTTCACTCGCACATACTTAATGCCGAGCTCGTCCGCGCGAGTCTTAATAATCGTTTCCGCATCGCGGCCGGAGATTATCCCTGACTGGAACCCGGCGGCATGCCACAAAGCAAATCCCTGGCCGTCGCGGACGTTAAAAACCTTTATTGTCTCGCCGTGCTCGGAAAAATAAAGCCGCCCATCGGTCAGAACGCCATCGCAGTCCATAAGCATAAGCTTTATTCTCGACAGTTGTTCGGAGCTTATTGACATTTATCATCTCTACGCCACCAAATCGCGGAATAGGGTTGTGAAATGCTCGATTTGCGTGGAATTCAGTTGACCAAGAGTTATTATAATGGAATCGCTCTTGGCGGTTACAATTCTGTCGACTTTAATTATCGATTCTGCGCGAAGATTATTTTCTTTATCAGGCAAGATGAGAATTTCGAATTTACCTATGTTTGAAGGAACGACGGAACTAACTGCGCACACAACGATATCCTTGTACTTATCGTTAGTCTCGCAAACAACAACAGCTGGTCGTACTTTTCGATTAGTGAATTCCGCAAACGGAAATGGAAGCAAAACTATGTCGCCAAGTTTCATTACTGGAGATAATCCTGATAAAGGTCTTCTCGTTGGTCTTGCCAAAAATCCAATCCATGGCTTTGGGCGGCAAATTCACGCACCTCGTCGATTTCTTCCACAAAGGTAATGATCACCTTATAGCTAGTGTTCACCGGAATCTTTTCCCGAAAAATTACTCGCGTCCCATCGAATATTCCTTCTACTGTTATCATAAATAGCCTCAAACCTGAGTAAGGAAATCGTACTACCGCACCTCGAAAATTTCAACGCCGCTTAGCTTCCATCCACCGCCGACGCGCGACAGACGGTAGACGGCCATGCCGGTTTCGACTTCTCGGTTCAGTAGTTTGATCGTCATTGCGGTTTCGACCAAAACAGTATTTGTGTCGATCTTGTCTACGTGATTTACCTGCGTTTTCCATTCGGTTGTCTGTCCGGAAATTCCGTTGGCAAAACGCGTGACTTCGCCCGGCATGACTATCGCGTCAAGATCGGCTTTGCGGTTTGAAATTGCCACGCGGTCGAACTGCGTGAAATACGCTTTTACGGATTCATCCGGGTTAGACACTGCGTTTACCTTATTTCGGATGATCCGCGCGGCGAGGCTTGCTCCGTATTCGGCATCGGCAAGTATCGCCTGTTCGGCAAACCGAACGGCCTGCGGGTTCTGTCCGGCTCGAAGTGCTGTTTCGGCCAGCCCGACATTCGCCCAGGCAATAGTCCGCGATGTGGGAAGCTTTTCATCGAGCGCCGCCCGGAATTCACGTTCCGCTTCGACGTTTTTGTTTTGGGCAAGCAGCGAACGCGCAAGTAAAATACGAACGTCGTCAAAACGAGGCACCTGCTGCAACACCGCCCGTGCTGCCTTTTCAGCGTTCGCAAATTCCTGTTTATCGAAGAACCTTTTTACTCCCAGAAGCGAATCGCTTTCGGTCGTCTCGCGCGGAGCGACATCGTCGGAATAATCGGTCTGAGGATAGAATTTTTCGGGATCTATCTCGACGCGAACGATCTTAGTTGCCGTCTTGAACGTAATCTCTCCAAAACTTTTTGCACGAATTGTTGCAGGTGCCGACATCTTCTCTCCATTGGAAAGCACAGTCGCGACATTTACCGTTACATCGACGCCGCCCGTGTTTCGAAGCGCTACCTTTGTCTCTGAGCCGGCGGGTTGCGGAAGGCCGACGAGAAAATTCGAATCCGTGATCTGATCGAGCATCTGATCGAGAAAATCCTTCTGTGAGGAAAACGCAGTCCTAAGCTCGGTCAAATTTAAAGTACCTGACCGGCTGTTGGTTTTGATCGTGTTGAAAAAATTTCCTTCACCGGTTTTTTTGGCAAGAAGGCGCCAGAGCAGCGCGCCTTTATTTGCCACCGCCGGGAAATAATAGTCGTCGAGCGGGGCAACCATCATCAACGGAGCGTCACGCCGCGAGACCGAAGCGTATGCGTTTCGCTGCCGCGTCCATTCAATTTCGGCCACATCCTTTCCATATTTCGTTTCAATAAACTCCGTCGCGATAAAACGCGGCAGTCCTTCGCGAATAACGCCATAACCGTCTCCGTTAACAGTGACCGATTCGCCGATCCATAGCTTTGCTGTCGCTTCGGAAATATTCATTGCCGTCAGCGAATCTATCTTGCCTCGCCGCAGAATGGCCTGGTCGAACAAAATCGTTCCGCCGCTGTAAAATCCGGCACCGCGCCCGACCGCAACCAAACGCAAAGGCGTATCGGGAGCGGTTCCAAGCAAACCGGTTATGTACATTTTTGCTTCCGAGGCAAGCGCCGCGAGTTCGGCGGCGCGTTTTTGCTCTTCAACTCCGGAACCTTTTGGAAGATAGACCGAAACACCCGAAGAGTTTGTCAAGTCCCAATTTCCACTGACAAAGAACGGCTGGATATTTAGCTTTTGATCGAACGACCCGGCACTTTCAACGCCGCTGGAAACGAACGTTTGCCCAGGTGCCGTAACCTGCACTCGCGTTCCTGCATAATCTGCTCCGCGTGCAAAATACCAACTGTTCGGCGTCGGGTACCAAAAGGACATCGGCAGAAATTGCGATCCGGCGGGCGAGATCGAGTTGAGACCCGAATTATCTTTAAGAGTTAGTTTGTAATCGACGGTCGCCGAAACACTGCCTCCCGGAGCGACCGACGGAATGCGGATCGCAATACGCTGAAGCGAAGCCGTGCCAAGCTTTTCCTCAGATTTTGTAAAATCCGCTGGAGAATTATTGATGGTGACGGCTGAAACCGTCGCGTTTGGGCTAATGCGAAAGGTCAGGCTCGATGCAGGCTTCGACGAAACATTTTTCAGGTCGATTTTCGCCTTAACGGTCAGATTGCGATCGCTCTCCAACGTCGGCAGCGTCGCATTTATATCGTACTTCTGCACCTGCCAAGTCGCCGAAATGCGCGTGTCGTCTTGGGCGAATGCTGAAAAGATAAAAGTAAAAATCAAAAAGGCAAATGCCAAAATTCGCAATAGTTTCATCTTGGCGTCTTTGCGTCTCTGCGGTCTATTCTTCATTTACAAGTTCGTGAATCTGTTTAAGTTTGGAGAGCAATTTTTCTAGCCGTTCAAGCGGCAACTGGTTCGGTCCGTCGCTCGGTGCTTTTGCCGGATTGTCGTGCACTTCCATAAACACGGCGTCAACGCCGCAGGCAACACCGGCACGTGCAAAGTTTTCGATGTATTCGGACTGCCCGCCCGTTGCCTTTCCAAGTCCGCCAGGAAGCTGCAAGCTGTGTGTAACGTCGAAAACGACCGGAACGCCAAACGAACGCATTATCGGAAACGAGCGAAGATCGACAACCAGATTATTGTAACCGAAGCTTGCACCGCGCTCGGTAAGCAAGATCTTTTCGCAACCTGAATCGCGCAATTTATCGACAATGTTCTTTGCATCCCAGGGTGCAAGAAACTGTCCTTTTTTTACATTGACGGCTTTGCCGGATTTCGCAGCCTCAACCAGCAAATCTGTTTGCCGGCAAAGAAACGCCGGAATCTGCAAAATATCCGCAACTTCGGCAGTTTTTTCAACCTGCCACGGCTCGTGAATGTCGGTGATAACCGGAACGCCGATCTCCGCCTTTACCTGTGCCAGCACCTCAAGCCCAAACTTCATCCCGGCCCCGCGAAAGCTCTCGATCGAGCTGCGGTTTGCTTTATCGAAAGACGACTTATAAACGACCCCCACGCCAACATGCTTACAAATGTCATTTATTTCCTGCGCCATAAAAAGCGCATGCTGCGCCGATTCGACCACGCATGGGCCAAGCAGGAATGATAATTGACCGTTGCCAAATTTTATGTCGCCAACTTCGAACGCCTGCATAAAAAACTATCCACCGATGTACAAAGATTAACACAGATATATTTCATCAAAAATCTGTGTTCATCGCTGGACTACCCTATTATTATTACTTCAACCCAAAACTATACGCTCCCCAGAAGCTTTCCCAATCCGCGCCTTCGCAAGCCTTAGTGCAGCGCCGCATAAAGACGAGGCGAACAATCCAGATTCCTTTGCGGTCGACATTCACCGTAGCCTTACCCAGAGCATCGGTGACTAGCTTTTTTTTCGAGATAGCTTCGCCATCGCGATTGTCGGCAAATATTGTTTTACCGACAAGCGGCTTTCCTTCAAATAAAACCTGCACGCCCAGCGTGTCACCTGCCTTGAGTGAATAAGGATTTTTAAGCGGAATTATCTCAAGCTTAAGTGCTGTGTTTTTTGCAAATGTCTTATCACGCGAATCGCCGACTTGAATCAGCCCTTTGATATAGCGGCTGTAACGCTCTTTGCCTTCCTTTTTTGTTTCGCCCAATTTCTCGCGTTCGGCGATGATGTATTCCATCCCGTCCTCGCGAAGATAATCTTCAAACTTGTCGGCATCGAGGGTGATGTATGACCAATTTCGCTCCATCGCGAGCAAATAGTTACCCGGCTTTTCGGCGGAAAAAGTTAAAAGTGGAAGGTCC
>JBQTJB010000180.1:0-8410 GCA_052387555.1 Blastocatellia bacterium | reverse complement strand
CACGCAGCTTCCGAGCGTTGTCGGCCCCGATACGATCATTCTGCTGGACGACGGAGCTCTCGAACTGCGCGTAGATTCGGTAAATGAAACAGATGTACTTTGTACAATTGTGGTCGGCGGCTGGCTGAAGGAACGCAAAGGAATAAATTTGCCGAACACTTCCCTGCCGATCCCTTCAATGACGGAAAAAGACCATGCCGATCTTGTATGGGCAATGGCCCAAAACGTTGATTATATTGCCTTATCCTTTGTCAGGACCGCTCAGGATTGCCGAGAGGTTAAAGCCAGAATTAAGGAACTAAATACGCGCAAAATGGGCCGTGCTTTGCTTGTGGCAAAGATCGAAAAGGCCGAAGCGATAGAAAACCTTGACGAAATAATCGCCGAGACCGACGGACTTATGGTCGCTCGCGGAGATCTCGGTGTTGAGACAAGCGTCGAACTTGTTCCCGTCTATCAGAAACGCATAATCGAAAAAGCCATTGCAAATGACAAGTTCGTGATAACCGCAACGCAGATGCTGCAATCGATGATCGAAAATCCACATCCGACGCGGGCCGAGGCCTCGGACGTAGCGAATGCCGTATGGGACGGTTCGGACGCTGTAATGCTTTCGGCTGAAACTGCGACGGGCGAATACCCGTTGGAAACGGTCAAGACGATGGTTAGAATTATCGATGCTGCCGAGACCATCAAACCGGCACAGTTAAAGAAGCCAGTAAAGCTTTCGCAGCCGTCGTCTGGCCGCACAAGCCAGGCTCTTTGCAAGGCGGCCGCTTACGCCGCGAAAGAAACCATGACCGAGAAGGTCGCCGTTTTTACAGAATCGGGTTTGATGGCAAGACGATTGTCCAGCTTTCGCTCCGGATTGCAAACATTTGGTCTCACGACATTCGAAGATGCATATAATCAGCTGGCGCTCGTCTGGGGCGTACAGCCTTTCGTTCACGAGGTTCCGTGGGCTACACAGGAGATGCTCAAGATCGGCGAGCGAACCCTTCTTAAGGCGGCTGTAGTCGACCCGGGCGAGACGCTGGTAATGATGGCCGGGCGACTGTCGGGATTAGGCCTTTCAAGTTCCGTTATCGTCTGGACAATCGGCGAAGACGTTCCGCGAAGATGACCGTTACGATTTCAGAAATCTATGAACTCTTAGGCGCAGTGGGTAAAGCCGTTTTCTTCAAGGGTTAGCCGAATGGAGTTCCGTTTCCTTTTTTAACCAAACGGCATATTGCCCGTATCGAGCATGTTCGGCGTAGTTTTCCCGAATAAAACTATCGAGTTCGGTAGCGCCGATGTTGGGCAAGGTCTTGAGAAAGTCCTTCTTGAACTTTTCCACAATTTCGTCATTAAAAATATGCTTTAAAACGAGCATCCGAACATTCTTATTTCTAATTTCCTCGATCATCTCGATCTGAACCGGAGTTGTGTCCGTAATTGCAGGGTGCAACTCATGATATTTTGTTGCGCTCGGACGATTCAGAATAAAGTACAACCTCGTATCTCCTATCAACAACGCGTCGTGCCGGTTCAAGCCGATATAAATCGTCTCATCCTGTGATACGTATTTGTCAACAAGCGAAGACAGAGCCGAAAGATATGCCGCTTCGTCCGATTCGATTCGTAATCCATCAACTTTAGGTAAGGTTAAAACCGCCGTTTCAACTCCGCTTTTCATATAGATGTTGTATGCCGGAGCTGCTAACAACGCAGCCAGCCACATGCACGCAAACCCAATACCAGCCATGCGTGGCAGTTTGGAAGAGGCGAATCCGATAAAGTCTTTAGATATTGTAAAAAGAACAACCGCAAGCAAAGAACTGTAAATGGAAAGCGAAATTATATGTGTGTTGATCTGAACATGCGCCGCGTTGTAATGGAACAGAAAAGCGGACGAAAACATTACGATAAGCGCGAACTCATAATGTTTGCGTTTTCGAAATGCAAACACAGCCGAGATAGTGCCCAGAATAAGCAGTAGGTAAGGTATATTGAAGACAAGATAATTGCAGAAATTAACCAGTGTTTTGAGGTTGGAGCCGCCCCGAATCGCTCGCGGAATCAAACCAGGATAGGTTTCGGGACGCGAGAACGGAAAATCGGTCAGTGGAAAAATTAAGAGATCACGAAGCATGTCGCTGCCGGCGACCATCGCGAAATAGAAATAGACAGGAATTGATAATAAGGCCGCGGCGGCTCCGTAGATGACGAAAGCCGATATCACCGACGGCCACGTTTCACGTTCGTTTGCATTCCTGCGTTTGACCAGATGGTAGGCGGCTAAACCCAACACGGAGGAGATAACTGTGTAACCACCTACATCGTGTTTGAACACTAAAACCGCACCGGCAGTCAGTCCTGCCCAAAATAAAACGGCCCGCCGCCCATTTTCAAAGTAGTCAACCAGAAAGTTAAGAATCGCAAGAACAAGAAGAATGGTTATTGGATAACTTCCAAAGTATTTGATGTAGCCTGTATTGAATAACGCAGCCAGAAATACCAGCGAGCATATTCCTGATAAGGTTCTCGTTCCTCCGCACTTTCTTGCCAGTAAGAAAATTGCACAACCGCCTGCCGCAACCACTACAGTCGCGGAGACAGTTTCAACCCAAAGATGAGTGCCGAATATGTAGTATACGAACGCCAAGGCATAGAAATGCCCAGGGGCATACATCGTCCAAAAATCTCTGTAAGGAATTTCCCCGGCCAGAACGCGCTCAGCCCCTACGCTTGAAACTCCGCCCAGAAGACCGTTAGTCCATTCAAGCGAGCATAAACCAACCGTCACAGTAAAGACAATAAATAGTGCAGTTATCTCCTTAAAGCTCTTTATTTTTTTGCTTAAATGGCCGCTAATCCACATTTCAAGACAAGATAACTCTTACAATAAATTGCTCAAGAATGCGAGAGCAGACGAATGTAATGTTTCACAATGCGAGGAGATGTTGTTTCGAAAATCAAATGTGAGAAATCGGGGTTCTTTTTTAATTTCTTATCTTTCTTGTTTTTCTGTGTGTTCCGTGGTCTTGGTTATAAGCCTTGACCATGGAATACACAAAATACGGTGAACAAAAAACGTTCTTAATCGATTCTTTACACAGCCACATTCTTTACCAGGAAGAAGGAAATCATCCAGGGTTTCGGCTTCTATTGAGCGGCCGCTTTTCCGAAAAACTGTTCCGAGGCCATAGCAGTTCCTTTGATACGCGATTCAGTCTTTTGGAATGCAATGTCTCTTGCAACATCGAGCGAGCCGTGTTTAGATTTGACGTCAATGCTAAACGGCGAAAAACCGCAGTCATCTGTTGCTCCCAACCGTTCGACCGGAATATATTTCGCGGCCAAAAGCAGGTCGTCGCGAACTTCTTCAGGCGTTTCGACGCGCGGATTCTGCGGATTGATGACGCCAATAAAACATACCTGCGGAAAGCCGTTCGGGTCGTCGCGGCTGTGCTCGCCTATTAGCTCGTAAACGAGATCCTTGTCCGGTTCGCTGGCAAGCTGGATAAGAAAATAACCAGCGTCCATTTGAACATGCTCGGCTTAGGTACTTAAATACGCGACGTACACCGGATTCTTTTCGGTCAATTCCTGCGAACCGAGGGTTTCCATTTCACCGAAAAAATGTTCGAACGTTCTCGCGTAAGTGGACCCCATATTCACAGGTGCTGGGTCGTTAATGTAAAGCATGCCTCCGTCGAAGCCGGTTACAACCCGAATATGCGGAGCGGGGGCGGCACCGGCAACCCATAACGGGCCATGCATCTCGATCAGCCTGTGAATTGGTTCCATCATGTAACATTGTGGAGCTTCGAGAGCAAAGCCGTTGCGTTCGAGAATGTATTTGTCGTTGGGATCAAGCCCGCTCGCCAGGGACGGCACATAGCTTGTTCCGCCTGGATTTGCCGCGATCATTCCCGGATCGAACGACGCATTATTTTTCCAGCTAAGGATCATGGCGATACTCGCTGCCCAACATCCCATATTTGTTCCTTGTGGTATAAGCGGTACATCGTGTCTCATTGATTCTGCTCCTTAAAAACAAAATAGATATTTTTTTTTCTGGTTCGACCGATTAAGCTCTCCAAACGGAACATCTAGGTCGCCAATGATATTACGACGAACGTTGTACCCGTTTTTTGCCGCTTGATGAAAGCAATTTTAGCTTATTGATGATATTTTGACGAGACATTTTCGCGTCCCCAGCGAAGCGTCGTGGCCATCCAGACAAGTTCGTCAAGAAAACCTGTAATGCGTTTGTCGTACTCACCGTCGAGCAGCACACCGGTTTCATCGAACTTACTCCGAACTTTTGGAAAATTTAGATCAGAGAAGGTGACCGCGAGGCCGAGTTCGCGCACCATCGGCACCATAGATTCGACCACACGGGTTCCGCCCCAAGGCCCGGCCGAAACACCGACAAACGCGACAGCTTTGTGAATATACTCTTTCAGCAGCAGATCGAGGACGCTCTTTAGAATGCCCGGATAGCCGTGATTGTACTCCGGTGTAACTATGACAAGCCCATCGGCTTTGATAACCGCGTCACGCCATTCGGGAAATAGATGCCCGATTTCGGTGCCGTAATGATCCTGCGGGAGGTTGAAATCGCGAACATCGAAAAATTTGGATTCGATCTCATCGCGCTCCTGCATTTTTGCTAAGACCCAATTCGCAACGTGCTTGCTCGAACGTTCCTTCCGATTCGTACCCAAAAGAATGGGAATAAAGAGTTTTGCGTCGGACATTATTTGTAAATTCCGCGGAGTTTGAAAATTATTCCTTTTGAGAAATACTAAAGCATGTTCATTTTTGGTTCAATAGAAAACGCAAACATGATCCGCCGACTGACGCTCGCATTTAGACGTTCGACACCGCAGGATGAACCAGTTGCGGATATCGAAGATTATCTGGCCGATGATTTGCTGCCTGGTATTCTTTGTCCGCTCTGTGAATGGCGTCCGTTGCGTTCGAGCCTTTGGACCTGTTGGGACTGCGATTATCCTGAATATTTCTACAACGGATGTGGAACGGATTGGAATACCTTCGAAACCGGCGGCCACTGTCCGACGTGCGGGCATCAATGGATATGGACTTCATGCCTCCGTTGTGCCGGGTGGTCAAAGCACGAGGATTGGTACGTCCAAGAAGAATAGTTATTTGACGCCGCTAAAATAGACGCTCGGGTAGATTCGATGCGCGAGGCCCGACGCGTTAATCAATTGAACCAACCCGCGTTTGCTCGAATAAACTGCAAGGAAATACTCCGAAGTTCTCGTGTCGACCTTTGAAAATAAAGACGCCAGCAGCGATTGCAGCTCGCCCGACTTGAATCCCGCGTGTGCTCCGTACTTGTTCTCGAATTTGCCCGCGAACCTTATTTTCCAGTCCGTAAAATTCCACTTCAGTTTTTCACTAAAGCTTGTATTCTTTCCGCCGATATAGCCGATTATCCTGGACTTGTTCGGCGTACCGATCCAAAAACCGCCGTCAGGTTTCAAGACCCGTCGAATCTCAAGAAGCGCCTTGACTGGATCATTTATGTGTTCGAGCGCGTGATAGCTGAAAACAAAATCGAAAGATTCATTCTCAAATTCAAGCTCGGTCGCATCGGCAATACGAAGTTCACAATGTTGCGCCGCAATAGGGTCGAACTCACCGCGAAGATCGATGCCTGTCACTTTGGCGTCCAGCCTTTGTGCAAGTATCGCTGCTTCCATCCCAGCACCACAGCCGACGACGAGAAGATTTTTTATTGGAGATCTATGAAACTCGAGTATAAGCTCTGCGACCTTTTCCGTTTTGGTGTCAGTCAAAGCCGTCATAATTTAGTCTACTTTGCGTTCAGTACTTGTGCGACCGTTTCCTTCTTCAACCCCTTCCCGTTTCGATTGTTGTAGTCGCTTAGGGAGATCTGCGGGTCGCGCCAAGCGTCGAGGTGGCCGACCTGATGTACACATTGGATGGTACATGTCGGGGCGCACCATTTTTCGGTGTGGTATTCGCGGTGCATATCAGCGTGGGTGTATTCGAGAAGCGGGATGCCAGGCGTGCCGCGTTGCTGCGAACACCAGCTGACGATACCGCCTTCGTCAACGTAAAGATAGCGGGCACCGGCACGGCAACGCCATTCGTATTCGCCGCCATCGACGAGCTGGTCCTGAAACCAGTTCCAGCGTGCGTACGAGCTTGTGCCTTTGCTTTTGATCTCTTTATAAACGAGCTTTTCGTGGTCGGTCAGCCCCTTGTTCAGGCCATCGCCGTCATGAATAACGCCGACAGTTGACGAAAAACCAAGCTCGCGGGCGCGGTTGGCAATTACCAGAGCTTCATCAGGATTGGCAACGCCGCCGCCGACAACCGAATTGATATTAATCTTGAATTTCGCATAGTCACGAAGATTTACAAGTTTGCCATCGAGAACCTTTAGGCTTTTTTTCGACACATCATCCGGCGTGACGTTGTCGATGGAAATTTGCAGATAATCGAGACCCGCTTCGTTCAGCTTTTTTACTTTTTCCGGCTGGAAATAGTATCCGTTCGAAATGAGGCCGGCTATCATTCCATGATGGCGTATGCGGGCACTTATCTCGTAAATTTCAGGGTGCATCATCGGCTCGCCGCCGGAGATCGTAATGACCGATGAGCCGAAATTAGCAAGCTTGTCGATACGCTCAAGCATTATGTCGATCGCCACCGGGTCGCTCGTTTTGTCGTATTCGTTGCAATAGGTGCAGGAAAGATTGCAACGCCGCATCGGCACGATATGCACCAACACGGGATGTTTTGTCGAGGCAAAGGCGCGAACCGTGTGCCGCACGCCACGTGTAAATCTGCTGAAACTGCTTGCCTTAGGCATAAATCATCAAACTCGTTAAAACTAAACCTTTAATTATATGTACTGAACCAAACCTTTTCAAATCCACGGAAAAGGCTCCGGCGAATAACAGCCGAAGCCCTTTCGAAGTCGAGTACCAATGGACAGGGATCTTATTGCTTTATAACTTCTGTGCCTTTCGGCAAAGTTACTTTGAAAATCTTACGGTCGATAGTCTCATTCTTTTTAAAACTCGTAAGCAGAAACGTGTCGGAATCGTTGTTCAGCGACGTTACTTTTCCTTGCCGCGGCATTCCGTCCTTGTCCACCCAAAGCTCGGCGAATTTGTAATCCGCCTTAGCCTTCGGTTCCAAACGTAGATGCCATACTTCGACACCGCGAAGTTGCACCTGGCCTTCGTATTTTACGTTGTAATTTTTCTTCAAGTCGGCTTCGGACATGCTCATTGCCTTGAGAACGTTTCCGCCACCGCCACCATTCAGCTTCTTCGAATTCGAATTGCCGGTGTATGCACGTTTAATCCCCGGCACATAAAGCACATATTGCCCGTTCACGACTGAAATAAGCTCTTCTTTGGGCATGACCCAGTCAAGCCGAAGCGAAAAGTTGCGGTCCTTTCCAGGAACAAGCACTATCTTGCCTTCGTAGTTGTCAGATACCTTCAGTTGGTTGTTGAACTGCGATCTTGCGACCTCGGATTTAAGCGATTTTAACGCTTTGTAATGGGTATCCATTCGGCCGAGTATCTCGCGCAAAATCCCTTGCGCAGGTGTGGCATGAGCGGAGAACAATAAAATCGATACAACCATTATCGGCAGAGCCGCCCGGAAAAACTTCTCAATAAACATAAAAACTCCTAAATAAAAATGATAGATTTATTTCGGTTCTCTAACTTCCGTGTTCAAAACTATCTGATATCAATCTCATAAACCGTCTCGCCGCGTTCGTTTTGCTTCTCTCGCCAACTTACGATCTCGGCGTGAGGGTTACCGCTTAGCTCTTTTACTCGGCGTTCGAGAATGTTGTGATCGGGGGAAAACTCGTAAGCTTGGACGATAAGCCGCGACGTATTGGTTGCATGTTTTTCACGTTTGTCGAACCAGCTTTTCGGCGTCAAAAAAATAAAAGCGACGATCAGAAGGCAGAAAATAACATAAACCGACGTTTCGCGGCTGTAATTCCACAAGATTAATCGCTTTAGTTGCTCCATGATTTAAAGCGTTCAGCACTCAGTAATTAGCGTTCGGCAATTAGCATTTAGCAATTAGCAAATAGAGTTTAGGCGTCGGCATTCTGCTTTCTTTTTCGTTTCCTTCACTCATCACTCATCACTCATCACTTTTCACTCTCTACTACGTGCCCATCCCTCATTTTGATGATCCGCGAACAAACCGCAGCGGCCTCCGGGTTGTGGGTGATCATAATGATCGTCTGTTGATATTTTTCGTTTAGTTCGCGAAACATATCAAGGACTATTCTGGAATTTTCAGTGTCCAGATTGCCGGTCGGCTCGTCCGCCAGAATGATCGCCGGACTGTTTATTATTGCACGCGCCAGCGCCACACGCTGCTG
>JBQTJB010000179.1:0-2269 GCA_052387555.1 Blastocatellia bacterium | reverse complement strand
TTCGATTGCTTCTTCATTTGGCATCTTTATTATTTCTTACGTCTCAGTAATCTTAGATTTGCACTTTCAAAATCCGGCTCGATCTTGAAATATTTTTCCAATACATTGTCCAATTCTTGATTGCGCCCCCAGACAAACAACGCATCAATTCTTCCGCCGTCGTTTGAAATCAAAGATTCAAAACGTAATATCCGCTCCCGAAAATTCTGAGACGGGTAATATATAAGGAAAGCGTTTGAACTCGTTAGATCAAGTACAAACTGCTTATCGGGTTCGGTTTTTGCTTTAATCGGGAAAAGAAAATGCCCGATTTCGTAATTATCCCACACCGTTATGTTTCTTCCAATTCGATGAAAATTGTTCATCTGAGTTGATGGGAGAGAATGAAACTTCATACTGTCGTTAATGATTGTTACGGATGCAATCCTCTCTTGGTCACGAATCACGGAGTTTGCCGCATAATATTCGCGGGCCATGTCATCGGTTCGGATCGCATAATCCCACAAAGCCACTGTCTGAAATACAATGACAAAAATGAGCAGAGTCTGCCCGATTCTTCTAAATATTTTTCCATTATCCAAACGGAAGATCGGAACAAAGAAGATTAGCGAACAAAGCGCGACTCGTTCACGCAGAACGCCGCCGTGAGCCGTCCCGAAATCATCAGGAGCGAACATTACGAAAAGAACGGAAAATGCAACCAGAAAAACGAACGGAGCTGCGCGCCAAAATTCTTCGCGGTTTCGCTTCCATTCGAAAATTGTCGGAATCATGAGAACTATCAGAGCGACGGATATCCACAACAACGGCGTAAATATTGCGTACATATCAGACTGACCGTCAACGAAAGGCAGCGACTTACGACTGATTATAATAAATGGATCGGCAAGTCTGATCTGGTTTATCCAGTTCGTGATAGAACCTGTATCGTTCAATGATCGCCAAACGGGACTGTAACCGCCGCCACCGGCTGTAACCGACCGATAGATAGTCGCCAGAGGAACTATCGGCAGTATTGAAGCCAGTACCCATCCTATTGAGCTCTTGCGTTTTTCGCTAGCGGCAAAACATGCAAGAATTACAACGCTCCCGAGAAGAATGCCAAAACTGACCACATGGCTATAATATGTCAGCAAAAACAGTACCGTAAGAAACACGCCTCTGCGGACGTACAAAATATCACCCCAACGGTAAAAAACAGCGATGCCGATCACAAGAACGATGACGCCAATCAGAAAATTGTAAAATCCGACAAGCCAAAGCCAGTTGAAACCGGCAGCAGCGGCAATGAGCATACTTGTTTTCACGCCTTCTGAGCCGGCGGTGACGTATCGCAACCACGCGACTGTCGCAACCAGACCGACGAAAAGCACAGATATTAGTATCTTTGTCGCCACGAACGGATCGAACACCTGAAGCAGGAGCACAAGGATCCAGTGGCCGGTTGAATTCGGCACCGAAAATGAGTTGAATTCGTATATCGAAGTTGCCATCGGGTTGCCTTTTAGCATTTCGGCCATAAGGAACGCGCTGTGTATATGTCCGGAACCGTCCTGATTGATAAAATATTCTACGCCCCAAACCGGGATGCAGATAACCACGGATAGAAATGCTAGAAAACAAATGGATCTGGATCGAGTAGTTCCGGGAAGTTTCATCATGTCGGATTATAGCCGACCAACTCTGTTCAAAAAACCAATGCGTTCAAGACTTTATGACAATTTCGACGCATTTAGGCAAAACTCACGACAATTAAGACACGAATTTGCTAGAATTAGACGGTTGATACTCGGTTTTCGTTAAGATTTTATGACCCCAAGCGGCGCAAGGATCGGCAGCCGGATTAGTAAGCATACAGGCTCTTCGTCGGATAACCGGCTCGGATTACTATATTCGGTTGCTTTGCTTTGGGGCGCCATGATTCTGACTGTCGGGGTTTTCATTTGGTACACGGGCGAATTTTCAGGCTCGCGCGACAATTACTATCTTTTGCCGTGGTGCTTTGCAACCGGTATCGTCGTCATCGCACCGATTGCTTATACGATTTATCAACGAAAATTCGACCCATATCATCCGGTCGTTTTCGCTTCTTGGTCCTTTTTTTTTCCAGGTTTTTTTATCGGCGGGCTTACCCTGGCGCTTGGTCTTTCTCAGCCGTATTACCTCGCATACGTTTTAGATGAACGTTACAATCTTCCTCTCACTTTTTTATATGTCATTCTAGGCTTTATGGGGCTTTTCGTCGGCTTTGCTCTTCCATTTGGGCGAC
>JBQTJB010000178.1:0-19434 GCA_052387555.1 Blastocatellia bacterium | reverse complement strand
AATCCAAAAGCTTCCTTTAATACGGCCGCGACATTAGCGAGATTTGCGACAAGGTCGGTTTCGCCGGCAACTAAGGCTTCGATTTGCGGAGTAATCTCCGCGTAAACAGTTTCTCTTCCGGCTATTTTTGAGAATGCAAGGTTTTCGGCCATTAATCGAGTTTAGTATTGTCGGGCAAATCGTTGCAAATATATTAAGACTTTGATGATCTGCGTACATGGTTCGGTGGAAAGACTTTGAGGCATAGGCAATATTTTGAACCCACATCTTCCCGAATGATATAAACTAAATAAATGCGATTGTTTTGTTTTTTCGCCGTCGTTCTTATTACCGCCTGCGGTTGTTTTGGCCAATCATATTGGAACGCAAATCTCGACTCGCGTGTATCTTTTTATCAAACGACCGATTTCGGCATTGTGCTTGCCGGAACCGAGCGCAGTCTCTATGCCATAGATGGACGCTCTGGCGAAAGGATTTGGAGACGCGAGACCGGACGCATCAACGAAACCGCAATAACGCCAATTCCCGATACCGACCTGATATTATTTTCGCGCGATCTTGGCAGCAAATCGCGGCTGGAGGCCATCGACCTGATATCGGGAGCCACGATATGGCAAAGCGAAAAGGTCAAAGGCGACGTGATGCAGCTTGCCGTCGATCCTGAAAACGATCTGATCGCGGTGGTTCTTGTAAAAGAGCCGAGAGGTGATTCCGGGAAAGAATTCAAGCGTAAGCCTGTCCTTCACGTTTTGAAATTATCCGACGGCGAAGAGCTTTGGAAACGCGATTTCGACAGCGAGATTGAAATGATGCCGTCGCGGTTCGGTAAAAATCTCGGCGAAGTTTCTTACACGCTCGACAATTACCGGGCGCCGCTAATGATCGATGGACGACTGTTTCTTTTCTACGAGGGTG
Source organism: Blastocatellia bacterium (assembly GCA_052387555.1). Taxonomy (GTDB): domain Bacteria; phylum Acidobacteriota; class Blastocatellia; order Pyrinomonadales; family Pyrinomonadaceae; genus OLB17. The sequence goes on along the minus strand of JBQTJB010000178.1, from coordinate 18,519 downwards.
CGACGAGCTATGACGCTCGAACCGGAAAGGAGAAAGAACGGGAGAAATTCACTATCAACGAAAGCGGTCTTGCTTTGACCGAGGCCGATCCGGTCTTTGATGATTCTCGGATTTACATTTCAGGGCGTGGCCGAATTCGCTCGGTTAATCGCCGAACGGGAACCGTCGAATGGAAAGCAGACGATCTTGGAAACGCCGCCGAGATGGCGCTTGTCGGTACTACGCTTTTTGTACGAAACGGCGGCCAGTTTACACGGCTCAAAGATGGTGACGTTGAAGCGAAGGGGCCGTTTGGCGTGTCGGCGGTCGATATTAAAAACGGGAAAACGATCTGGCGATACAAAGGCGCCGATAAAGGCCTGACCAACTTCGTGTTTGCCGACGCGGACACGATCCTTGTCGCCGACCGGGACGATCTGATCTCTATCGACGCAAAAACCGGAGAACGACGCAGTAAACTTGAACACAAGATCGAAAAAGCACAGTTCGTTTTGATCAATGAGCGTGGAGACGCGGTTGTCGGCGGACGTGACGAGATCGCAGCTTTTAGAACTGAGGAACGCAGAGTGCGGACTGCGGACTCGTCGGGACGCAACAGCGGCAATTTGGATCAATCAGCAACAAGTTTCGAGCGTTCAATCAAGCACAATCCGCAATCCTCAGTCCGCAGTCCGCAATTGTTATGGCGTGTCCGGCACAAAGCACCCGGACGCGGTGCATTCAGAATCATTGCGGGTATTGCTCTTCGAGCAACCGCGCTTTATTTTCGGTATGGCGGCCTGGCGACATCCGCTTTCGGATTGGCTCGCGGCGGCTTGAATCTAGCCGGAACGATCAATTCGTTTCGCTGGTCCGGGTTGCGGTCACGCTTTGGCTCGCTCGATTTGACGACGCTGGCCAGTAATACCGCCCGAAATTACGTTACGCGGCGGATATATTCTTACGGCTCGTTTGCACGAATCCCGAACCTGGCAAATCGTGTCGGCGGACTGCAGGTCATAACGCCCGCAAGTGTTCGCGGACGCATCCTGGGAGGTATTGTCGACCGCGTGAGCCCTTCGCGGGCCGATGTGCAGGAGAGCGTTTTGGATCGGCTTGACCCGACGCGTTACGCCGAACGGCTTTCGGACTATATGCTCCGCCGCAAACGTCTTGCGGAGCTTCGCGGCAACTTCATGTATTTCTACACCGACCTGCCAAAACCCTTCGACCGCAAGGGACTCGTCGGCGTCAACATACATAATGGACAGGACGCTCGATTCATCCTCGCATCCGATCCGGATCAGCAGTTTGTGACCGACGAGACAGTTAATCTGTTGTATTCGGCCGACGGCAATCGCTTGCAGGCTTTTGATGTTCTCAACCGTTAGCCAGAATCTCGTTCAAATCATTTGCAAATTTTTCCGGCTGCTCCCAATGGGGCGCGTGACCGGTGTTCGGATAAACGAGCAGCTTCGAATTTGTTATTCCCTTGATCAAAATGTCCTGCTCGTCACGCAAAAAGAAGTTTTCCTTCTCACCCCAGATAATCGTTACCGGCATCTTGATTCGGGCAAGTTCAGGTTTATAGTCCCTCGCGAGCACGCCAGCCAGGGCGGATTTCCAGACTCGTGCCGGAGGCTTCATCGTCTCGGTCACAAGAGTTTCGACAAAATCGGCCGGCAGCGTCGGTGAGGATGTTTCTATGACAAAATCCCGTGCAAATTTGACCGGTATCGGGTCTTTAAGCTCGTCAAAGGCCGTTTGCACTTCACGGGCGACTGGGTTGTTCGCTGTCGATGCGGTGCCGATCAGGACAAGCCGCCCGACCCTTTGCGAGAAATCGAGAGCGGTCTGCATGGCAACGAAACTGCCCATCGAATGTCCGACTACGACCGCTTTAGTTACACCCTTGGCGTCCATGAAAGCGGCAACGTCCGCGGCAAAGTCTTTCATTTCGTAACCCGAATCGGGCTTGTCTGTATCGCCGTGGCCGCGCTGATCGATGGCCAGCACGCGGTAACGCTTATCGATTAACGGCAAAACGCGGCTGTAGGACAAAGATGAATCGGTAATGCCGTGAAGCAGCACCAGGACGGGACCGTCGGCCGGACCTGATTCGACATAGCTCATCATCAATCCGTTTTTCAGTTTGATCCTGTTTTTCTTAACGTCGCCTGCTGCGACTTTTTTACCGGCAAACACATCGGCGGAAAGCTTCGTATCCGCATTTTTCCATGCGGCCTCGAATTCCTTTCTTACCAGTGCCGCCGAAGTTTCTTTGCCCTGTTTGGCCAACGCCTCGGCAAGGCCGAAAAGGGCGCGGCCGTTCTTGGGATTTTTGTCTATCTCTTTGCGGAACACGGCTTCGGCCTCGGCGTACTGCCGTTCGCGCATCAGCGCCCGGCCGAGCCATTCGCGCGTTGGCAGGTGCCAATCGGGAGGCTCGTTGTAATTAACTAAGTCCTCAGCCGCGACCGCTCTGCGAAGCGCATCTAATCCGCTCTTTTTGTCGCCTTTCGCAAAGTCGATCTCACCGCTTAATAATTCATCCGCAACCTTCAATACGCCGTGCGCCGAGCTATTTCCGATGCCGGCATCCGCAGGAATCGTCCGCACCGTGCTGCGCATCGAATTCAACTCGGCTTCTGCCTCACGCGTCTTTCCGCTTTCGTTTAAGGCAAGTCCGCGTGCCAGCCGCCAAAATGCATTCGTCGCTTGCATTTCGGCGTCGGGTTGCGGGTATTTCATCACATCTTCCCATTTTTGAAAGCGCATCAGCGTTATCAGATGATACGGCATGAACATCTCCAGCATCGGCATTGCCTTTACATTTGGTTTTACGTTGGCCTCAAGTTCTTTTGCAGCTTTTACCGCGCCTGCAAAATTCCCGCCGCCCGCGTGCGACGCGGCGAGCATATGAATGTTGTGGTTGTAATACATCAACGGGTAAATGCCGGTCGCGCCGCTCTTCTCGATGTAGCGGCGGTCGGCAACGATGGCTAAATCGTTGCTCTTTACTGCCACATCGTGGTCGCCCGTTCGCAGGTAAATATGCGACGGCATATGGACGAGGTGTCCGGCATTCGGCGCCAGGCCGAGCAGACGGTCGGCTGCCGCGAGTCCGCGTTCCGGGTATGGCGACGCCTCGATTGCGTGGATGTAATAATGATTTGCACCGGTGTGTTTCGGGTTACGCTTCAAAACGCCTTCGAGCACTGCAAGAATTTCCAGCGTTCCTTCCGCCGGTTTTCCGTCCAGCGACCACAATTGCCACGGACGCAGGTTCATCATGCTTTCGGCGTAAAGCGTCGCGGCATCCAGATCGTCCGGATACTGTTTGACCAGTTCGGCCATCGCGGCTTTATAGGCAGCGGCGAGAACTTTCGGATCGGCTCTTGGGTCGGACGAATAACGCTTTGAAAGCGCGGAGATGTAAGCCTGTTCCGCCTGTGACGCCTTTGGCGCAAGAGCTAAAGCCTTCTGCAATTGCACATAAGCCTGGGCAAAACGTTCGGTGTTTGCCGGATCGTTATAATTTGCGCCAAGGCCAAGCGACATGCCCCAATATGCCATTGCCAGGTCAGGGTCAAGCTCCGCCGCATGCTGAAACGACGCGACTCCTTCCGTATGATTGAACGCGTATAAATAGGCAAGTCCCTGGTTGAAATATTTTTGAGCCTCGGCATTTTTGGTCGAAACCGGATGGTCGACATTGCCTAAACCGTCGTCGAGCCAAACAGCTTTTTTCGGCGAAGTTCCGTGCGAACCATGCCCGTGCTGGCCGTAGGCTGTGAAATTTACAGCAAGTATTAAAATTATCAATTGTATCTTCAGTGTTTTCATGCTAACTCCTGGCTGCCCCCTTGCTTACGGGGTGCAACAAAATATATAAAATAACCTACGCCAAAGCAGTTTTTCTTTAGTAATTTCTGAATCTTTTCTGAAAAAAATCTGAAGAAAACCCGCCTCCTATAACAAAAGACGTGAGAAAACTGCAAAACCGGACATTTTTTTGCACGAATTTTATCACCAATTCGCAAATTTGCAAGAGAAATTGCGTCTATATTAGGTGCCTGCTAACTCGTTTGACATTACATTTGAAATGCAACCCTATTGTAGACATTAATTTGTATGAATAAACGAATTTTGCTCTTTTGCGCTGTTTCTCTTTTTTGCTTGCCGGCTGGACTGGCTCAGACAACGAAACTGACAAAAGCTGACCTAAACACAGAGATAGAGAAAATGATCCGTGAAGTCTCGGCCGCTCGGATCGAAGCAAATATCAGGAAGCTGGTTTCATTCGGAACACGAAATACTCTCTCCGAGCAAAATGACCCGAAACGTGGAATAGGAGCCGCGCGCGACTGGTTATTCGGCGAATTCGAACAGATAAATGCCGATTGCGGCAGTTGCCTAACGGTAGAAAAGCAAAGTTTCACGCAGCCAAAGGCGAATCGAATTCCGGAGCCGACGGTCTTGACGAACGTTATCGCAACGCTCAAGGGAACCACAAATCCCGAACGCGTTTATGTGGTTTCGGGTCATTACGATTCGATGTGTACCCTGCCGACAGATGCAAAGTGCGATGCTCCCGGCGCAAATGATGACGCATCCGGGACCGCAGCAGTGATCGAGCTTGCCCGCGTGATGTCGAAACGAAAATTCGACGCGACCATTGTTTTTATGACTGTTCCCGGCGAAGAACAAGGCTTGCTCGGCGCGGCCTATTTTGCCGAACAGGCAAAGCAAAAGGGCATGGACATCGAGGGAATGTTCACGAATGACATCATCGGCGGCGTAACTACCAAAAAAAGTTCGCCTAATCGTAATCGCGTCCGTGTATTCAGCGAGGGCGTGCCCTCGAATGAAACCGAGCAGCAGGCAAACACGCGGCGAAGCGTCGGCGGTGAAAATGATTCTGCGTCGCGTCAACTTGCAAGGTATATAAAAGAACAGTCCGACCGATACCTGAAAACTTTCAAAGTATGGTTGATCTATCGCCGTGACCGATACGGCCGCGGCGGCGACCATATCCCGTTTCTGGAACGCGGCTTTACGGCGATCAGGATCACCGAAGTCGATGAGGACTACACCCATCAGCATCAAAACGTTCGAACCGAGAACGGAGTTTTTTACGGAGATACGCCGGAATTTGTTGACTTTATCTACACGGCCAATGTAACACGGGTGAATTTGATAAGCCTTGCATCGCTTGCAAGCGCTCCGGCGAGGCCGAAGAACGTCATTATAGTGAACCGCTTGTCTAATGACACAGAGCTAAAATGGGATGCAAACAAGGACGAGGATCTGGCCGGATATGAGATAGTTTGGCGGGAAACGTCCACTCCGGAATGGACGAATTCGATCCGCGTGGGGAACATGACGAACTACACAGTCAAAAACATGTCGAAAGACAATTATTTTTTTGGAGTCCGCGCGGTCGATAAATCCGGCAATAAGAGTCCAATTAGTTTCCCACGTCCCGTCAGATAAATGCTAAAATGCATGATAATTCGGTATGGAAACGGGTGAATGGTTAGGTAGATTTCGGGTAGTCAATAAAATCGGCGAAGGCGGAATGGGCGAGGTGTACCTTGCCGATGACCCAAAGCTAAATCGCCAAATCGCGCTAAAGGTACTCACCGCCGATTTTGCTGCGAATGCCGAGCGCATGGCCCGATTTGTATATGAAGCAAAATCCGCCTCAGCCCTTAACCACCCGAACATAATCACCATCCACGAAATAAATGACGAGCACGATACTCCGTTCATAACGATGGAGCACGTTGAAGGCGAAACGCTGGGCCGGAAAATGAAAAACCGGCCGCTGGAGATAAGAGAGTCGATTGACATTGCGATTCAGGTCGCTGCTGCCCTTGCTGCTGCTCATGAGGCAAAGATTATTCATCGCGACATCAAGCCGGATAACGTGATAGTCCGGCCTGACGGGCTTGTGAAGGTACTTGATTTCGGGCTCGCGAAACAGATAGAGAGCGCATCAACCGCCGGGTTCGACGGGTCAACGGTTCCCGACATGCTCACGCATCCGGGGTTTGTCATTGGTACGATCGCCTATATGTCGCCCGAACAGGCTCGGGGCCAGAAGGTGGACGCGAGATCCGATATTTTCAGTTTCGGATCTATGCTTTATCAAATGGTTTCGGGGCGGCTGCCGTTCGCGGGCGAAAATAACATTGACATCATAGCATCCATCCTGCATAAGGAACCGAGGTCGCTGAGCCAGTCTGCGCGGCTCATTCCACACGACATGGACGCGTTGATCCGAAAATCCTTGCGCAAAAACCGTGATGAACGCTATCAGACAATGCGCGAACTTCAGGCCGATCTCAGGGAACTGCGCCAGCAAATGGACAGTGGCAGCCTCAGTGTAAACGGCAACGGTTACGAACCACTGAGCTTGAGCGATTTTGACCGTGGCCTTCCCACCGAACCGATGAATCTTTACGGCGTCGATGCCACGAACCCGATAAGCGTTGCTCCGAGCACATTTAGCGGCATTTTGATGACGGAGTTTAGAGAACATCCGTGGAAGTCTTTTGCCATTTCTGCGTTCGCCGTGATTATCATTGCCGGTGCGGCGTTCGGTCTTTATCGCCTCAACGGTTGGTCTAAAAAGGCTGAAACCTTTCAGACGATGCGGTTTACACAGCTTACCTATTCGGGTACCGTTGCCGCCGAGCAAGCCGCCGTTTCACCGGACGGAAAATACATAGCCTACGTAACGCAGGAGCCGGGTAACCAGAGTCTTTGGGTGAAACAGACAGCCGCTGAAAGCAATGTACAGATCGTTCCGCCATCGCCGCATAAATTTACTGGCGTCGCTTTTACGCCCGATGCAAATCACGTCTACTACACGGTTATCGAAAAGGAAGGCCTTAGTTCGCTTTATCAAGTTCCGACGCTGGGCGGCCCGGCGCGAAAGCTGGTAACGGACGCGAAAGGCACAGTTGCCTTTTCCCCGGACGGTAAGCAGATGGCATTCGTCCGGCGGGAAAGATCCTTAATGCTTGCAAACCTTGATGGCAGCGACACCCGCGTTTTGACGACAGGTAAGGATCGGGCGGAATGGCTCAGATTTAGCTGGTCGCCGGATGGGAAAGTAATTGCCGCATCATATTACTCTCCGGTTGATGACATGGATCATCTCATCGAAATTTCCTTGTCCGACGGGTCTGAAAGACCGATTTCTTCAGATCAGTGGTATCGCCTACGCGGTATCGTCTGGCTGAAAGACGGGAGCGGATTGCTTGTTAGCGGACGTGATTTGACAACCTTGAATTCCCAAATTTGGACGATCGACTATCCCAGCGGCAACCGCAGACGGATCACAAACGATCTTAACAACTATCAGGGATTAAGCCTCACCGCCGACGGGATGAATATTGTCAGCACTCAGCCGAATATAGTTTCTGACGTATGGATCGGCGGACTGGAAGGTTTGGAAAAAGTACATAAGGTAACTTCTGATTCGGGTAAAGGCAACGGCATCTCAGGGGTCGCATTGACGCCGGACGGGCGAATAGCATACACGACAGGAATTAACGAACGGCAAGATATATGGATCGCCAATCAGGATGGCTCGGGCAGCAGACAACTTACTTTTAATTCGCAAAGTAACTTTTCACCGACTGTTTCGCCCAAAGGCGACAGCATAGTCTTTGTATCGACACGTCTCGGAAATCCGGACATTTGGAAAATGGACAGTGACGGAAGCTCACAAGTCCCTCTTGTATCCAGCTCTGCAAGGGAAGCCGATCCGAGTTTTTCAACCGATGGAAACTGGATAATTTTTCAGAGCACCGATAGCAGCAATGAGACGACGATTTGGAAAGTCGGGATTGACGGCGGTAAAGCGGTCCAAATTACAAAAACCGATACAAGAAAGCCGGCCATATCGCCCGACAATAAATACATAGCCTGCACCTTCGGAACGGCCAGTGCCAATTCAATCATGAAGCTGGGCATTGTTTCTTTGGAAGACGGCGAACTGATTCGCGTACTCGATGAAACGTCTATCGCAAAATCACGAGTTATACGTTGGAGCCCGGACGGAAAATCGGTTATTTATATTGACGGAAAGAATCAGGTAGATAATTTGTGGAGCCAGCCGCTGAATAAAAGCGAAGCAAAACAGTTGACTGGTTTCGGATCGGATCGGATCTTCCGTTTCGACATTTCACCCATTGACGGGCGCGTTGCAGTTTCGCGTGGCAACGACACGTCGGATGTAGTAATGATAAGCAATTTCAGATAATTGCCAATTAACCGGCCTGCTCTAAGCTGCCGGGAATTTCTAACACCTTTAAAACCTAATACGGAGATAAAAAGATGCCCTTTGAACCCGGAGATTGTACAGGACCGTTGTGTAGTTATGGAATCGAACCCGGCCGCATAGGCTGTGATTCCGGAAACGGCAGCTGTTTTCATGCACTTTTTCGTGAAGCCGATGCCTCGAAGTTTCACGATGAAGTTTTACAAAAAGCGACAAGTGAAATAAGGGAGATTATTGATTCTATACCGCCGGACCCGGACGGTCGGGAATTATGCCTGGTTAATACGAAACAAGGCACGCTGCTGGCCTGGGTAAGCCACGGCACGGGATTCTCTCCGGATGCGGTGACGATAGATGACGACGCCGAAACGATCGCAAAAGCCCTGAAACTCTATCCGATTTAGCGAAATAGTTCCAGGCGCTGCCATTTTAGCTTCAAGGTCGTTAATATTACTCGGCCGGCATTTGCGCGGTAGATGTCATCCAATTGTCTCATGACTGGAAACGCTTTAAGAAAACTGTCATCTTGAAGCCGAGACCGTCTCCCTTCACGCTTTGTCGCCGGACTACGAGTCTAGCGACCTGACAGAAATTCTGCGTTGTTACAACATTCTGCAAGCGAGAAAATTCTCAACCACAGTGGAACGGAACCGCACCGTCGCAATCGGTAAAATACACGGTCCCGATAAAGCTCTGACCCAACTAAGCGTGCTTGCCGGGAATTTTCTGATGACGTCTTTCAACCTGTTAACATGACCAGCGCGCATTTCCTGTCGGAACTGGGCCGGCATGAAGATGACAGAGCTTCCTATCAAACAGCCGAGAGCCTTACAAGCAGCCGAGAGCCTTACAAGGAACGAATCGGTCCTGCGTTTCATACGCAAAAAGCTCTCTGAACTCGCATAAAGTCAGACTTTCCCAGCCCTTCTCTCCGTTGTCAAAATTCCTTTAGAAACCGAAATATGCTACAAATTAAGATTGCCAATCGCTTCGCCTCACCCGCGATAGCACCCTTAAGGAAGTTTGTAGATGAAAAGATTTTATCTCGGCGTTTTTTGCCTTAGTTTGTTCGCTTTTTTTTCGGTCCCGACTTATCGAAGCTCGGCGAATTTACAGGAACAGAGCTTTGTTTCGCCGAATATCGTAATCAGCCAGATTTATGGCGGCGGCGGAAACGGCGCAACTTCACCGTTTTCCCACGATTTTGTCGAGCTTTTCAATCGCGGCGACCAACCTGTGAGCCTTAACGGCTGGTCTACTCAGTACGCATCCGCATCCGGCACAAACTGGCTCGTTACGCCTCTTTCGAACGTTACTCTCCAGCCCGGGCAGTATTATTTGATTCAATACGCATCAGGTGGAGCGAATGGCGTGGCTTTGCCGACGCCTGATGTTATTGCCCCGCCGGTTACGGTCAATGGCAATACATTTATACCCAACCTGTCTGGAACCACGGGAAAGCTTGCTCTTGTAAATTCGACGACGCAGCTGCCGGCGAACCCATGTCCGGTCGATTCGAGCATCGTAGATCTGGTCGGCTACGGAGCCAGCTCCAGTTGCTTCGAAGGCGCGCGGGCGCCCGACTTTAGCAACACAACTGCCGGAAAACGAAATGGAAACGGGTGCAGCGATACCGATAACAACAATACGGATTTTACTGTCAGCACTCCCGCCCCGCGCAACTCCGCCAGCCCGACGAGCACTTGCAACCTTGGCGGCACGTTGCAGGCCGGTCTCCAGGCGAATCCGAACGTGGTCTCGCCGGGCGGAAATGTACTGTTCACGGTCACCGTAATTCCCGCAACAAATCCACCGAGTACCTCTATCGGCGTTGCAGTCAATCTTCAGGCGATTGGCGGTGCTTCGAACCAACAGTTTTTCGACAACGGCACGAATGGTGATACAACCCCGGGCGATGACGTTTTTTCTTACCTTGCAACAGTCACGCCGGAAACAACCGGCGGAGTAAAATTTTTCGTGGGCGCCGCTGCGGATTTTCAGGGACGCACGGCAGTTGTTCAGACAAATATCACGGTAAATGCTCCGCTCCCGAACGAGGATCCGTTGATCCTGGGAAACCCGAGCAATGCAACGCCGGATATAGCAAATGAAAACAATTATCTGATGCTGAAACCGCAATATTCGCTTTCGTACAATCGCGGCAAGGCGACGCCGAATTGGGTTGCGTGGCGGCTGGACAGCACATGGATAGGCACAACGCCGCGACAGGACGATTACCGGCCTGATTCGGCTCTTCCGGGAGGCTGGTATCAGGTTCTGGATGCAGATTATTCAGGATCCGGCTACGACCGCGGCCATATGTGCCCGTCCGGCGACCGGACAAACTCGGTACCGAACAATTCTGCCACATTCCTGATGACGAATTTTATCCCGCAGCTCAGCGCAAACAATCAAGGGCCTTGGGAAGAATTCGAAACCTACTGCCGAACGCTTGCCGGACAAGGCATGGAGATATTTATCATTACCGGGCCTTCAGGCAATATTGGCACAATTGCGCAAGGTCGAATTGTTGTACCGGCTGTTACCTGGAAGGTGATTCTTGTTTTACAGAACGGAACGAACGATCTTTCGAGAGTTAATAAATCTACCAGAGCGTTCGGTATTATCGTTCCTAATCAGCCGCCATTGAACATAAACGCCCCGTGGCGGAATTTTCGCGTTACGGTCGATGCGGTAGAGAATCTAACCGGCCATGACTTCTTTACGGCTGTGCCTAAGATTACTCAGGAAATCATCGAACGGCGGCGGGACAGGGAATGAAAATTTCGACGAATAATCTACAGACAGGAAACAGGTTTCTAGCCGCGTGTTTTCTTATCGGCTGCGCCTTCATTGCTTCAGCGACAGCGCAAAAAGAGCTTTCAATCGCGGCGATCCAAGGCGAAGGAAATCTATCGCCTGTCGACGGTCAAAGCGTGCGTATTACCGGCATTGTAACCTCCAGAATCAAAACCGGTTTTTTTATACAGTCGCCGGACGACAAAGCGGACGGAGATCCGAATACGTCGGAGGGCATTTACATTTTCACCCGTAATGAACCCGACGCCGGCGCGGTAGCGGGGAATCTCGTGTCCGTAACGGGAAAGGTGGAGGAATTTCGACGTAACAACGAACCCGCTAATCTCACGGTCACTGAAATTTCGTTCCAGAAAGATCGTGATGAAGTTCGCGTCATCTCAACTGGAAATGTCTTGCCGAAACCGGTCGCCCTCAAGTCGGACGACTTCAAATCAAACTCGATAGATCAACTGGAACGTTACGAAGGAATGCGGGTGTTGATCGGCCAACTTGTTGTCGTCGGGCCGACGGATGGGAAAGTAGACGTTCCGAATGGATCGTCAGAATCGACCGGGGCTTTTTATGGTGTTCTAAAGGGAATTCCGCGCCCGTTCCGTGAAGCTGGTCTGGAAATAAACGACTACCTTTTTCTTGACGAAAAGGGTAAGGAGAAGTTCAAAACAGCCTTCCCGAAATTGCCGTTCTATGACACAAACCCGGAGCGTCTTCGCATTGAAAGCGCGGCGCAGAACGGAAATCGGCCGATAGATGTAACCACAACTTCGGAATTGAGCAATTTGACTGGCGTTCTTCATTTCACTTTCCGCTCGAATACCATAATTGTCGATTCAACTTACAAACCAGCAATAACCGGTACGATAAAGCCGAATCCTCTTCCGGCACCTAACGATCGTCAGTTTTCGGTTGCCGGAATGAACATCGAGAATTTCTTTGACGACCGGGACGACCCCTCGATAAAAGAAGATGTCGTTTCACCCGAGGCATTTCAGAAAAGGTTGAAGAAAATATCGTACGCCATCCGCGACGCAATGAAGCTGCCGGACGTGATCGGAATAGTCGAAGCCGAAAGTCTGTACGGACTCAAAAAGCTGGCCGAGCGAATCAATTCGGATATGGTTGCAAGCGGAAAACCCGATCCGAAATACCAAGCATATCTTACCAATGGAAACGACGGACGCGGAATAGATAATGGGTTTCTCGTCAAATCTTCACGCGTGAAGGTCGCGGAGATCAAGCAATTCGGCAAAGACGAACGTTATAAAAATCCGAACTCAGGCGAGGACAATTTTTTGAACGACCGGCCGCCGCTTATGTTGAAAGCTTCGATCATCGATCCGAAAAGCGGCTTGCCTTTTGAAGTTACCGTCGTCGTAAATCACCTCAAATCTTATCTCGGCTACAGCGACCCGCGCCAGCAAGACAATGTCCGTCTTAAGAAACGATTGCAGGCCGAATTTCTGGCAAAATGGGTTCAGAGTCGCCAGACGGCAAATTCCAAAGAGAGAATAATCCTTCTTGGCGATTTCAATTCTTACCAATTCAGCGACGGCGTTCTGGACATGATCGGCACGATAAAAGGAAATCCGGCTGCAAAAGGCGAGGTGCTAAATCCTTCGGAAGACCTGGTAAATCCGGATATGATAAACCTTGTCGACGTGATCGACAAAAAACAAAGATATTCATACACCTACGACGGCAACGCTCAAACGCTGGACCACATTTTGATAACCGATAACCTGCAAAAAAATATCAAGGCATTTGGCTTTGTCCGCGTAAATGCCGATTTCCCGGAGGTGTATAGAAATGACGGTTCCCGGCCAGAGCGCTTTTCCGATCACGACCCGGCGATCGCATATTTTAGCCTTGATTAGAAAAGTCGATTGGCGAAAAAACTTTAATTTTGACGTCTAATTAACCCTAAATTTGAATATCTGCACTTAGCTTTTTTCGAGGATCACCTGAGCGACCGCGTGTTCCGACGTATGCGAAATCGAAAGATGTATCCTCTCCGCGCCTATCTCACGCATCAAATCCTCTGCGGCTCCGTTAATTCGTAGAGAAGGAGCGCCCAGTTCGTCATTTATGATCTCGACGTCATGCCAGGTTATCTTGCCTCGCCAGCCAGTTTTTAATGCCTTTAGAAAAGCCTCTTTCGCCGCAAAACGTCCCGCGTAGCTTTGCGCGGCGGCAGCGCCCCTTGCGTCGCAGTAATCGCGTTCGGCGGTTGTAAATACACGCTCAGCGAACCGTGGCGTTCTAGTCATCGTTTCGGCGATACGATAAACTTCAACAATGTCGATGCCGGTGGAAACGATCATGGATAAGCAGTCAGCGGCCAGCAATCAGCACTCAGCCGACAATGTTGAGACTTTAACAGAATCCGGCTTCTATTGGCGAGAACGCGGCGGCGTCAAAGTTCTCGTTTGCAGGTCTTTGGAAGATGCGGGCTTCGTGAACGGTTTTTCGACACGGCTCGGCGGCGTCACGCAATTTGGGTCAGTATCGCCTCTGGCAACGGATGGGGATTTGGGCTGCGACCTGAATCTCGCTGGCTTTGATGAAGACTCAGCCGACAATATCCATGAAAATCGACGGCGATTTTTGCGTATATTCGATGGCAAATACAATCTCGCTACCGCTTGGCAGGTTCACGGCGACGGGGTAAAGTCTGTTCGAACCGATGAGGACGTGGCCAGAAGTGAAGAGAAATTCGACGGCCTTATTTCCGATTTGCGAAACACGCTTCTTGGCGTAAAAACGGCGGATTGCGTTCCCGTTTTGATCGGTGATCCGAAAACGGGTGCCTTTTCGGCGGTTCACGCGGGCTGGCGTGGAACGGCGCAATCGATTGTAACCAAAGCGGTTGCGAAAATGCGGGAAGAATTCGGCAGCGATCCGGCAAACCTTTTGGCGGCAATCGGCCCGGCAGCCGGCTGCAAAAATTACGAAGTCGGCCAGAATGTTATCGACGAATTTGCGGCGAACTTTTCCACAAGTGGAAAATATTTCACGCCGACGCGCGTTGGGCACGCGCTAATCGATCTGCAACTGGCGAATATAGACCAGATGATCGCAACCGGCCTCGATTCGTCAAATATCTACGCTGCCCCGTTCTGCACCATGGAGCACACCGACCTTTTCTTTTCTTACCGAGTAGAAAAGAAACTCTATGGCAGAACCGGACGTATGATGTCGGTTATCGGCAGAAAATCTAACGAATCCTTGCCGTCAGCGTAACTTCCTTGTTTTTGGGCGGATAGCAAACCTCGTCCGTACACGCCTGATACCTGATAACCGCCCGCACCCGCACGACGTTTCCCTTGAAATTCGCCGGGACATTCACGGTGAACGGAAAGCGGACGGTGCCTTCGTAAACATTTATCACGCTGTCAGAAAACTGAAACTTGCGGTTCTTCCCTCGAGGAAACGTCACTCCGCTTAACCGAACTCCTGTCCCGCTAACGCGCACCGTTGTCGGGATTGCATATTGGCTGTTCGGACGGTTCGAATTTACGTGAAGCCCTCCGGGAATGATTAAAACGACCGAACCCTTTGCCGCCGAACCTCGAGAGACGATTCCGTTCCCGATCGAGCCGCTGACTGTCTGTGCAAGCGACTCGGTCAATGCACCCGCAGCCAAAATCAAAACCAAAGAAAATACTGTACGAATTAATATCGATCTCATAATTTTTCTCATTTGATGAATAAATGCCCTGAAATGATGGATTTATTTCACTTCAAAACTTTCCATCATTTCTTCCATTCTACCAAAGTATGCATCTTTGCTTTCGGGCAACACTGAAATTCGCAGTTCTATTACGCTGTCGCCGCGTTTTATCAGCTTAAACCGGGCGTGGATGCTAACGTCTTTAAGAATCTGCTCGGCCTCGATCACGACGGCCTTTTCCGAAGCGTCCATATACGGCTGTTCGGAAACGATATTCGAAACGGCTTTGGCTATCTCGTCGCGGCACTCTTCGAAATTGGCATTTTCGTGAATCCGAACCTCGACCCATGCCTGCCGCAGATCGGCAGTGTCGTCAATGCCAAAATCTTTCGAATATGCTCGAAACGCCGCTTGCAAACTTTCGTCAATCGGCTGAATAAACCCTTCGGGTTTGACGACAGAAAACCTGTCGGTTTCAATAATCTCGCGCTCGTACGCCTGTGCAGCGTTTTTCTTTATCTTCGTCGACACATAGATCATCAGCGCGACAAGAATAAGACCGGGAATTAAGATCTCCATACTTTTAAGGTTCAGAGTTCAAGCTTTAGCTTGCCACTTGCTAGTCCCTGGGTATCTGTTCAGAACAAGAGAAGCAAAAACTGAGGCTCCTTTAATAGATATCCCTTTCTTTTCCGTAGTCTCGCACCGGATATTCAAGCCAGATATCCAAAGCCCGCTCATTACCAACCTCTTCTAAAAATCGCCGAGCACTTGAGAAAGGCCAATCTTGCCAACGCTTAACGTAACCGTGATGTACTGCGTTATTATGAACGTAGTTCATCGATGTCCAAAAATGCCGTCTGAACGCATATCACGGTCAAAAAAATTGAACCAAACCTTGCGTCCGGGCTGATCATCTTCGCGGTTCCATCTGAACGAAGTTCTTCCATGCACCTTTCCGATCTCTTGCCGTAAGAGCCTGATCTCACTGACTCTTAACAATAGATGATAGTGGTTCGGCAAAATGCACCAAGCTGACGCGTTTGCGTCAACACCTGTGCAAGCCTCTATTACCTCTTCTTCAAACTCAGCTAAGCGTTTGGATGATTTACCGACGATAAAGGCGTGTTCGTAACAGGCGGAGCTAACAAGAAACGTCACCGAGCCTTCAAAGTCGATGTGCGGCGGTGAGTGCCACGGCAAGTGTCGGCCTTTTCTCTGGCGAAGAGCTTCTTCACGTTGTTCGGTTGTAAGTTTTCGCCAAAGATACATGTTGTTATGGGAAAACAAGCTGAAGCTTGAACTCTAAACAGTTTTTGCCGCAAGTTGCCCGCAGGCAGCGTAGATGTCGCGGCCGCGCGGCCGGCGGATGTACGCTGAAATGCCAAGCGACTCCAAAATCTCTTTGAACCGGTCGACCTGGTCGGGGTCGGGCGGATGATAATCAAGCTGTGCAGCAGGGTTGTGCGGAATAAGATTTATCTTTACTTTTCGTAGGCCGTGCTTTCGAAGCAAATCTGCCAACTCACGTGCATTCTCGTCCGCGTCGTTCACGCCGCCAAGCAGCACATATTCAAACGTAAACCGCTCGCCGCGTTTCAATGTTTTCTCAACGGCCTTCGCCGCAGCAAGTAATTCGTCGATAGGCCAGCGTTTGTTTATCGGCATCAATCGGTCACGTAATTCGTCGTTCGCCGCCGAAAGCGATATCGCAAGGTTCGGACGTCGCTCAAGTTTAGCGAATTCATAAATTTTGGGTGCGATCCCGGCAGTCGAAACCGTGACTCGTCCGGGAACTATGAACAAACCGTTTTCATCCGACATTATCTCCAGGGCATCGATCAAATTCTCGAAATTCAGAAACGGTTCGCCCGCGCCCATTGCCACCAGATTTGTGCCGTACGGAGTTTCCGCGCCGACGCCATACACGTCGTTTAGCACAATGATTACTTGCTCTATGATCTCGCCGACAGTAAGGTTTCGCAGCAAGCCGAGCTTTGCCGTCAGACAAAAATCGCATCTCAGCGGACAGCCCGACTGCGACGAAAAACAGATCGTGTCGCGATTTTCGGCAGGTATGTAAACGGTTTCGACCGGATAGCCGTCGTGCGTTTTCATCAGGAACCGTCGCGTTCCGTCCTCGGAAACATATCGCGATTCTACCAACAGAGTTTCCGCCCCAGCCGAATCATGCAGCTTTTCGCGTAGAGCCTTTGGCAGGTCGGTCATTTCTTCAAACGAACGAAGCCGTCGGCCATGCAGCCCTCGAAAAACCTGATCGGCGCGATAACGCGGCTCGCCCATCTTTTTAAAAAAATCGGCAAGTTCGGCTCGTGAAAAGCCTGTCAGATGAGGCGTTTCCGACATAACTTCAATTTTAGCGTATTTGAAGTTTAAACGATATGAACGCAATTTTAGACTCGCTGATTCCTTTACGTCCTAACCTTGCGCGGTCCCGGGCACTAATCCAGAATCTTGGACAAACCGAAACCCTGACAGAATTCGGACGTAAACAATCAATATGAAGATAATTTCTACTCTGGTACTTGTTTTTGTTTGTTCGGTTTTGGTTTCAGCACAAGTTAAAGATGCAAATCCGGCCGATGTTGCGTCGATCGATTCGATAATGAAAGCAGTATACGACGTTATATCCGGAGATGCTGGAAAGCCGCGCGATTGGGACCGATTTCGAACTTTGTTTCACAAGGACGCAAGGTTGATTCCATCAGGCAAAAATCAACAAACCGGCGTGGTCGGCGCAAACGCATTTACACCCGAGGATTATATAAAACGTACCGAGCCTGTCTTTGCCAAACAGGGCTTTCACGAACGCGAACTAGCCCGAAAGGTCGATCAATACGGCAACATTGCACAGGTTTTTTCGACCTATCACGCGTTTCGCAAATCGGACGACAAAGAACCGTTCCTCCGCGGCATTAACAGCTTTCAATTGCTATTCGACGGAAAACGCTGGTGGGTCGTGACAATCTATTGGCAGGCAGAAAGCCCCGATAATCCAATACCAAAACTGTATCTGAAAAATAAATAGTGAATTTTGGTAAAAATGCTTGACACAGGATAACCACGTCATGTAACTTAACAGTGTTAAGTAAATGGGAATAAGCGAGCGAAGACAAAAGGAAAAGGAAAATCTGCGGCAGGAGATCCTCGACGCAGCGCGTGAAATCTTCGTGGCCGAGGGATACGACAGTTTTTCAATGCGAAAGGTGGCCGAAAAGATAGAGTATTCGCCGACGACTATTTATCTCTATTTTCATGACAAATCAGAACTGCTCCGCGAGGTCTGCGAGGAGGCATTTACAAAACTCGGCGATGCGGTTCGCGAAGCAAAAGAAACTGGAGGCTCGGCCATGGAGGTTTTGCGCAAGGGGCTATATGCGTATATCGATTTCGGTTTGACTAACCCTCATCATTACGAGGTGGCTTTCGTTTCTCCGACCGACAAGGTTATGAAGCCGAACCAGTATACCTACGAGGGATCCGCCGGGCAGCGTGCGTTCGAGATGCTGAGCGTGTCGGTGGCCGAATGCATGGAAGCGGGCGTGATCCGTCGGGACGATATTGCGAAGATCGCCCAGACTATCTGGGCGAGCATTCACGGAATCACTTCGCTGCTGATAATGCATCACGATTTTCCATTCGTCGAGCGAAAGCCACTGATCGAATCAGTGGTGGAAACGACGATAGCCGGGCTGAAACCTTAAAAAATTTTTGGCATGGCGGTTAACGGTGTAAA
>JBQTJB010000177.1:0-5483 GCA_052387555.1 Blastocatellia bacterium | reverse complement strand
CGCAGGGTCAAAATTTATGATGACATTCGAGTCATCAGGGCCGGTAGAGTTTTGGCCGGGCTGATCGGCCGTTTTTTCATTCAGCATCAAACGACACCTGATACTTCTCCAATTTACTCTCTAAACCCATCCAAGAACCGTGGACTGTTCTGATATGCTCGAATGGCAAATAGAAGTTGTCGGACACGACGATATCGATGAACTGATCGCGATCGGAGGCGAACTTGGGTTGAGTCCCTGGACACGACAGAACTATCTGGACGAGCTTGATCGCTCCGATGCAATAATTCTTAAACTGCTAGCCGAGGGAACCGGAATTGCCGGTTTCCTGGTCGCTCGATATATTGCCGGTTCCGGCGTTAACGTAACGATTGATGCCGAACTTTACAACATCGGGATCAGAAAAATTTATCAAAAAAATGGGCATGGCAGGGAACTTATGAGGACATTTCTGGACAAATGCCGTGCGGTTGACGTTAATACGGTCTGGCTGGACGTACGCAGGTCCAACACAACCGCAATACGCTTTTATTCTTCGTTCGGGTTCCTTAAACACTCCATCAGAAAGGCTTTTTACCGCGATCCGGTTGAGGACGCCACTGTTATGTGGCTGGAAATTGACGAGTATTTGTTACGTTTTGGTAATATTGCTTGAAATTGCCTTTTTTTTGAGCTAACATCTGGTTTACACCCGCTACCGACGACGAATTCGCCTGACTGCGGGCGGTAAACTTATTGAAAAGTGAGGAAGAGAACGCTATGGACATGTCAACTTCTGATGCATTAAGGGACGAACTAATCAAGAGTAACCCAACCTTTCGCGATCTAGTTCATCAGCATCAGACTTACGAACAAAGACTTCACGAACTATCAGGCTTGACTTACCCCAATGACGACGAACAGATAGAAGAATCCACACTTAAAAAGAAGAAATTGATGATAAAAGACGAGATTCACGCGATAATGCATGAATACACAGTCTCGCATTAGTGTTTTTTTGAGTTCGAGTTGTAGGCGGTGATATTATTCGCCGCCTTTTCTATTTGACCGGACAAGATTTCAGACCGTATGAGATCAACATATCAGGCACCGCGATTACCATGCCGTTACGTCCATTAGCCGCGGGCGGGCTTAGCGGAAATACTTCATCGCCAAGAGCGATGCGATTGACGATCTTACCGCTATCTAGGCTTACGATCTGAAGGTTCGAATCGCCGATCGTGGAAACCAAAGCAACCTCTCCCAGTTCCAGAATTGCACCTGAGACTCTTCCGGAAAGCCGGCGTTTCCAAAGCACGCTTCCGTTGAAGGAGGAAAGAAGATAAAGAAAATTGTCATAGGACGCAGCCAAAATACCTTTTTTAGTTTTTGATAAATACGAGATTAGGGCCCCGCTCTTAAAACTCCATTCTATATCGCCGGTTTCGGCGTGCATCCGTTTTACATTGCCTCTTTCGTCGCCAAGAGTCAGCATATTTTCACCGTTTTTTTGAATCGCAGTAATAGCAAGAGGATAATTGCTTTCGAACAAAGTTTTGCCGGTATCCTTTGAGAGAAATAAAATCTGCTTTGCTCCGATAACGACAGCAATAACTTTCTCAGCAACTACCGGCTCGCCGGAAATGACAGAGCCGAATGTCCTTTGCCAGAAAATGCTGCCTGTCTTTGTTTCGATGGCTGTTATCGTACCGTCTTCACCGATCGCAAAAAATATGCTGTTGTCGCCAACCAAATAATAACGCTGTGAGGAAGGAAGCTTGAGGGCAAGGGTTGTGATGCCTGTATCTTTGCTGAAAAAACGGAGCGTGGAAACCAGCGACCCGTTGTCTTTGCCGCCGCTTGAATTCGAAATAAGTAAGACTTTGTCCTTTAAAACCAGAAAGTTCGATGCAACCTCACCTCCGAACTCGGTCGTCCACGATAATTTCGGGTCACGGAGTCTCAGGGCACGTATCGTCCTTCGCCCAACCGAGACATAGACGGCATTTTCGTCTGTCGCAAGTACATCGCCATCAACATTGTCGAAGTGATATTCCCAACACTTAACTAACGGCATCGGCGATTCGTCCGCGGTTTGGGCCGCTAGATCTTTCGTGGAAATTAACGCAGCCAACGCAAAGCTGTATACTGCTAACTTTCGGATTGTTCTGAGAGGGAAAACGGTCATTCTTTTAACAGCGGGCAGGTCGCTCAATTTACAAAAGACGACGAAGGGGGAAAATCAAATTTTAACACAACAGACTTGACCACTATAGATTGATGACTGTAATATCCGAAAAAGTTTGCTTAAATAATCAACTATCAATAGGAGAAGGCCGCAGAAATGTCTTTTAACAAAATAATAATAGTCGGACATCTTGGACGTGACCCCGAACTTCGCTATACGCCACAAGGAGTCGCCGTGTGTAATTTTTCAGTCGCGACCAGTGACAAGAAAAAAGATAAAGCAGGTGAAATGCAAGATATCACTACGTGGTTTCGTGTAACTCTATGGCGCCAGCAGGCCGAAAACGCTGCAAAATATCTTACAAAGGGAAGGCAGGTATATATCGAAGGCCGTCTTGGGGTTGAAGAATGGACCGACCGCGACGGAAATAACCGGCACACCCTTGAAGTGCAGGGAACGGAAATGCACTTTATCGGAAGTCGTGCGGATGGCGCTTCCGATTCGCAAAGCAATGAACCGCATGATACAGAGTTTGCTGGACCTGTAAATGCATCTTCGCCGCCCCCAACAGCAAAGGCCGCTGCAGCCGACGACGATATTCCTTTCTAAGACGGGTTTAATAATTTAGGTCAGGATCGGGGCACAACGCACCGATCCCGATTTGTGTTTACAACCATTGCCCCATCTTTCGAAACTTCTTGTACCGCTCTCTTACCAGACTGTTTCCGTCTCTTTTTGATATCACTGAAAGATGGTCGGTGAGTTTCCGCTTGAGATTGTCGGCTACCAATTTGTAGGCATTCCGATTCGCATCGTCTTCACTGTCTATCTGCCACGATTTCGGTTCTGCTATAACTTCGTCGATCAATCCGAAGCCCTGTAAGTCACCTGCGGTAAGCCGCAAGCAGTCGGCCGCGGTGCTTGCCTGGCTGGCGTCCTTCCAAAGGATTGCGGCGCAGCCTTCAGGCGTTATCACGGAATAAACCGCATTTTCGAGCATCAAAACGCGGTCGCCGATGCCTATCGCCAATGCACCACCTGAACCGCCTTCGCCGATCACAACAACTATTATCGGAACCCGCAAACTTGACATTTCACGGAGATTGAATGCAATTGCTTCGGCCTGTCCGCGTTCCTCGGCATCGATTCCGGGATAAGCGCCCGGCGTGTCGATAAACGTAATTATCGGGCGGCCGAACTTTTCCGCAAGTTTCATTATGCGAAGAGCCTTTCGATAACCCTCCGGCTTCGGCATTCCGAAATTACGCATCTGCCGCTGCTTGGTGTCGCGTCCCTTTTGGTGGCCAATCACGGCAACTTCCTCAGCTCCTAGCTTTGCAAAGCCGCAGAGCATTGCGGGATCGTCCGAATATCTGCGATCTCCATGAATTTCTACAAAATTATCGAATATCGACGAGAAGATATCCAGGGAATACGGGCGATCGGGGTCTCGTGCGTTTAGAACTCTATCGAATGCTTTGTCTTTTTCATTTTCCATAAAAAACAACTCACTTCTACAATGCCCACTCCACTAAACAGCCCTTTTCCATAAGGGTGCTTTCAAGCCCATGTGAACCCTGTATTCGCAGCGGCATGGAGTGAAGCGTCACCTCAATCCCATCAACCGGCAAACGAAGAAAGACTTCGCATCCGCCGGGGTGTTCGTTCAATGCAGAGAAAAGGTCCGCAAAATAATCCGAATCGACCTTTTGCTTTGGAAGCGTGATAGAGACTGATCTTGCGTTCCGCGATACCAGATCATTGAGAGACCTGACTTCTTGAACAATGATCGTTACTTCGGGACCATCGGCGGACTCCACCTTTCCTTCGACAATCAGCAAAGCATCGTCTTTTAAAAGCACTGAATGTTTGACGTAGGCTTCCGACCAAATTAGGCATTTAACTCCCATCGACTGATCCTCAAGCCTGAACGTACAAAAACGATTGCCTTTTTTACTCCATTTTACCTGTGCCGCACTCACGATTCCCGCCAATACAATATTCGAACCGGGTCTGATATCACCACGATCAGCGATTTTTATTATTCTCAAACTGGCAAGCGTGTTTTTGAAATCATCGAGCGGGTGTGCCGAGAGATAAAACCCGACGGCCGCTTTTTCCTGAGCCGACATATGCGCTTGCGTCCAAGGCTTTGCATCGGGAAGCTCGCCGCCGATGTCCAAACTCGCCGATTCGCTTCCAAAGAGTCCGCTCTGCCCACGAAGTTTGTCGTTCCACGAAGTTTGGCCAAACGATAACGCTGAGTCGATACCGGCAAACAGCCTGGCACGCCACACACTAATCGGCGTTCCGGTCGGAACCAGCGAATCGAACGCTCCGGCTGTTATCAAGCTTTCCAAACCGCGTCGGTTTATTGAACCCTGGTCTATCCGCGAAACAAAATCAAACAGGGAAGTGAATTTGCCGGATTTGCGAGCCTCGATAATAGCGTGAGAGCTTGCGGCTCCCATACCCTTGATCGCATTCAAACCGAAGCGGACGGAATCGTCAACCGGCGTAAATCCCTCGTCGCTTTCGTTAACGTCCGGCGGCAGCAGCTTCAGTCCCATCGACCGCAATTCGCTGGAATATTTGTACACCTTCGCGCTGTCGTCCGATTCATGCGAGAGAACTGCTGAATAGAAATATGCGGGGTAATGAGCTTTCAGGTAACCGGTCTGAAATGCAAGATAAGCGTAAGCGATGCTGTGGCTGCGGTTAAAGCCGTAATCGGCAAACTTTGCCATTAGATCGAATATCTCTTTCGAGGTTTTCTTCGCGATTTTGTTTTTGACGGCTCCGTCGATGAATTTATGTTCGTGTACGGCCATAGCCTCGATCTTTTTCTTGCCCATTGCCC
This sequence comes from Blastocatellia bacterium, assembly GCA_052387555.1. GTDB lineage: Bacteria > Acidobacteriota > Blastocatellia > Pyrinomonadales > Pyrinomonadaceae > OLB17. The sequence continues at coordinate 456 of JBQTJB010000177.1, read as the reverse complement.
GCCGCATAAGGTCGGCTTCGCCAAGGCTGTAACCGGCAAGTTTTTGGGCAAGCTGCATGATCTGTTCCTGATAGACAAGCACGCCGTAGGTATTGCTGAGAATTTCTTCCATTTCGGGGATTAGGTACTCGACTTTTTTCTCACCGCGATGACGAAGTATAAAATCCTCGATCATGCCTCCGTCAATCGGCCCTGGCCGATATAAAGCGTTCAATGCTGAAAGATCTTCAAGCTCTTTTGGCTTTAAGCGGCGGCAGATTTCCTGCATCCCCGATGATTCAAATTGGAATATCGCGTCCGTCCGTCCGTCGCCGAAGAGATCCATCGTTTTTTCGTCGTTGAGGTGTATCTGGCTCCAGTCGATCTCAATTCCGGTTTTTTCTTTCAGGTTTTTCAGACAATCCGCGATGACCGTTAATGTAGTCAGAGCAAGAAAGTCCATTTTCAGCATTCCAA
>JBQTJB010000176.1:0-6687 GCA_052387555.1 Blastocatellia bacterium | reverse complement strand
GAGAAAAATGACGATCTCGTTTACAGGGCTTTGGCCGACAGCCGCCGCCGCGAGATCCTTGATCTCTTGAAGGACGAGCCCAAAACGACCGGCGATCTGTGCGCGCATTTCAAATCGCTCGACCGCTGCACCGTAATGCAGCATCTCGGCGTACTCGAAAAGGCGGAACTTATAATCGTCCAGCGTAAAGGAAAATTCAGGTGGAACTATCTGAACGCAGTTCCGATCCGCGAAATATACGATCGCTGGATCAATCAATACGCTTCACCAAACGTAGAATTGCTTGCAAACTTAAAAAAGAACTTGGAAAAAAACTATTGACCGTCTGTGCTATCTGTGGCATAATGTCTCACAGGACAAACCCCGTCTTTCGTTCTTTGAAAATCGAAATGCCAAACCTTTCTCATTGAAAAATAACGAATACGCTCCCTTAAAATTGTTTCAAGCGTTAAATATGTTTCTTGGAAACATAGCAGCCGCGTCGTGAAACGAAACAAAAAGGAAGCTGCCCGAAAATAAATTTGCGGACAGCTTCAAGTCATTTCCATTGGCCGGAAACTACGAAGGGATTTTAAGTTCCTGTCCCGGATAGATCTTGTCGGGGTGATTTAGTATATCGCGGTTGTGGTCCCAAATAGCCTTCCACTGAATACCGTATTTGTTGGCGATCTTTGTTAAATTATCGCCTGAAACCACGGTGTAGGTGTTCATTCCGCCGCCGGCTGCGGCCGCTGCGGTGGTTACGTTGAGAATAAGATCGCCGCCGGTAAAGTCCGGGTCGATCCGCTCATATTCGGCCCACAAGGCTGCCTTAGCTGCATCATCCGGAGCAGTTCCGGTTATATGAAGAACACCGTTGTCGCCTTCTGCCAACTCGTATGTAGTGCCATTCTGATTGGCAAGGTCGAGTATGGTCTGATATTTCTCTTGTACTGACATATTTCCTCCCGTATCAAAACTATTTGTTGAGATTGTTGATGACCTTTGAAGGTTTTGCCTCGTTGGCGACCATCATGACTTCGGCAACTTTATCTTTTGGCACGGTACCGCTCAATGTAGCCTCGCCATTGGCAACCGTGACCGTTACGCCGGTGATGTTCTTTTTCTTAAGTCCTTCATTAATAGTGCCTTCGAGCATCTTATCCGGGGAAGGCGGTGGTGGTGGCGGAGCCTTGACGTTCACGTTGTTCGTGACCGATTTGATGCCTTCGACTGTTTTGGCCGAAGCCTCCGCTTTGGTTTTAATGGTGATATCCGTAACGTCGCCTGTCAGAGTGGCAACACCGCTGGCCACATTAGCAGAAATGCCCGTGATCTTTTCAGCGGCGAGCTTGTCGTTCACAGCCTTTGCCAGATCGGCGTCGCTCTTGCCGCAGGCAGCGATAAACAAAACAGCAGCAATACTTAATACTGTTAGAAATTTAACCTTCATGTTTCCTCCTGAAAACTATTTGCTTAATAACATCCAAAAAAAAGAATCGCGGTTACTATTGAAAAAAAGCGATCTCGTTCAAAAGTCTTTCCCGGTAAAGCTCCGGTAAAACAATTCTATTTTTGTAGCAAGTATATTGATTTATCCGGCGGGAATTTTCAACAGAAAATATGCGAAACTCAGGAAAAATATTCATCGAAAATAAGCTCAGCGATGTCGAACGAAGAAAATTCGGGCTTTATGATGAAATGCCAGTCCGCAAGACAGTAAAATTTCTTACGTTCTTCGAACAATTTCATCGCTTTTTCCTTATTTCTGGCCAATGGCCTGTCCTTTCGGGAGAACTTGATGTTATACCAACAGTGTTCGAACGTAGATTCGAGCCATATGCTTGTAAGGCCTTTTTTATGTATCATTTCGCGGTTTTCCGCGATGGTCCAGGTACCGCCGCCGAGCGAAATTACCTGTGCATTGCTCTGATCCAGGAGCCGCGAGAGGTTAGCAGTTTCTATCAGGCGATAGGCCGCTTCTCCTTGCGAATCGATGATATCTGCGATCTTTCGGCCTTCCTTTTTTTCGATAAAAAAGTCCAGGTCGATTCGTTCGCATTTAAGCAATTCGGCAAGGTGTCGGGCAACGCTCGACTTGCCGACGCCCATAAAGCCGGTCAACACAACCCGTTTTTTATTGTGTGTAACAGTTTTATTCACAAACCGATTCGAGCGTCTTGAAGAAATCAGGAAACGAGACCGCAGCGCAATCTGCGTTCAGAATTTTGGTTTCACCTTCGGCCATTAATCCGGCGATTGCAAATGCCATGGCTATGCGATGGTCTCCGAACGAATCGATCACGGCTCCGGTTAATTTTGACCGGTTAACTTTAAACCCGTCTGAAAATTCTTCGACCGACGCGTTCATCCGCCTCAAATTTTCGACGACCGACTCGATACGGTCGGACTCCTTGACCCTTAGCTCTGCCGCGTCGCGAATCTCTATTCCGCCTTCGATCTGGGTTCCGAATACCGCTAATATCGGCACTTCATCGATAAGATTTGCGATGATATCACCGCGAATCACGTTGGAACCAACTCTATTTTCGAGCTTATCACGTCCACGAACCTTCAAATTCCCTGTTGGTTCCCCCGCAGCTTCGCGACGGTTCGTTATCTCGATCTCGGCACCGAATGACTTAAGTACGTCTAATACGGCTGTGCGTGTCGGGTTAAGTCCAACGTTTATGATTGATAGATTCGACCCGTTAAGACATGCCGCTGCGACAAGAAAAAAGGCCGCTGATGATATATCACCGGGAATCCGAAGATCAGTGGCCCGCAGAACGCTGTCGCCTGAAACTTCAATCAATGTACCTTCTGATTTAGCAGATCGATCGATCTTGGCTCCAAAAGCCTTAAGCATCCGTTCGGTATGATCGCGTGAAGGCGTTCTTTCGAGAACCGAGGTCGTTCCTTTGGCATTCAAACCGGCAAGGAGAATACACGATTTCACTTGGGCCGAAGGGATTTCCAGGTCGTGTGTTACTCCGCTTAGGGTACGACCGCCTTTGATAGTTATCGGTGCGTGACCGTCCTCAGATTCGACCGACCCGCCCATCGATTCGATCGGCGCGACAATTCGCTTCATAGGACGCTTGCTCAGTGATTCGTCCCCCGTCAGTACTGATTCGAATTCCTGACCCGATAAGATTCCCGCTAAGAGGCGCATCGTGGTTCCGCTGTTTCCGCAGTCTAGCAAATCGGACGGTTTGCGGAATCCTTGCTTACCTCGCCCTTTTACTGTAACTGTCTTCCCCCTTTGCTCTATTTCAACTCCTAAAAGTCGAAGGCATTTGATGGTGGACGCGCAATCCGCGCTAGTTGCGAAATTCATGATGCGGCCGGTACCTTCGGCCATAGACGAAATCATCGCCGCACGATGGGAAATGGATTTATCGCCCGGGAGTGATATTTCGCCTTTTAATCTGTTGGCCGGTGAAATCTTCATTGATCACAAAACTTACTCAAGGTAAAAGTTAAACGGTCAAAGGGTCTTGGACAAGCCCGGCTTTGGAAATCTCGTCTTAAACCCGGCTATTTGCCGATTTTAATTGTCACAATTTTTGAGAATTAACCTGTCGTTTCTTGACACATGCCTTGTCAACCCTATAACTTACAAGCACATCATTGTGGCTGAAAAACAAGAATTCACACTGCCAAGCCTGATCGATTCGGTTGATGAGGCAGCAATTAAAGCGGAGAAATTTACAAGGGGAAACGGTTTCGGAGATGATGTCGTGTCCGCCGTAGATCTGGTCGTGCGTGAATCCGTTGCGAATGCGATAAAACACGGAAATAAGTTTGACGAAACAAAAGCTGTCGAGATTACATTTGACCGGATTGAAACCGGTATTGAGATCACAGTCCGCGATTTTGGCGCCGGGTTTGAGGTAGACGACATCCCCGACCCGACAGATCCGGAAAATTTGTTGAAGGTCAATGGTCGGGGCATACTTTTCATGCGCTCGTTTATGGATGAGGTCGATTGGTCAAAGCCTTCCGGCGGCGGAATGAAAGTAAGAATGCTAAAGCGGCAATAAAAATCGTTCGATTCTTGGACATTTCGAACGTAATTGTTCTAAAATCTGCTACTAATCTGTTTAACTTAAATTTGAGGAGAGAAAAATGTCTGATATTACCATTTCGGAGCGCCAAGCGGGTGACGTGACTATTTTGGACCTTTCGGGCAAGGTCACAATCGGAGAAGGAAGCGTAGCCTTGCGCAACGCTATCCGCCGTCTTCTGGGTGAAGGCAAAAGCAAAATACTTCTTAACCTTGCCGGAGTCGGGTACATCGATTCCAGCGGCATAGGCGAACTCGTCTCCAGCTTTACTGCCGTTAACAAGGAAGGCGGCACATTGAAGCTCTTGAACCTGACCCAAAAAATTCAGGATCTGCTTGCGATCACAAAACTTCTAACCGTTTTCGACGTTTACGAAGACGAATCGGAAGCGCTTGCTTCTTTTGGTTAGAAGAACCTTTAATCTTGGGAAAGATCGGGATAAAGGAACGCGAAGTTCTTCCTTTATCCTTTCTTTGTTTTATGAAAGGCATCTTTGAATCGGTCGAAAACATCTTTAGAAAGGTCTGTAAAATTTGTCATTCATGCTTGATTTTTTAGTTTTTGTAGTTCGTCTGGCCAACTAAGGTCAATTTAAGTTTGATGAGAAAGCTTTCAGTGATTTTTATTCTGGTGTTCACGATGTCGGCGGGCGTTTTAGCTCAAAACGTACCTGTCGGCTTCGATCTTTCGAATTACGGCGTCAGGATCGAACCGGACAAACGCGTGATGGTCGTTTTGGCGGCGATCGAATCTGCTCGAACCGCCAGCGCTGTCGGCGAAACCGTTCCTGTCTTAAATACGCCGCTTTCAGGCCAAGGGGCGAAGTTTCGTGAATTATTGAAAAGTGATCTTGCCGCAATGAACGACGATCTGCGTCAAAAGATAGCCGCTTTCCTTATTCAGCATAAACGCCGAAACTCAAAAGCAACCGACGCTGAAATCATAGCGCCGTTTATATGCATGGCAAAAACGCAGTCGCCCGTTCCCCAACAAGCCGACCCCGGAGTTAAGTCCGAACTTCCCGGTAACGAGCTATTTGTAGGTGATTTTGCACCGCTTGTACGCGATTTCTATCGCCGAACAAGCATCGGCGGCAATTTGGGCGAGTATGTTAAAACTTATCAAACCGTTTCGGACGGCCAACTCAGGAACTCGGCGCGTGAAATGGTTAACGAGCTTCTTACTTATCTGCAGACCCGCCCACAGCTTTATTTCGCTGAGCGGATAAAGACAGAAACGCAAAAAGGCAAGAGTAAAACAACGACCTTGAAAAATGTCGTAACCCGCGAGCGTGAGCGAAAGTTCTTTATTGTTCCCGAAATGCTCGCACCGGCGGGCAATGTCATCTTTCTGAATATCAAAGACGACTATTACGCCGTTTTGCCACCCGACAGCGACCTTAGTTTCTCCGAAGTGAGACGAGCTTATCTCCAATTCGTAATAGACCCGCTGGTGCTCAATAATTCGAAAGACGTTTCGACGATCCGCGAGAGCGTAAAACAAATTCTTGAAGAACGTCGAAAAGTGAATCCGGATATTTCGCCGGATGTTTTTCTGACTATTTCGCGGTCACTTGTTGCGGCGATCGATTCGAAGCAGATCGAAAAAGCGAAATCCCAAATCGCGACCGCTCAGGCTCGTCAAAGACTTGTTCAACTAAAAACCGATGAAGAAAAGCGTGCCGTTACCAAGGAACTGAAATCAACTATTCAGGGTTTTTCTGATGAAACCGCGCTTAGGCTTTCAGAGGACTATGAAAAGGGTTCAATTCTTGTCTTTTATTTTGCCGAACAGCTAAAAGGCGTGGAAGACTCGGGATTCGATATTGAGTCGTCTTTTCGAGAAATGATTCTATCATTCGATCCTGCAAAAGAAACGAATCGGCTCGATCAGTTTGCCGAGGCACGAAAACGCGGATTAGCTGCCCGCGAGGAACGCAAAAAGAATCCGGGAACAAACATAATTGTCGAAAATCCGGTAACGACACGTCTGCTTGAGATCCAGAAGGTGATCGACGAAAAAAATTACATTCGTGCCGATACGGAACTTCGTCAATTGCTGGATAAAAACCCTGCGGAGCCTAGAATTTTCTATAACATCGGCCGCGTGGCCAGCCTGGACGCTTCGACGCTCACCAATCCTGCGGACGGCGAAAAGCAAAAAGCAAAATTGCTCGAAGCAAAGGTGGCATTTGAGAACGTTTTGCGAATGGCACAAAAACAGGAAGTAGATCCGGCACTCAAGTCGCTTTCTTACGTGTCTCTTGCAAAGATCTACGAGTTTTACGATAACAAAACTTACGCAATGGCTATCTACGACGCAGCAATAAAAATTGGCCCTGTAACGGGCGGGGCGTATGACGAAGCGATGGCCGCGAAACAGAGATTGTTAAAAGATCAATAAATCGGAAATCGGCCTTCGGAACGTAAACACTTGCGTTCTTCTTATTTTTCCCGTTCCCGGGTCAATAAAAACAAAACTAGATAAAAGAACAAACATGAATGAACCAAATGAAAAAAAGCCAGTCATTTTTCTTTACAACAGTGATTGCCATGTCGCTCCAAGCCTTTTTGTTTTGGTTCTTCTCTGTGTCTCCGGATCTCCGTGTTGAAAACACTAACCTGCTAACTTCTACCAA
>JBQTJB010000175.1:0-42542 GCA_052387555.1 Blastocatellia bacterium | reverse complement strand
CGCAAAGTTCTCGATAGCCTAGTATGAAAACAATCCGTCGGATTGTTTTACTTTATCGCCAATGAATTAATGAACTGAAACAATGACTGAAACCGCAGCTATACAAACCCGACCGCCGAAACTGCTTCCGGGCACTGAAGGCGGTATCGACCCGACGTCTCTCGCCGACCTACTCGAATGGTTTTTAAATTATGACGAACGCACGACGCGAATGCGTCACCCGATGGTAGAGGAACTTTTCCAGTGGAAACAAAAGGACGATTCGGAAAACGGGATCGGCGTTTATCCATTCGAAAATGCCGAGGCGAGATTTGCGATCGGCGTCTTTCAAGCGTTGAAAGAAAACAATTCGGAACCGCTTTTGGGGCTTTGGCTAAACGATGTTTTGGCAGCGCTGCACGAATCCCGCACGACGAAAACGGAGATTACCGAGACAAACAAACTCGACACCGATCTAGAACAATCCGCATTGGAAAAATCTGAAAAGCTGACAACAAAGGTTGAACAGAGGCTGTACCTATCAAGCTGCTGGCTCGAAGCTCTCTGCACCGCCGAGGCCCGTGTTTTGGGTTGGATATATCAGGAAATTTACGGCCGGCCGTTTACGCCAACTACCTGAAAGTATCACACTGCCGCATGTCGCCGGACTGCATTCCGCGGGCGAACCACTGCATTCTCTGCTGGGCAGAACCGTGCGTGAAAGATTCGGGAACGACAGAGCCCTGCGTGCGTTTCTGAATCATATCGTCGCCGACGGCCGCAGCTGCCCTGATCGCTTCTTCCGCATCGCCCGTTTCGACCAAACCTTTTTTCTGAGCGTAATTTGCCCAAACGCCCGCGTAACAATCAGCTTGAAGTTCCAACCCGACCGACAGGCGATTGTTTTGTCCCTGCCTTTGAACCTTTGCCATTGTCCCAAGCAGGTTCTGAACATGGTGCCCGACCTCGTGGGCGATAACATATGCCTGAGCAAAATCGCCCGGCGCCCGGAACTCGTTCTTTAACTCGCGGAAGAAATCGAAATCAAGATAAAGGTTGTAGTCGCCCGGACAATAGAACGGACCGGTCGCGGCACTTGCGTAACCGCAGGCGGACGAAACCTGGCCGCTGAAGAGAACGAGTTTTGGCGCCTGATACCGCATCCGGGCCTGCTGCGGCAAAACCTGTCCCCAAACATCTTCGGTGCTGCCCATTACCGCTGCAACAAATTGGCGGTTTTCGTCCTGCGGTTTGTTTGCGGAATTGCTTACGGTTCCCGGCTGCTCGACCTGAACCTGGCTGGGCATTCCTTCAAGAAACTGGCGCGGGTCGCCACCCAAAAGACATACGATAACGGCGATTATCAAAACGCCGATACTACCGCCGCCAAGCGCCACGCCTCGGCCCATGCCGCGGCGATCTTCGATGTTCGTACTCTGCCGCTGATCTCTCCAACGCATACAATTCCCGTCCTTGAAGTAATCAAACTTTAAAAAAGCGTGCTAGGATTCTAGCACTTTTGAGTAAGGAATTGGAAAAATGAAAGCTTACGAATGGAAAGCAAGCGGCGAGTGGTTCGACTACGGCGGTCACGGGGTATTTTTCAGGCGGAGCCGCCCAAGTACCGAGGTTCTGCTTTGCCTGCACGGATTCCCGACATCGTCATTTGATTATCACAAAATTTGGGATAGATTGGCCGAAAATTTCGCCTTATTGGCATGCGATATGTTGGGTTACGGTTTTTCGGCAAAGCCCCTCGGCTTTGGATATACGACTTTCGATCAAGTGGATTTATTGCAAGCGTTGCTCGGACATCTGGGCGTGGAAAAGATACATATTCTCGCACACGATTACGGCAACACGATCACGCAGGAATTGCTCGCCCGCCAAGCCGAAGGACGCATGAATTTCAGAATTGAAACGATCTGCTTTCTTAACGGCGCGCTGTTTCCCGAAACACATCGTCCTATTCTGGCTCAGCGGTTGTTGATAAGTCCGGTTGGAATGTTGTTTGGTCGGTTGATACCCGATTTGTTCTTCAAGGCAAGTCTGGCAAAGGTATTCGGCCCGCAAACTCAGCCAAACAGTGAAGAACTCGACGAATTTTTAATGCTTTTCAAGCATAACAAAGGGAAACGCATAGCACACAAGCTTATACGCTATATGACAGAACGAACCAAGTATCGCGAACGATGGGTTAGGCCTTTGCAATCTTTGGAGCAGCCTTTTCGGTTCATAAACGGCCTTGCCGATCCCGTTTCCGGCGCCCATCTCGTTAAACGCTTTCGCGAGGTCGTTCCCGATCAAACCGACATCGTAGAGCTTCCAGAAATCGGGCATTTTCCGCATTTCGAGGTTCCAGACATCGTTTTAGCCAAATTTATGGAATTTCATGGAACAATTTGAACATTGTACTTTTGTCAAAAAATATCGATTCGTTGGGTTTTAAGGGCATTTTAAGCCTCTGGAAAGGTCATAATTCGAAAGAGATTTAATTCTCCGCAAAATCTTGACAGAAGTAGAGTTAGAGGCATATCATCGAGAAAAGCCGAGTTAGGGAATTTTCTTCCCACGTTTCATACCCAAAAAGGAGGAAGTGATGATCAAACTAGACATCGTCAACCAGGTTGCCGATAAAACCGGCGTTCCGAAACAGAAGGCCGAACAGGTTGTCGATTCGCTGTTCAACGCAATGAAGGACGCACTTGCCATGGGAAAACGCATCGAGCTGCGCGGGTTTGGGGTGTTTGTAGTGAAGCCGCGAAAACGAGGCGTCGGACGAAACCCGCGAACAGGCAAAGAGGTTCCCATTCCCGCCGGGAAAACCATTCGCTTCAAGCCGGGAAAGGACCTTTCGGCAAGAGCCGTAAAAAGGGAGCAACACTGAACAATAGTTTCTGTATCTAAAAGTTTTTGAGTCGTAAATCGCCGGGCTTGCAGCCATGCTTGTGATTTACGGCTTTTGTTTGCTAACCGCCTAATGCGTGAACTGGACCATTTACCAACACCTTTTGAGCGTGTCGCAATGCGGCCGACGCGATTTACGTGGCTCAAGCATCTGCTTCTTCTTGCAGTAACATTTGTTACCGCGACCATCGCCGGCGTTCTCTATCCGTTCGGTAAGATTTCTACGCTTCCCGACGCCGACCCGCAGAGCTGGCCAGAGTTGATAAGCTTTATAGGCAATTTGCCGATTGGTTATTTAACACTCGTTTTGAGCGCCGTCGAAGCTTTGCTAACCGATTCCAGCTATTTGGTTTACGGCCTGAGCTTTTCGCTTTCGCTGCTTTTCATCCTGATCTCGCATGAGATGGGGCACTACGTCGCCTGCCGCATTTATCGAGTAGACGCGACATTGCCCTACTTTATTCCGACGCCACCGATGATCGGCCCGGCCGGAACTATTGGCGCGTTCATAAAAATAATGTCGCCTATGCCGTCACGAAAAGCGGTCTTCGACATCGGAGTCGCAGGCCCAATAGCAGGGTTTATCGCGCTGATTCCAATAGCTATTCTCGGACTGGTGACGCGAAATTTGTTTTCTAGTTCACATGAGGGTCTGGTTTTCACAAACCCCCTGTTCATGCAACTGCTTGCTGGAGCTTTTGAAGTTGAACTTTCGGCGGGCATCGGAAACCCGTTTTACTTTGCGGCGTGGGTAGGACTTCTCGTAACGGCTCTGAATCTGATTCCCTCCGGCCAACTGGACGGCGGGCACGCTGTCTATTCAGTGTTTGGCGAAACCGTTCATCGTTGGACGGGGCGAATCGCGTTTGTTGTGATGACCGCTCTCTCAATCATCGGATGGTTTTATTTCAACAGCCCAAGTGGGTTCCTTATCGCGGTTCTTCTTGGAATCATGATGCGCGTAAAGCACCCGCAGCCGTTGGATCAAACCCCTTTAGACACAAAAAGGAAAGCCGTGGCCTTACTTTGCTTAGTGATCTTTTTATTGTGCTTCGTGCCGTTCCCGATCCAGATAAACTAGCTAAAAACTTATAGTGAAAAGCGAATAGTTAACTGTCCGTTGCTTTTACATTTTCACTTTTAGCTTTTAACTTCCTTGCGGCAGCATTCCTTTTATCTCTTTCACCATCTTCTGCACGTCTTCCTGGCCGTCGAGGGCGATCATAAAGAAATCGTAGCTGGTCTTAAAGCAGACGAGTCCGTTGCCGAAGAACCATACGCCTTCGAGCATGGGGTTGCCGCCGATAATCCAGTCGATCGGAGCTCCCGTGATCGTTTTCGGATTCAGAACATTCGTCATCATTACGGCGCCCGAAGCGAATGAAAATGCCCCGAGCAGGGGCGCCCCGATGCGTCTTGCCATATCGCTTTCAAACTTCACGCGTTCAGCTGCGGCTTCGGAAAGCTCGCCTTTTTCGAGAAGCTCTTTCTGTGATTTAAGATATCCGGTGAATTGTTCGCTTAGTTTCTTTACCGACCATGCGGGCAGAGCGGAATTGAAAAGCCAATGCGAACTGATTCCCGTAAATACGACTCCAAGTCCCGCCCCGAACGCAATCGATACGCCGGTAGTTGCGGCCTGAAGCGGATTTTCTTGTATCCAGCCCGATGCTTTTGAAAATGTTTTCATTGCAGAATCGATGGTCCTAGTCCAGCTTGCGCCGAAATTTACCGCCTTCGAAACCCTTTTCGCATTCGCCCCGATGGTATCTTTCGCGTCCTCGAATATTTCGCTTGCTTTCCCGCTCGCCGTATTCAAAACGTCGCTGGCTACCTTTCCGGCTTCCATTACAACATCACCCGCTTTTTCGCCGGCATCTTCCGCCACCTCACGGATCGGTTCGGCGGCGCTCCATGCTTTCTTTGCCGTTTCCTCGGCGGTTTTGAAAGTGCCCTCGGCAACCTTCACGGCTTGCTTGCCAACCTCGGTCTTTTCGGCCTCGGCCTTAATCTTTTCGGCACCGGATTTCGCGGTTTCAACGACGACGCGGGCTCCTTCCTCGATCTTATCTATCAGCCCAAGTTGTTTGTCGATCTCGCCAAACTTCTCTTTTGCGTCACGCTGCCATTTTTCGAATCTTTCCTTGTAATCAGCCATCTTGCTTCCTCTGATGAATATACGAATCCATAAATGAGATTGTTCGATTGGATGCAGAAACGCGCATCCACGTAGGTGTATAATTGCATCTACAGTGTAAAGATTCAACAGTTTTTTCGATAAATCGCTTGCTTTTCTAAGTGCTTTCAGTTTGTGTTAATCTTTCGATTTCGGGATAGCATATGGCGTTGGTAAATTGTCCGCAATGCGGAAAAGAAGTTGAATACACCGGGAACGAGTTTCGCCCGTTCTGCTCCGAGCGATGCAAGCTATTGGATTTCGGTTCCTGGGCAGACGAGGAATACAACCTGCCGTCGGAAACGGGGAATCTGAGTGAAGAGGACCTCGATGAGATCGAACGAACACTAAGTGGAAAAACCGAACGATGAGGCTATTGGGAATATTGGTTGATCCTGGAATTCCGGCTGTCACGGCAAGCGTGGCGTTCCTTTTGATTTTCGCGGTCGTCGCTTACCTTGCGTTCCGAATGCTTAAGAAAACGGTGAAGATTGCTTTTCGAATGGCGGTCGTTGCCGTAATTCTCGTTATAGCGGTTGTCGGGAGCATTTCTCTGTGGTGGTTTAGTTCCGGCGGCTCAACAAAGCCCAAATCAAATAATTCGAGAACACGCTGACCGATACACCCGACTTTCAAGCCTGCCGCCCATGTGTAATAAATGAGGTTGTCTGAAAAGCTGGTTCAACACATGTTTGTTCTGTATTTTCTGTTTCTTCCGTAGTTAAAGCTTTCTAACAAGACCACAGAACACATACAGAAAAACCCCGAAGACATGGAAATAAAAACAAATTCTATTTCTTACCGCGTTTTCGTCTAAGCAGTCTTCAGACAGTCTTTACTTCTAAATGGCAGAGAGCGTCAAAAAAACCAGGCCCGGATTTTGGCGGCGGTATGCCGGGCTGCCACGATCGGTCTATGCGCTCAGCCTTGTCGCCTTTCTCAATGACACGTCAAGTGACATCATCTATCCGCTGCTTCCCGCTTTTCTTTTTTTGACACTTGGGGCCACGCCTTTCGCCATCGGCCTGATCGAAGGGTTTGCCGAATCTGTCGCAAGCATCGTCAAGCTTTTTTCGGGATATTTGAGTGACAGGTTTCGGCGTCGCAAAATGCCCGTACTCATCGGATATATGCTTGCGGCAGTCACGAGGCCGCTGCTTGCGTTTGTGACAAGTTGGCCGCAGGTTCTTGTCGCAAGAACGACCGACCGCATAGGTAAAGGCATTCGCGGAGCACCGCGCGACGCATTGCTTGCTGCGGATATTCCAGTCGAAAGACGCGGCCTCGCTTTCGGATTTAACCGTGCCGCCGATCATCTCGGCGCGGTCGTCGGCCCGGTGATTGCGTTTATGTTGCTCTGGTATCTTGCGGAGGATCCTGAAAACCCGACCGCGCCGGAGTATCAACAGGTCTTTCTCTACGCTTCAGTGCCGGTTCTAATCGGTTTGTTTGTTATCATTTTTTTCGTAAGCGAAAAAAAACAGTCGGCAACCGACATCGACCAGATGCCGATCAAATTTTCGCTTGGACAGTTTGACGGTAATTTCAAACGCCTGCTTCTTGTTGTCGCGCTCTTTACGCTTTCTAATTCTACCGACGCGTTTCTGCTACTAAGAGCTCAACAGGCGGGAGTCGCTCCGGCCATGCTGCCGCTTCTTTGGATGGTCCTGCATTTCAGCAAGGTGTTCAGTTCTCTTGTCGGCGGCGATCTTTCAGACAAGTTCGGTCGGCGGTCGCTGATCTTTGCCGGATGGCTGATCTACGCTGTGGTCTACGCGGGATTCGCATTTGTCGATTTGGCATGGCAGGCATGGGTGTTATTTATCCTTTACGGAACTTACTTCGGGTTGACCGAAGGCGTTGAAAAAGCTCTGGTCGCCGATCTGGTTCAGGACGAAAAGCGGGGAACCGCTTACGGATTTTACAATCTTGCCTATGGCATTACTGTCTTTCCGGCATCGCTTATTTTTGGTTTACTCTGGACCCAATTCGGGGCATCCACTGCCTTTCTTGCAAGCTCGTCGATCTCAATTATCGCGGCAATCGCATTGACGTCAATCGCAGCGCCGAGGTCCAACGATACAAATGAAAAAGGCGGGACGCATCCCGCCCTGTAAAGATGTTTGCACGAATTGATTAGTACGAACCGTCGTTCAGCCTTATCGTGTTTATCATATTTCGGAAAGCTGTGTTGTAACGATAGGATTCGTCCTGCGGAACCACCGCCACGAAATAAAGCACTTCCCCGCTTCTAAATTGAGCGGTATAAACGGTTACTGTTTCAGTTCCGCTATAAATCGGCGATTGACCTTCCAAAACAGTTGAATAACCTTGACGTCCGCCGACCGTTGCCCGAGAGAAGCCGCTTCGTTGGCGTAGATACGAGTTGCTCTGGAGAAGCCCCGACACAAATTCCTCGGATATCTGACCTAGATTCCCGCCACGTGATCTGTAAATGCCAACCATCGCGCCGTGTGTGATTCCCTGATCTCCGTAAGCACCTTCAGGCGCAAACATGACTTCGCCCTGGCCCGGAAATTCGCGCCAATTGCTGGGGACGTTCATACGGATCGTATTCCCGCTTGTATACAAACGCGTTCGTGTCGAAGGCAGGGCAACCCTTTCGGCATAACGTCCGGCGGCAGTGGCACTCTGTCCTGAACTTTGCCCGCGCTTATAGTCCTGTTCCAATTGGGCCATTGTTTTTGCACGCGACATGGCGCGAAGTCGCTCTTGAACGCGGCCAAAATCGCGCGTCACTTTGATCGGGTTGTTTGAAACATTCAACAGCGCGGCTTCCGCATTTATCTTTTGAAAGCGGTTGCCCGGATCGGGGTGGCTGCTCAGCCATTCAGGAGCTCGTCCGCTGCCCTGCCGTGCTATCGTCTGAAACATATTTGCCAGATCGCGCGGATCGTACCCCGCATCGGCCATTATTCGCGCGCCGAGGATATCAGCCTGTGTTTCGTAATCACGGCTGTATTTCGTCATCCATGCCTGCGCTGCAATTGCTCCAGCTTGTGCGCCGGCCTGTCCGCCGAATATTGCACCGCCAAGTATCAGGCCGATTGTACCCAGTTGGTTCCCGACGCTTCCTTGTTTCGTCGCCTGTGCGGTTGCATGCCGAAGCGCCACGTGCGAAATCTCATGCGCCATCACGCCGGCCATTTCGCCCTCGTTCTTCGCTGCCTCGATCATTCCCCGATTTACATACATCGGGCCTCCCGGCAATGCAAAGGCGTTTATATCGCTTGCGTTTACAACTTTGAACGTATAATCAAATTCGGGCTGGCGGAATTCCGCTGGAATTGCAGAGACAAGGCGACCGCCAACCTGCTGAACATAGCGTTCAGCTTGGGCGTCGTTCAAAACCGGAAATTGCTTTTCGATCTGTATCTTGGCATCGCGTCCTATTTTTACGTCGTCCTGAACCTTGTATTTATTTTTGGGAAGGCTGACCCGTGTTTGGCCGATCGCCGCCAAAGGTGTCAATACTAAGGTCGTTAGAGATATGGCGGCAAATAAGCTTCTGATGAATCTGTTCCGTTTCATTTTTTCTCCTGAATAGCCGTTATTCGAGTGTAGTTTATTAGCCGAGGCTGAATCAATACCGGCAAGCTCGGCAATTTGGATGGTTTGATTGCTGTGCGCGGTTCGCTTAAAAATATAAAGTGGGTTGACAGAAAATTTGGTATGTAGCAAGGTTGGACTCTTAATGCGAGAGGGGAGGAATTGAGCTTTCGGACGAATTGGATTCGGACACAAAACGGCTGTTGCGGGAAACAGGCTGAAGAATTGCTCTTACGCGGCTTATAAGGTCTTTTACGTCTTTCGAATCGATTTTTTGGACATGCTTCTTCTCTACTAAAATTGCAAACGCGAGATCGTTGCCCAAGTCGTTGATTAGATCCATTCTGCCCCCTCGGATTAACCCTGAATGAGTAAATACATTAAGACATCGGTCGATCTACGGTACATCATCTGTTTAATAGGGAATTTTCAACTATATTAATCAAATGTTACGTAAATGTTAACGAAATATTAATTCTTTTTCTCCGCCGCTTACCTGAATTTGCGAATTAAGCTAGATTTAACCCTTAAATCGCTGGTTACGGGATATAATTGCTACAAAATGGATGTCTTACGGCTTTCAGCGTAGTATATTGCCAATAACTTTAATAGACAAGTCCAGGAGAAATCTATGTTGCAAGACGTATCCCTTAGAAGAATTATACTCACTTTTTTTATCGTCATGGCTGCTATTTCATTGGGGTGCAGCGGCCAGGAATTTGGTAAAGGTTCAAACCTGAAGCTGCAAGGTTCCGGTGCTAGTTTTCCGAAGCCAATTTACGAAAAATGGGTAAGCGAGTTCGGGAAGTTAAACCCAAACATTAGAATAGATTATCAGGCGACTGGGTCAGGTGCGGGACAGAAGGCACTTTTATCAAAAACTGCGGACTTCGGAGCGTCGGACGATCCGATGAGCGACGAAGATCTGAAGTCGGCCGGTTCAGAGGTTTTGCACATTCCGACCGTTTTGGGTGCGGTCGTTCTCACCTATAATGTTGAAAGCGTTAAAGAACCTTTAAAGCTTTCCGGCCAGACTATAGCCGATATTTATCTCGGCAACATTAAGAAATGGAACGACGAAAGGCTTAAGAAAGATAATCCTAGCCTGAATCTTCCGAATGCCGACATCCTCCCGGTCTACCGTGCAGATTCGAGCGGAACCTCAGCGGTTTTTACCGATTACCTTTCGATAACGGTTCCCGAATGGAAGCAAAATGTCGGTACAAACAAACAGCCGAGTTGGGTTACGGGTGTCGGAGTCGGAGCAAAAGGCAATGACGGCGTTATGGGCCAGGTAAAGCAGACGCCGAATTCGATCGGCTATGTGGAACTCACGTTTGCTAAAGCGAACAACCTGCCGGCGGCGCTCATCAAGAACAAGGCGGGTGAGTTCGTCGAAGCAACTTTGGAATCTGTCTCGGCGGCTGCGGCGGAATCAGTCACGAAAACGCCGGAAGATTTGCGTGTCCAAATAACAGACGCCGATGGCACGGCCTCGTACCCGTTATCGAGCTACACGTACATTCTTGTTTATAAGGAGCAAAGCGACGCCGCAAAAGGTAAAGCTTTGGCAGATTTTCTCTGGTGGTCGATTCATGACGGCGAGAAGTTTGCAAAGGATCTGCATTATTCACCACTTCCAGCCGAGGTTGTTAAGAAGGTGGAAGCAAAAATTTCATCGATGACGAGCGGTGGCAATCCATTGAGAAATTTATAATGTTTAAGAAAAACGGCATTTTCTATTGTCCATTCTCAGTTCTCCATTGATTCATGGCACAAACAGGCGCCCTGGGCGATAAAATTTTTCGCACCGCATTGCTGATTGCGGCTTCGAGCATATTACTGATCGTAGCCGCTATCTTCTTTATGATGCTCCAAAATTCCTGGCCGACGATAGAACGTTTCGGCATAGGGTTTTTGTTCGGCCGCGAATGGAAACCGGCACAAGAAGTTTTTGGTGCGTTGCCGTTTATTTACGGCACGGTCGTTTCGTCGCTGATCGCGCTGCTGATCTCGGTTCCTATCTCGTTGGGAATTGCCGTCTTTCTCGTGGAACAGGCGCCGGTTCGCATAGCTCGGCCGATAGCGTTCATGGTAGAGCTCTTGGCGGCCATTCCCTCAGTTGTTTACGGACTTTGGGGCATCTTCGTACTGGCTCCGTTTATCCGAAATTATCTCGGCGCATTCCTACAGGATTATTTCAGCTGGCTTCCCTTTTTTCAGGGAAGGTTAACCGGAATCGGGATGCTGACAGGCGGAATAATTCTCGCATTGATGGTCACGCCGATAATCACCGCCGTCGTCCGCGACGTGCTTGAAGCCGTGCCGAACACGCAGCGTGAGGCCGCGTTGGCGCTCGGCGCGACAAAATGGGAGACAACTACCATCGTGCTTGGAAACGCAGCATCGGGAATTGCCGGTGCAGTAGTGTTGGGTTTAGGACGGGCAATCGGCGAAACGATGGCCGTAACGATGGTGATCGGAAATTCGCCGCAGATATCTGCATCGCTATTCGAACCGGCGAATACGATCGCATCACTGCTTGCGGCAAACTTTGCCGAGGCGACCGACAAGATCTATCTGAGCGCGTTGATCGAGATCGGGCTTGTACTTTTTCTTGTAACTTTTGTAATAAATGCTCTGGCAAAACTGCTGATAATGAGCGTCGCACGCGGAACCAACGCGGCGAAGCATGTGTAGACTTTAAAGAATGGCCGAGACGGAGAATAAAATTCACCGAAAGCGAATTGTCGTTAACACGGTAATGACATCACTTACCGCGGTATGCGCTATTTTTGCAACAGCCATACTGCTTGTGATCATATTTTATATCGCCGGAAAAGGAATAACTTCGCTCAGCTTTCAGTTTTTGGTAGACACGCCGAAACCGGTTGGCGAGGGCGGCGGTATAGGAAACGCCATTCTCGGCTCCGCGATCATGACCACGCTTGCGGCGCTGATAGGGTTGCCGGTCGGAATTGCCGCTGGCGTTTATTTGGCCGAATACGGAAAAAATCTTTACGGCAATGTGATCCGGTTCGTCGCCGACACGCTTATCGGAATTCCGTCGATTATTATCGGGATCTTTATTTATACATTGATCGTTCTGCCTATGGGCAGACAATCGGGGCTTGCCGGCGGGCTTGCTCTGGCGATAATAATAATCCCTATAGTCGCCCGGACAACCGAAGAGATGATCACGCTTGTGCCGAATTCGATGCGCGAAGGGGCATTGGCGCTAGGGGCTCCGCAATGGCGGGTCGCAATGAACATCGTGCTTCCGGCCGCTGCGTCGGGGATCGCGACTGGTGCAATGTTGGCGATTGCCCGCGTTACGGGCGAAACGGCTCCGCTTCTTTTCACGGCGCTGAACAGCCGTTTTTATAATTATTTTCTCGATCAGCCGATGTCGTCTCTCACTGTACAGATATAAAAATACGCGACCGGCCCGTACGAATTCGAACACGCAATGGCATGGGCAGCCACGCTTATACTCGTCGGGCTGATTTTATTGATAAATATTATTGTCAGATTTTTGACAAGGAAGAAGTTTTAAGTCTAACGGTGGTCATTCCAGACTGTCGTTTTTCAGCGGACCGAAAAGTCTGCCGCATATGTGATGCAAAGTAAATTAAGCATATCCAATCTGGATTTCTTTTACGGTAAGGCTCAGGCCTTGTACGACATTTCGCTCGAAATTCCCGAACGCGAGGTCGTAGCCTTTATCGGGCCGTCCGGCTGTGGAAAATCGACCTTTCTGCGAACGCTGAACCGGATGAACGATACGATACCGGGAGCCTCGGTCTCGGGCTCGGTAACGATAGACGGCGAAAACATCTATGCCGCCGGCACGGACGTGGTCGCGCTTAGAAGAAAGGTCGGAATGGTTTTTCAGAAATCGAATCCGTTCCCTAAATCTATCTTCGATAACGTGGCGTACGGAATCCGGATCAACGGCATTCATTCGAGCAAGGCTGATCTTGCCGAGCGGGTCGAAAAAGCCTTGCACGACGCCGCGCTCTGGCAAGAGGTCAAGGATCGGCTCACAACATCCGCTTTTGGCCTCTCGGGCGGACAGCAGCAGCGTTTGTGCATAGCGCGTGCCCTGGCTGTTCAGCCGGAAGTGATACTTATGGATGAACCGGCTTCGGCCCTCGACCCGATAGCCACGCAAAAGATAGAAGAGCTTGTCGTCGAATTAAAGCGGGAGTACACGATTGTTATCGTGACTCACAATATGCAGCAGGCTTCCCGTGTTTCCGACAGAACAGCGTTTTTCATGCTTGGAAAACTGGTCGAATACAACGCGACGCAGAAAATGTTCCAGAATCCGGACGAAAAACTGACCGAAGACTACATCACGGGTAGATTTGGTTAAGAAAATTTGATATTTTTAGAAGTTTGCATGTTTTAACGTGTTATTTTAATAGAGATGGATCATCGGATAATAGACCAACAATTAGACGTTTTGCGCGACAAGATTCTGCTGCTTGGCGGAGCAACCGAGTCTGCCGTGAACCGCGCGATGCAGTCGCTCGTTGAACGCGACAGCGAACTTGCAAAGAAAGTTCTTGACGAAGACAAGATAATCGATCAGATGGAACTTGAGATCGATCAGCTAAGCATCGACATTCTTGCATTGCAGCATCCGGCTGCGCACGACCTTCGTTTTGTAATTTCAGTTGCGAAGATTACTCCGATACTCGAACGCATCGCAGACCACGCCGGCAGCATTGCCGAAGCGGCGCTGATACTGAACACCGAGCCGCAGATAAAAAATTATGTCGATTTTCCGATAATGGCTCAAACCGCGTCCGAAATGCTGCGAACTGCACTCGATGCCTTTACATCGGAGGATGCAGAAGTTTCGCGTGAGGTCATCAAACGCGACAAGGAGATCGACGCAAGTTACAAGCGAGTTTTCAACGAGCTTCTTGAAATGATGATCGACAATCCCGCGGCAACAACCGGAGCGGCCCACCTGCTTTTCGTTGCCAAGCACCTAGAACGAATCGGAGATTACGTGAAGGATATTTGCGAATTGAACGTATATCTTCGAGAGGCTGCTTTCATCAAACACAGTAAATTGAATTAATACCCAAATCCCCCGATAAGTCAGATCCACCTGCGGCAGCGGGTGGATTCTTCGTTGCTACCAACATTTTTTGCACGCTTGTTAACCCTCGTGTTTGTGCCCGTCTCTTGCGAAAACCTTCCTAAAGCGCAATGATTTTCGAAAGGTACTTCACATGCCCATGTGATGCCTGTGGAGGTTTGCGATGCCGGCTGTATTGGAAAGAACATTGGAAGAGTATTTGGTAATGACCGATGAGGAAGTCGCCGAACGGGTAGATTCAGCGCGCGAGGAATTGGGCAAACGTGTTGTAATTCTCGGCCATCATTACCAGCGTGACGACGTGATCCGACACGCCGATCTTACGGGCGACTCATACCAGCTTTCTGTAATGGCGTCACAAACGGAAGCCGAGTATATTGTTTTCTGCGGCGTTCATTTTATGGCTGAGTCGGCAGACATTCTCGGAAATGATTCGCAGCGTGTTATTCTGCCTGACCTTGGAGCAGGCTGCTCCATGGCCGACATGGCAACGATCGACCAAGTCGAGAACGCGTGGGAACAGCTTCACGACATAGGGGTTTTGGATTCGAAAGTCGCGCCGATCACATACATGAACTCCTCCGCAGCGATCAAAGCGTTCTGCGGCAGGAATGAAGGCGTAGTTTGCACGTCATCGAACGCCGTTCCGCTTTTTGATATTTACTTAAAAAAATTCGACAAAATGTTCTTCTTCCCCGACCAGCATCTGGGAAGAAACACAGGAGCAAAGTTCGGCATTCCATTAGACAAAATGGCTCTGTGGAACCCGCACGAAGACCTCGGCGGCAACACCGAAGAAGAATTACATGAAGCAAAGCTGATCCTTTGGCGGGGACACTGCTCGGTGCACGGACGCTTTAAGCCCTGGCACGTCGATAAGATTCGGGATGAAATGCCCGGCGTTCAGGTGCTTGTCCACCCGGAATGCATGCGCGAAGTCGTCAAGTTAAGCGATCTGGACGGATCGACGTCGTATATTATCAAGACAGTGGAAAATTCGCCAAGCGGGTCGAAGTGGGCAATCGGCACTGAGGTAAATCTAGTCAATCGATTGCAACAGCGTTTTCCCGATAAAGAGATTCGCCTTTTGGCTCCTGACCTCTGCATGTGTGCGACGATGTACCGTATCGCTCCGCAAAACCTTGCGTGGGCAATGGAAAACTTGCTCGACGGTAATGTCGTGAACCAAATCTCAGTAGATAACGAGACTAAGCATTTCGCAAATATCGCCCTCGAACGGATGATAAACTTCACCGAGGCCAATCCGGGCAGATCGTAATGCGGCAATTCACCGCTTTCATCATGCAAAATGGTGTAACAGTTGAACAAATGGCCTTGTCCGACCGCGACAAGGTTCTTTCTTTTTTGAGAGCCGCATATTCGGAGAATCCGAGACAAAGCAACGGTGATTTTTGGGATTGGCATTTTCTCAAACCTCCGCGTGTCGAACCGGATCGTCTTCCGGTTTGGCTTGCCAAAAGCGGCGATAGAATCGCCGGGCAGCTTGCGGCGATACCTGTCGAACTAAATGTCAACGACGAGGCAAAAAGAGCAATTTGGATACTTGATTTGATCGTGGACCCCGATTTTCGGCGGATGGGCATCGCACAAAAGCTGGTGCTTGCCGCCGAGGAATATTGCCCGTACATGCTGGGCGTGAATACAAACGAGCAGCACGCCCCGGATCTGCTTCAAAAACTGGGCTGGCGAATCGTTACAAAAATACCGCGTTTTCACAGGATACTTTTTCCCGGCGAAGCGGTTAGAGAGATCAGGCGTTACGGCGTGTTGCGTTCCACAGCGAATCTGGGTTTCGCTCCGTTTCGCCTTGGACTTGGCGGCGGCTTACGTGATGGCGAAAATGTCAGAATCTTGAATGAATTCGATGGCTCCTTCGACGACCTCTGGCGCGAATCGAACGGCCAATGGCCTTGCTCGGTTTCGCGCTCGTCCGACATGCTGAATTGGCAATTCAAACAACAGCCGAAAAAAAAATTCGATATTCTGGGCTATTTCGAAAACGGAAAATTATTAGGCTATGCCATTCTGTTCTTTCGCAGGACGAATGATGTAGGCTCAATAGATAAGGCCGCTATCAGCGATATCTGCTATCACCCAGGCAATCCGAAACTTATTGTCGATTCTCTGCTGAAAGCCTCGCTGCGGGTCGCAACCGAGCGTCGAGCCGGTGGACTTGTTACCGACACGCTAGATCCGCTGCTTCAGGAACGCCTGAAGCATTGCGGTTTCTGGAAGGTAAAAAGCGGTCTGCAATTAATGGCAAAGACGCCCGAAAACCGTGATGTGGTATATGATGGAAGCAAATGGTTTCTGACTCGAGGCGATTCGGACATCAGTATTTTCGAGCATCCGAACGTTTAAAATCGTTGTAAAAAAGTGGACGTTCCCGTCATTTCGTATCACAAAATAGATCGTCCGACAGCCGATGTTAAAATTCGCGGCGCCTACACTTCGCCGGAACGATTTTTAAAGCAACTCGCTTACCTTAAACGAAGCGGATTCGATTTTTATACGGCTTCAGAGTTGGTAAAATCTTACTCTGACGACGGCCGCTTCCCGGCAAACGCAATCTGTCTGACCTTCGATGACGGCTGGAAAGACAACTATACGAATGCTTTTCCGATAATGAAACAATTCGGTGTGAAAGCGACGATCTTTCTCGTGCCGTCATGTATCGGCCGAACGACGGATCAGGTTACGGCCGAGGGCGAAGGGGCACGCGAACACCTTTCGGAAAATGACATTCGCGAAATGTCTGCGTTCGGCATCGAATTCGGTTCGCACAGCATGAACCACAAGTTGTTCAACCGAATAACATCCACGGAGATAGAGTTTGAAGTCACCGAATCGAAAAAGCATATCGAAAATTTGCTTCAAAAGGAATGTGGCGTTTTTGCATATCCGGCCGGGTTTTTCACTGATTTTGCAAAATCCGCCATTAAACAAGCTGGGTATTCCGCCGCATTCTCTACCGTTTACGGGTCTGACAAAAAAATCGATTTTTATGAGCTGAATCGTTTGGAAATTCTTCGGCGCGACAAGTTTCCGTTTCGATTCGCGCGAAAGATCAGGTCGCTAGTTTCAACTGGTTAATGATGACGTTTATGGCGGATTTGACAGAAAGATTATCCGAAAATGCTCCGGGAAAGTTTTATGTCGACCGGCAATGCATCGATTGCGACGTTTGCCGCGACACCGCACCCGAAAACTTTACGCGTAACGACGAGAACGGTTATTCTTTTGTTTATAAACAACCGGAAACTAAGGACGAAATAGACTTATGCGAAGAGGCGTTCACCGCCTGCCCTGTCGAGGCGATAGGCGATAACGGAGCCGAAAAGTCCGCAGCTAGACCATAATCTTGATCAAACCGTCCTCGATCTTCACTTCGTAGCTTTCCAGTGAACACGACTTTTTGGTAAAACATTCTCCGCTGCGAACGTCGAAGCGCCAGCCGTGTAAGTCGCATTCAACGATGCTGCCGTAGAGTCGCGAATCGGCAAGCGGATACCCTTTGTGCGGGCAAAAGTTTTCGACGGCGTGAAATGCACCGCCGACGTTGTAAAGAGCGACTTCGGTGCCGTCTTTTAGCTTTACAGTTGCGCCGCGTCCGGGCGGGACGGACTCGGCCCTGCCGACCGTGATCGCATCGCCGGTGCGGCGCGGTTTTCGTTTGTTTTCCTTGTGCTTTCCCATCTTCTTATGTAGAAGCCCGCACGTTCATGTCAGTACCACCTGCAGTAGCGGGTTGGAAACCTGCTGAAGCCTTGCTGACTTCCGGCATCCAGTATTTACCTAGTTTGGCTAATTAAACAGGTCAATCGCAAATCGGCAATTGCAAATCGCAAATTCCCAGAACGAATCCTCTTGCTTTCTTGTTCGAACTCAAACAAAATATAGGCATGGGCGAAAAACAGGCTTCAAGCCGAGCGCGAATGCGTTGCCGAGAGATAATGACCGCGAACGTCAAGACGGCGACACGCGAAACACCCCTACGCGAAGTAGCCGCGATGATGCGCGACGGCGATATGGGTGCGGTCCCGGTGGTCGAGGACGGCAAGCTCGTCGGTATCGTCACAGACCGCGACATCGTCGTGCGTTCGGTGGCCGACGGCAAAGATGCTTCGACTCCGGTGGGCGAGGCAATGACCAGCGAAGTTTTTTCCGTAAAGCCCGATGATTACGTTTTCGAAGCGATCCGTCTGATGGGCGACAAACAGGTTCGCCGCGTTCCCGTGATCAGCAAAAACGGCGATCTCGACGGCATCATTGCCATGGCGGACATCGCGCTGGAAATGGAAGACGAACGGGAGATCGCCGAGACACTCGAGGAAATATCGAGCGGCACGGGGTTTTGGAGTAAGAGTTGAAAGTGGTGTTTTACGCGAATTCGCACGTTTTCGAAAGATTTAAAATTATGATTCGATTGAAATTAACTGTAACATGCATCGCATTCATTGCGCTCTTTTCATCGACTAACTATTCACAGCAGCCGACGTACTCGATCAAAGGCAACGACAACAGACCTATTTATTCATCGCAGGAGATTGCGGAAAGCGGAACATACGCTAATGGAGTCTATCGCAATCGCCTTCTGGGGTTTTCTGTTTCAATACCGGTCGATTGGAAGCTAATGAGCGACGATGCAAACAAAGCATTGCTTTCCGCGGGCGGCAAACGTGTTGTTGAAGATCAACCGGTTTCAAAACAGAAGGAATTCGAGCAGTCAATATCAAATACAAAGATCCTTTTTACAGCCCAGCTACCGCCGACGAGCGAAGGCGCGACCCTTATATCGGGTGTTGAAACTACGGCCGGAGGCTACACGCGGGCGAAGTACGCGGAGTTTAATCGCAATCTTGTGCTTGGAAGTATCCCGACCTCAAAACTCAGAAAAGATATATATGTGAAGAGTTTTGGAAAAGTTTCTTTTTCGTGTTTTGATCTTGAGATCCCGACGGTTATTGGGGCGGTCAGGCAAACTTATTTCGTAACGATGCTCCAGAATAACGTTCTTTTTTGGGTCGCGACATACAGGACAGATGCGCAGGAAAAGTCAGTGCTTACGGCTCTGGCGACCGTATCTTTCGGTAAATAAAGAGGATCCTCGAATGGCAAAATCGATAAATCGCCACTTTCAATTTCTCGGTTCGTCAAAGAACGTCCGATCGGGGCAGCTTTGGTATCCGGCTGCGGACGTGTATCAGACGGAGGAGGGCTGGCTTGTAAAGGTCGAGTTGGCCGGTGTCTCAGCGGAGGACATAGAGATCGATATTCAGGGCAATTCTCTCTACATAGCGGGTTGTAGAAAGGATCGTTCGTGCGCGGTCGGAATGTCTTTTCACCAGATGGAAATAACGTACAGCAGCTTTGAAAAGACGTTGAATTTTCCGGCTTCGATACAGGGAGCGACGATTGAGCATAATTTCGAGAATGGCCTGCTTATCATTCATTTGAAGAAGGCTGAATAATATTATTTTGGCAGTTTGCCGGGTCAAATCGGCATCAAACCTGTGGGTAATTTATGGCGGACGAAATTAAAAAAGATCAAATCCTAAGCGAAGAGGTCAAACTTCCTAAACAGTTCGAGATCGCAGTACTTCCTTTGCAGAACACTACGCTTTTCCCCGAAACGGTCGTGCCGCTTGCGGTCGGGCGCGAGCGCTCTATGCGATCCGTCGAATCGGCGCTCGGAACAGAAGAAAAGCTGATCGGCTGCATCACGACAAAAACCGAGAACGTGACCGGCGATGAAGCAAAGTTCGACGATCTTTACAGAATCGGGACGATCGTCAACATCAAGCGGATGATGCGGAACGAAGGCGTAATGCAGCTCATCGTTCAGGGATTGGACCGCTTTGAGGTTACAGAGTGGATAGAGGAAGAACCGTATCTAAAGGCAAAAATTCAGGTTTTGCCGGAGCTTCGCCGCGTCGATGAAGAGGAGATCGAAGCGTTAAAACGTAATATTCAAACTCTGATCCAACAGGCGCTCGCCCTGCTGCCGAATGTTCCGCCCGAAATACGAATGGCGGTGATGACGCAGCAGGATCCCGTCCAGCTTGCATATTTTCTGGCCTCGGTTCTCGATCTCGGCGTCGAGACCGAGCAGAAAATGCTTGAATCGAGCACCGTCGACGGCCTTCTGACGCTGACTCATGCCGCCCTTGCCCGCGAGCTTGAGATAATGCAGATCCGTTCGAAGATCGCCACTGAGGCCCAAACCGAGATGGACAAGTCTCAGCGTGATTACGTGCTGCGGCAGCAGATGAAGGCGATTCAAAAGGAGCTAGGCGAGGACGCAACCGTCGAAAAAGCAGAGGCAGAACAGCTTCGGGAAAGGCTGGAGACGGCCGATCTTCCAGACGACGTTCGCAAGGAAGCGACGCGCGAGCTAAAGCGAATGGAGGCCCTTCCACAGGCCGCGCCCGATTATCATGTTATCCGAACCTATCTCGAATACATTCTCGAATTGCCGTGGCGAAAATCGAGCGAAGAAAAGCTTGATCTCAATGAAGCCCGCAAGATTTTGGACGAGGATCACTATGGCCTTGAGGACATAAAGGAACGCATTCTCGAGTCGCTTGCAGTCGTAAAACTCCGGCCTGATTCGAAAAGCCCGATCCTGCTTTTTGTCGGCCCTCCGGGCG
This sequence comes from Blastocatellia bacterium, assembly GCA_052387555.1. Taxonomy (GTDB): domain Bacteria; phylum Acidobacteriota; class Blastocatellia; order Pyrinomonadales; family Pyrinomonadaceae; genus OLB17. The sequence goes on along the minus strand of JBQTJB010000175.1, from coordinate 22,123 downwards.
TAGGAAAGACAAGTTTAGGTCGTTCGATCGCACGTGCTCTCGGCCGCGAATTCGAGCGAATGTCGCTCGGAGGAATGCGTGACGAAGCCGAGCTTCGCGGCCACCGCCGCACTTACATCGGCGCCATGCCAGGGCGGATAATCCAGTCGCTTCGGCGCGTCGCGGTGAACAATCCTGTGCTGATGCTTGATGAGATCGACAAGCTCGGTAATGATTTTCGCGGCGATCCGGCGTCGGCTCTGCTCGAAATTCTTGATCCGGCTCAGAACAATACTTTCCGCGATAACTATCTCGATCTGCCGTTCGACCTTTCTAAAGTCTTCTTTATCGCCACGGCAAACCAACTCGGCCCAATTCCTGCGCCGCTTCGCGACCGCATGGAGATGATCCAGCTTGCCGGTTACAGCGACCGAGAAAAACTGAATATCGCCAAGCAGTATCTGACCGCGCGTCAGATCGAAGCAAACGGACTTTCGGCGGAGCAGCTTGAGGTCACCGACGACGCGATAAATCTACTCACCTCGCGTTACACGCGCGAAGCGGGCGTCCGCCAGCTTGAACGAACTATAGGCAATCTCGCCCGTAAAGTCGCCTTGAAGGTTGCCCAAGGATCGATCGATAAGGTGACGATTACCGCTGCGGAAATCAAAGAGTATCTTGGCCCGCCGCGTTTTTATCCCGAATCCGCCCGTGAAGAACTTCCACCCGGAGTCGCAACCGGAATGGCGTGGACCGAAATGGGCGGCGAGGTTTTGTTTATCGAGGCGACTTTGTTGCCAGGCGGCGGCGGTTTAACACTCACCGGACAGCTTGGCGACGTGATGAAAGAATCGGCACAGGCAGCACGCAGCTATCTGTGGTCTCACGCAGCCGATTTCGGCATCGACCCGGAAATGATAAAGGAAAATGGCGTTCACGTTCACGTCCCGGCCGGTGCGATACCGAAAGACGGCCCAAGCGCCGGCGTGACGATGGCGTCTGCCCTTGCGTCGCTTTACACCGGCCGAAAAGTGCGTACCGACACGGCAATGACCGGCGAGATAACGCTTTCAGGCCTCGTGTTTCCCGTTGGCGGTATCAAGGAAAAGGTGCTCGCCGCTCATCGTGCGGGCATTCGCCGGATTATTCTTCCCGCACAGAATGAGAACGACACTGTCGAAATTCCCGAAGACGTTCGAAAAGAGCTTGAGATAATTCCCGCAACGCGCGTCAGCGATGTCCTCAATGCGGCATTGGAAACCGACCCACAGAATCTGGAAACCAAGCGATTTGTTTTGAACGGAGCGGACGGAAAAACCGAAGCCCCGACCGAACGCCTTGTCGCCAAAGAAAAATAGACAATCTCCCCCGCGATTCCCCTGCATATTTGTTTGCAGATCCGATTTCAAACTGAAGGATTTTCGGTTTAACTCATTACTAATCTAGCCCCAAAGTAAGAAAACTCCGTAAAAGTCCTGAAAATCATTGTTTTGCGGTGGAAAAACCGCAGTAAAAAAGTGTATGCTGTTAGGTTAGGCGTTTGGGGGAACAGTCACTTCTTAGATCACACCAATTGCGAGGTTTCTGGGCGGCATCGACCCTCATCAAACCATCTTAGCTTTCGGGAATTGTGTTCCGGACAAATCATAGAAAATGGCATTAAAATCTTTATTTAGTTTATTTTCCAGCGATCTGGCAATCGATCTCGGCACGGCCAACACGCTCGTTTACGCAAAAGGCCGCGGCATCGTCGTTTCGGAGCCGTCTATCGTCGCGATCAACAAAGTTACGAACCAGGTCGAAGCGGTCGGCCGTGACGCAAAAGAAATGCTCGGCCGCACACCTGGAAACATCGTTGCGATCCGCCCGATGAAGGACGGCGTCATCGCAAATTTCGAAGTTACGGAAAAGATGCTCCAGCATTTTATCCGCAAGGCCCATAACGGCAAATCGTGGGTGCGGCCGCGTGTCGTCATCGGCATTCCGTCCGAGATTACGCAGGTCGAACGACGTGCGGTAGAAGATTCAGCCTATCGTGCAAAAGCATCAGAGGTTTACCTGGTTGAAGAGGCGATGGCTGCGGCTATCGGAGCAGGATTGCCGATCACCGAACCACACGGCAACATGGTGGTTGACATCGGCGGCGGCACTACCGACATCGCGGTCATCTCGCTTTCGGGTATCGTCTATTCGCGTGCGGTGCGTGTCGCCGGTAACGAGATGGACGACGCTATCACGCAGTACATCAAGCGCAAATACAATCTGCTTATCGGCGAACGCACATCCGAGGCGATCAAGATCGCGCTCGGAAGCGCCTTTCCGCTCGACGAGCCTCTCTCGATGGACGTTCGCGGACGAAACCTGATCGAAGGCATCCCGAAGACGATCACGATGACCGACGAAGAGATTCGCGAAGCACTGTCCGACGCGGTTTCGACGATCATCAACGCGGTTCGCGTGGCACTCGAACGCACGCCACCTGAGCTCTCGGCAGATATCGTAGAACGCGGAATCGTCCTTACCGGCGGCGGCGCGTTGCTCAAAAATTTGGATAAACGCCTTATGATCGAAACCGGTCTGCCGGTCGTCATCGCTGACGACCCGCTATCGTCGGTAGTGCTTGGCACCGGCAAAATGCTTTCAGACATCGAACTTCTGAAACGCGTCAAATGGGACAATTCACTTATGACAGGAAGTTAGTAAAGGAGGAGAAAGGATGAAGGATAAAGGCGAATGTAACGGATTTAACTTTATCCTCTACCCTTTCGCCTTTATCCTTTAAGAAATGGTTGAGCGTAGTCAAACCGAAGTTTGGAGGATAACGCCCTGGCTGGTGATAATCCTGCTTTTAGGAAACTTCATCTTGATGGCGTTCGATGCCCGCGAGATAAATTCAGGCCAGCGAATCATTCGCATCTGGTCGCAAACCGCCGCCGATTTCGTCCAATCGCCCATGACAACCATCACAACTTCCGTCTCGAACTACTTTGGCTCGATTGCAAGTCTTCGGTCGGCGCAGACTGAAAACGACGAACTCAAGCAGAAGATACAAGAGCTTCAGGTCGAGTTAAAAGCTAAAGATGATCTTGCCTCCGAAAACGAGCGCCTTAAATCACTGCTCGATCTAAAGGAGCAGAGCAAATACAAGGTTCTGCCCGCCCGAATAATCGGCCGCGATCCATCCGTTTGGTTCGATTCGTCGATCATCAATCGCGGCAGTCTCGACGGCGTGAAAATAAACATGCCTGTCGTGACCAACGGCGGACTCGTTGGGCGAATTACGGCGGTTGGCCCACTCACGTCTCAGTTCGACCTGATAACTCGCGATAAATCCGGTTTGGGCGCTGTTGTTGGGGAAATAAGCGCATCGAACGCGCTTGGCGTAGTCAGCGGAACAAGCAAACGCGACCTCGTAGAGATGCGTTATGTAGCCGGAACGGTCGATGTTCAACCAGGCCATTCCGTTTACACGACCGGACAGGATGGAATTTACCCGCCGGGGCTGAAGGTTGGCGAGATCGTTGAGGTACGTTCGGGTTCGGCGACGATTCCGCATCAGATATTTATTCGCCCCAGTGCCGGAATAAGTTCGATGCAGGAGGTTGGCGTTCTGCTCTACGAACCGGAACAGAAACCTGAATTCGATCAAAAAATTCGTAACGCTCTTAAAGAAAATACCCGTTAATGGATCAATTAAAGATCACAATTGCATTGATCATCGCGATTCTTCTTCAATGGACGCTCAGAAACATTGCAGAACCGCTGGGGTATATCGATTTTCCATTGATAATCGTTGTTTATGCGGCATTGCAACGAGATTCGATCAAGGCAATCTTTTTCGGAGCATTTTCGGGCCTTGCGGTCGATGCACTGAGCGGCGGCCTTCTGGGTGCCAACGGATTCTCGAAAACCCTTATCGCATATATAGTTTCCGAGCTTGCGAGACGGGTCTACATGGACAACCTTTTGCTACGGATTCCCGTCATAGCCGGAGCATGTTTTTTAGATGACATCGTCTATTACGGAGTGCACCGATTGCTGGGACAGGAACCTTTCGGACAGGCGATGGTCGTTATTTCCTACACGCTTATCGGAACAACGATAGCTGGAACAATAATATACTTAATGTTGGATTTTCTGCTTTCAGAAAAGACCCGTTCGCGCAAACGGGAAATGTTTCCGGCAAGAAGGCAAACCCGGCGGCGGAACCCGATAAGGCTTGGAAAATAAAACTGACGAAATCAAATGAAGCTCAACGAGCAGTCGCAAAACCTCGGCATTCGCATAGGAACGATCCAGATCGTGGCATTTCTGCTGCTTGCGGTTTTGGGTGTCCGGCTTTATTACCTTCAGGTCATCAAGGGCGATTATTATAGCGAACGTGCTGAAAACCAGCGAATCCGACTTATCCCGATTCCCGCGCCGCGTGGTGCAATTTTTGACCGAAATGGTAAGATTCTGGTCGATTCGCGTCCCACCTTCAACGTCGTCCTTTCAAACGAACCGATCAAAAAAATAGATGTTTCCGACCGCATCGACGACTATGCACGCGGACTTTCGCTTGACCGCCAATACGTTATCGAGCGTTTGAACGCCATCAAGAAACAAAATGAGTTTGAAACGCTTGTGCTGAAAGAGGCCGCGACGATGCAGGACATCGCCTGGGTCGAATCTCATTTGCTTGAATATCCCGAACTTCGAGTAGAGCTTCGCCCACAGCGTTTTTATCCGCATGGGTTAATTCTTGCGCACGTGCTCGGTTACGTCGGCGAGATCAGCCCAAAACAGCTTGAATCCGACGAGTACAAGAACACGAATTTTCGCCCGGGCGACATAATCGGGAAAGGCGGGCTTGAGCAATCTTACGACGAGTTTCTGCGCGGAAAGCCAGGTTATCGAAAAGTAATTGTGGACAGCCGGGGGCGTGTACAGAACGAGATCGAGGTGGTTCAGCCGCAGGCGGGACAGGATCTGGTCACGACGATCGATCTCGACCTCCAGATGGCCGCCGAACAGCAGCTTGCAAATTCTGTAACTAAACGCGGGACGATCATAGCCACCGACCCCAACAACGGCGAGATACTCGTGATGGCGTCGGCTCCGTCCTACGACCCGAACATTTTTGTCCAGGGAAGCAAAACGCCCGAGGGCCGCAAGCAGATCGCCGCATATTGGCAGGACGAGAAACGTCCGCTCTACAACCGTGCGATTCAGGGACGTTATCCCCCAGGTTCGACGTGGAAGATTCCGGAATCGGTCGCAGCTCTTCAGCAGGGAGTGATCACGGTCAAGGATTCGAACATGGCGTGTGGCGGCGGCATCCAGATCGGCAACAAATTCACCCGCTGCATGGGCAGCCACGGCTCGCCGCCGCTCAGCTTTGCGATCACAAAATCGTGTGACGGATATTATTACCGGCTCGCATTGAAGATGAAGGTCGAAGGGTTGATCGAGATGGTAGAAATGTTCGAATACGATAAGAAAACGGGCGTCGATATTCCGAACGAGAAAGTAAGCCAGACCCCAAAATCGTTCAAGCCGTACATAGAAAAACGCGATGGTAAATGGAACGACATCGAAACCGTTTTTGCTTCAATTGGACAGGTTACAGTGAATGTAACTCCGATCTCCATGCTCCGGGCAGTTTCGAGCATTGGTGTTCACGGCAAGATGTATGTTCCGCATTTCCTGAAAGAGTTTAGGCCGATAGGCGCGGTTGGCGAAGAAGGCGACCCGAATTACAGCCCCGCAAAGAATGGATTCGGCTTTCAAAACCCCGAACCCAAGTTGATACCGATGACGCCCGAACAGGAAGAGGTCATGGTCAAGGGTATGTGGGGTGTGGTCCAACCGGGCGGCACAGCAGGTGCTATTGCAATATCGGGTTTCGACATTGCAGGAAAGACCGGTACGGCGCAGGTGGCAGCCCTTGGCAAAGACGTAGGCGCTAACAAAGATCACGCATGGTTCGTAAGCTTTGCACCGGCGTACAAACCGGAGATCGCCGTTCTGGCATTGATAGAAAACGTCGGCTTCGGCGGCAGCCACGCCGCTCCCGCAGTAAAGGGTGTTTACGAGGCTTACTTGGCGAAACGAAATCCGCAGGAAATACCCGGTGACCAAATCGCCAAAAGATAGAAATGCTTCCGATAATCGAAAAACGCGACTTACGTGATTTTGACTGGCTGACGGCGACGCTTGCTGTCGCTATCGCGTCTTTCGGGATATGGCAGATACATAACGCCCAGCCGTCCGAAGGTTATTGGACGAAACAGATCATCGGCCTCGGGATTGGAGTGTTTGCATTCATCGTCATTGCGTTCAGCGATTATCGAAGGATCATCGACCTGGCACCTTTCTTTTATGCTTTCGGGCTGCTTTTGTTGTTTCTTGTTCTGACGCCGCTCGGCGTAGAGGTAAACGGACAGCAGGCGTGGCTACAGGCGCCGATAGTAGGCCGGTTTCAGCCGTCGGAATTCGTCAAAATCCCGACTATTCTGATGCTCGCAAAATATTTCGGTGCAAGGAAAAGCGGCACGCTAACACTAAAAGAGGTTATGGTCGGCACGGCGATACTTGCCGGACCGGTCGGGTTGATAATGCTCGAACCGGATGCCGGACAGGCGTTGACCTATTTCCCGATCCTAGGTGCAGTGTTCTTTCTTTCGGCCATCAAGATCAGATACGTGATTATCGCGTTGGTCGCGGCCGCTATTTTTATCCCCGCGGCATATATGGTCGGCGTTCAAACCGGAAAGATCAAGAAATACCAACAGGACCGGATTATGGCGATAATCGACCCGGACAGCGTAGACCCTAAGGGCTATGGCTACCACACGGTCCAGTCGATGATAACGGTCGGCAAAGGCGGCTTATCGGGAATCAAGGGCGACACGGAAACTTCGCAAAGCGTGCTCAAGTTTTTACCTGAGCCACACACCGATTTCATCTTTGCCGTTACCGCTGAAAATACCGGGTTTATTGGCTGCGTTTCCCTGCTCATTGCTTATGCACTTTTGCTGTCGCGTTTGATTGCAGGTGCTCGCGAGGCATCCGACCGCCCCGGAGTTTTAGTGATAATGGCGATAGCGACTGCCCTGGCTATTCAGATATTTATGAATATCGGGATGACTTTAGGTGTTTTGCCGGTGATCGGCGTGCCGCTGCCATTGATGAGCGCCGGCCTTTCGGCGATCTTATCGACCTTTATCGCGATAGGCTTTGTTGTTAGTATCAAGATGAGAAGATTCGTAAATTAAGCCATTTTCGAATCTTGCGTTGAGGGAGTGTTATGGCGAGAGAAAGAAGAAGAATTGTCGAGCGTGAAATTATCTCGGTTGAGAAAAAAAGCGATTTGGGTTCGAAAGCCGTCTGGTTTGCCATGTCCTTGATACTTGCGTTGTGCGCGGGTGGATTGACCGGAATCCTCGTTTCATATTATCTGAATAACTCCCGCTACTCGGTCGAGGTTTCTGCTCTGGCCACATATCGGCCGCCGCAGGTAACGACGATCTACGCCGACGATGGTGAAACTGTATTGGCCGAATTCGCAATCGAGAAACGAATTCCAATAAAGGAACAGGACATCCCGAAAAACGTCGAAAACGCTCTGCTCGCCATTGAAGACTACCGGTATTACAACCACATCGGAATCGATCCTTACCGAATCGCCGGCGTTGTCTTCAAAAACCTGACCACGGGCAAGACCGAGGGGGCATCGACGATTACGCAGCAGCTCGCCAAAAACCTCTTCCTCTATAAGGATCAGACGCTTACACGCAAAGTTAACGAATGGATGGTCGCGTTGCAGATCGAGCGTTTTTATACAAAGCGGCAGATTTTAGAGATGTACATGAATTATGTATTTCTCGGTGCCGGCGCATATGGCTTCGAGGCCGGAGCCAGAACTTATTTTGGCAAATCGCTGAATGAACTGAATTTGGAAGAAGCCGCCCTGCTTGCGGCAATTCCGAAATCACCCGAGTATTCGCCGACGCGTAATCGTGAAAAGGCTAAAATAAGGCGAAATATCGTGCTCGATCAAATGGCGAAATACGAGTACATTACCGAGGCAGAAGCAAACGCGGCAAAAGCAACCGAGATAAAGCTGGCTGACACGGCCTATTACCAATCGCTGCCGAAATCTACCGCGTGGGATTATCCGGTCGAGGAGATTCGCAAGTATTTGGAAGATAAATATACTACGCGCGTCGCTCAGGGCGGGTTGAAGGTGTATACCACGATAAACGTTGAGGCACAAAAGATCGCAACCAAAGCTGTGCGCGAGCGGCTTAGGGCTTATGATCGCGGGCGGGCTTGGAGATCGGAATATCAGGATATTTTACTCGATGCCGAGGGACAACCGATTACCGATGAGGCAGAAGTAAATAAAACGCTCAGCACCTTCAAGCACGCCGATTGGTACGGCGATGAATACGAAGAGGGCGAGTATATCAAGGGTCTTGTAATGAAAACGAATGCCGGTTCCGATCAAGTCGGCGTCCGGTTTGGAAGATTCAAGGCGATCGTCGGGCCGCAGAATATGGGCCGCAGCGGAAAACGCCCAAAGGACGAACTTAAGCCTGGCTTGCTTGCCGAATTTCTGGTAAAGAAGGTCGACAGCCAAAATCAAGTTCTTGAGGTCGAGCTGGCCCAGGTTCCGGAGATACAGGCTTCCATCGTCAGTATCAACGCAAAAACCGGTGAGATAGTAGCGATGGTCGGTGGTTACGATTTTCATACGAACAGATTCAACAACGCCACCCAGGGGCTTCGGCAAACCGGTTCGGCCTACAAGCCATTCGTTTACACGGCGGCGGTCGAGGACGGAATGACGCCGGATATGCTGGTCAGCGGAGCACCGATCAAACGCGGCGGCTGGCAGCCGAGCAACTACGACGGCTCATTATTACATCCGAACGTGCCGTTGAAGGTCGCTCTGGCTAAATCGTATAATCTCGCAGCAGTTCATCTGCTCGATCAGGTTGGCATTCAGGCAGGCGGGCAAATGGTTCGCAGGTTCGGCATTACGAATCCAATGGCCCCGAGCCTGCCTTCCGCTCTCGGCGCGAGTGAGGCGTCATTGCTTGAAATGGTTGCCGCCTACTCGGCATTTCCGAATAAGGGTGTCCGGATACAGCCTCATCTGATCAGGAAAGTTTACAGCCGGGATGGAACCTTGCTCGAAGAATTTGACGGTTCAAGCTCGAAGGTGACAAGCGAATACGTTGCCCTGACTATGGTGGAAATGATGCGTGGCGTCGTTGCCGGAGGTGGTACCGCAACCGGCGCCAGCGCCGGCGGACATCCGCTTGCGGGTAAAACAGGTACAGTAAATAACCATACAGACGTCTGGTTTGTCGGATACACGCCGACGTATGTGACCGGCATATGGATGGGCAATCCGCTAAGGAAGGAATCGCTCGGTTCGGGAATGACAGGCGGACAGGGAGCGGTGCCTTACTTTAATGCGTTTATGATCCCTTTTATGAAGGATAAGCCGCGTGAGAACTTTCCAGGTGCTCCGCCTATGCCTTCTGAGATAAGAGCATTAATGGAGCGCAACAAGCGCGAAGAACTGGAAAAACTGGAGAAAGCCGAACAGGCAGGCGTACGAAGCGGAGCAACGCTTGCCGAAGAAACCAAAGCCGCGACATCCGGCACCGATACAGGAAAGCCTCCCGTTACCGGCACTGGAGTCTCAACCGGAACAGACAGCCCAAAGGCAAATCCAAGCTCAGACAATTTGCCACCCGTAAGGCCGCCGACGCTTCCAACCCCGAAAGCACAGGATCCGCCTGCTCAACCCGAAGGTAAACCGCGTCGAGGGAAGAAGGGAGACGGATGATCGAGGGATGGGGGATGAAATATGAGAGGTGACATTCTCATTCCTCATCCTTCCGCCTTCATCCCTGGCAAAACTTCCCCAGGTAATACGGAAGCATCTTTCGCCACCACGGCCAGTCGTGGCCGACGTCGTGGCCCCATAGTTCGAGCAGGTGCGGGATGCCTTTTGAATGAAGCATGCCCGAAAGCTCGCGGCTTCGGTCAGGGGCTTCGTAATTACCCTGGCCTGAGACGATGACAATCGAATCTGCCTGCTGCAATCGCGGCAGATGGTAATCGTCGTTTATATTTTTAAGGTACATCGCCGGGTTATTGAAATACACGTTATCGTCGTAGTAACCCTTATCAAGATAGTTGTAGATGTCATAGCTTCCGCTCATTGCGATCGTTCCGCGAAAATTGTCGGAATGTTTGAAATAAGTATTCGCGGCTAAGAATGCTCCGAGCGATGCTCCGGTCGTGAGCGGCTTTGCGTCTTCGCCGCACTCGTTGCGGATAAGCGGCAAAACCTCTTCCATAATGTATTTGTCGTAACGCGACAGCATTTCGACCTTCCATCCCGGATGAGATTCGCGGTTGAGCAGGCTGTACTTATTTACCGAGTTGATCGAATACGCCCGGATCAACCCGTTCTCGATAAACCACTTGATCGAATCGACCAGATAAAAACGCTCGTATTCAAGATAATCGGCCGCCGCTGTCGGGAACATCAGCAGCGGATACCCTGCGTGCCCGTATGCCACGAGCGGCATGTCCATATTCAGATTGTGGCTGTACCACGAAGTTGTGTCACGTCGCATATTGTGTCAGCAGCCCACACGTAAGTAAGGGCCAAATGTTTTTATTTTGTGAATAGATGAGGTTAAAAGAAATTAGGCGTGACTGCAAGTTAGGCACGATATGTTGAGTTTTCTCATTTATCAATTGACCAACTTTAGCTGGAGGATTGAAAAGGTTGGTGTAACCGGTTTTAATTGAATATAACCGATCACCAAGTGCTTGGGCAAAAATCATTTTTCAAAGTGACCCAATACCTACAGTCGCCATCACTTGACTATGGTGATGTCCCGCGTCGTCGAATTATAACCGCCGTTGTCTATTACGTTGCCGTCCTTATCTGCCAGTTCGAGCTTTACCGAGTGTTTCCCTGCGGTCCAACCCGTGAACCATATCGGCATCCATTTGTCGATAAATTTCGGCTCGCCGCCGTTGATCGAATAGCGGACGCGGTACTCGCCGCCGTCTTCGATTAAGTCGGCATTAGCAAGCCAAAAATCGATCATGATCGGATCGGCATCCGTGCCTTTGTACTCACCTTTAGGTCGGCTGTAAGTAAGCAGCGGTTTCTCTGTATTTACAGGTCCGGCGGTTGAAGGCTGCATTGCCTTTCCTTCCGGCGTCTTTGCCGCGTTCGACATCTGCTGCCCACTGTTGGTGGTAGCCGGTTGGTTCGTGTTCGCGTTACCGTTTTTCACGTTAAATTTTACGATTTGAAACGAGCCTTCGTTTTTGTAACTCTCGTGCCACGGGCGCGAGGCAAATACACGCAGCGTGTGCTCGCCGTCCGACACATTTCGCAGTTCGAATTCCTGATCCAGATTGTAGTAGGCTTCGTAGGGTTGATTGTCCAGAATGACGTGAATGTGATTACCCATCTTAGTTTCAGGATCCATCATCGGCTTGTACCCTTTCAGGTCTCCGGATAGTTTGAGCAAAACACGGACGGTTGAGCTTTCGACAGTAGAACCCTCGGCCGGAGCCTCTATCTCAATCTTTGGCGTAGCCGCGTCCTGCTCGCCGCGGTTCGTCATCAAATCCTTGATCCTCTGCGGCGTATCGACAATAGTAAGGTTTTGCGGTCCCGCCGGCGAGACGGGCAAATTCGCCGTCGTGTTCGAATGATTCGAATGGTCGGTATTTGCAGCCGGCCCGCAGGCCGCTGAACAAACTACCGAAGCAACGATGATAAATATTACCGGGAATTTCATAAGTCCTCTTATAAGAATAGTTCTGCTTTCGTTTCGAGTTCAACCACCCGCTGTCGCAGTTGGTATTGACAAAGCCGCACGTCCGTTAACGCTAGCGTGTCCGCCCGTAGTATACTCAAATATCTTCTCAAAGTTTTCGGTAAGTCGGTCCCCAACTTCTTCAATATCGACTTCGTGGCCCAGCAGCCGTTCCATTGAGGTAACGGGTTCGCCCTCGCAGGCGATGATCCAGTTGTAATAATTCAGATCGGTGTTCACATTCAAAGCAAATCCGTGGGTCGTGACCCAGCGTTTTATGTGAATGCCGATAGCGGCGATCTTGCCTTCTGTTGTATGAACGCCTGTTAATCCTTCAATTCGAAAAGCCTCAATACCAAAATGGTTAAGCGTCCGAATAAGGACTTCCTCGATATCGCGGACATATTTGTGGACGTCTTCGCGATCGGGCGACAGACTGATAATCGGGTAGCCGACGATCTGGCCAAGACCGTGATAAGTAACTTTACCCCCGCGATCAGTTTCAAAGACCTCTACACTGAGATTTCTCAAAATCTCGGTTGTTGCCAATACGCCGCTCTCTTTTGCACGTCTGCCGATTGTGAACGTATGCGGATGTTCAAGCAGCAGGAGATAATCGTCTTGCCGATGTGCTATAACCTCGGCCTCGAGCGATTTTTGCATTTCAAGAGCCTCGGCATAGGCGATTCGACCGAGACGGCGAACTTTAAGAGTCCTGTTGAGCATCTTCTTTATGATAAGATTTTAGAGAGCTTTTGAAAACACTGGAGCAACTATGAGGAAAGACCGACTATTGGCGGCACTCGCAGCGGGAATGGCGTTTCTAACTGTGTCCGCGAATGCCCAAAACCCCAAACCGATCACGAAACGCCCGCCAACGCCAAAGGTAGTCACGTCCAGTACGCTGCCGGGTTCCACCGCGGCTGAAGTTCAATCGGGCGCTCAAAAAGTGTCGATCCAGATCAAAAACGTTACAAAATTCATATATGCCCTTGGCGGCATCGCCAGCGGCATCGAAAATATCGACAAGGACACCCGTGCAAACCGGAGCGCCAGGGACGTGAATGAAGTTAATAAACGCGAGGTTATTCAGGCGATCAGGAATTTACGGGCTGGGTTGGCGGCATTGGAGGTCGAGTTCCGCACTAAAGCGAACCTCAAAAAATATCTGCAGCATATTGACGGAATAACAAGCCTGAGCGCCGAATCGGAAGAGGACGCAGCAGCCGGCCGTTTTTCATCTGCCGGAAAACCGCTTTTGCTGGTGGTCGAAAAACTGTCCGATACTTTGGCCGCCATGCCGTAGAAAGGTAAAAAAAGTAGGAACCAGAACTTCTCCCAGGATTCTGCTTTTAAATTTTTTTCCCTTTTGCAATTATGCTAGGGTTTAACTAACACCGTTGGTTTCTTCTCGGGTTCGCAAACTTCGATCTCGCCAGATTTCTCTATTGCAGTCTTCGTATCCGCTGACAATCCTAATTTCTCTCGGATGAATTTTTCGACATCGCCACGCATCATCTCGCCGTTTATAACCTTTGTCTTTTTTGAGATGATGTCGCCGTTTTTCTCGATCTTTTCCGGTTCCAAAAAGACATACCAAGGCGATCCCCATTTTCGCGTGTCGCCAGCCTCCCTTCGCTGCAGGAAATGGACTGTCTTTTCACGATCCGAGCTTGCCTGTGATTCGTAAACGCTTGGAAAAGTGAGTTTGTATTTTTTGATGTGCGCCTTCATCATATCAATCGGGTCATATTCGCCGACGCCGATGATTTCAAAGCCGTTTCTTTTATATTTTTCGTAAAGTCCTTGCACAAAAGTTGCGTCGTATTCCCAGTTGGGGCACCAAGGCGCCCAGTAAACCACCATCACGAGCTTTTTCCCTTTGGCAAATTCGCGGAGATTAATCTTTCCGCCTTGGTCGATGTTTTGATACGTCCAATCCTTGTAGCCAAACTCTTTCTCGACTATCGGCGACTGCTCATTCTGGCCTGAAGCGAAACTGAACGTGAGCAACACAAGTAAAAATAGGGATACGGATTTCATCAAAATAAAATACCTCTATTTTAAGACTAAGCGTTAAGATGATGTTAGACAAGATGAAAGTTGGCAGCTTTTTTTTACCAGATCACTTTCAAAATCACTTTCAAAGTTTTTCGGATTGGTAAAATAGAGTGCTAATTATCCTTGGTTTTCCATCCTCTAAGTTCGTAATACTTTCCTTTCGGTTCGCCCGTCCAGCCATTGATGCCCTTTTTTGGAAGCCACCAAATATGAATAACAAGAACGCCGACGGCCAGAGTGCCAAGAAATATATATACCCAAATACTCCCTGCAAAATGTGAGATTAAAGCGACGAAGGCCATAAACACGAAAAATTTCGCAATACGTCGCCATTTTGGCGTTCCTTCCTCAAAATGTCCGAAGACGATGTTCCCGATCACAAAAAGACTGGCGACAATTGTAAGGTTTATCCACATGGAGTTTCAGTTCTTGTCAGGACGCATAAGCTTCCTTGACCAATACACGATGTTCAGATAAATTCCGGTCAAAGCCGAAAGAGCAACCAAGCCGGAAAAAATCAGAAGCAAAGTGACCTGCCAGCTACCGGCAAAGAAATAAAAATGAGCCTCGCGGAAAAAGCGGGTTTTCAAGGTTGGAGGTTTTGAGAACGATGCCTCGCCAGTTTCTGCGTCGATAAATATCGAATCCGCTCCAAGCCCGCCGACCGATTGATACTGAGGCCGACCCTCTTTCATCAACAAGGTCAGAGCGGTGGTAGGAAGTTTTCTGCCGGCAAGCTCATTCGCTTTTACTATTGCATCTGACGGCGAGACCTTGACTCGTTCCGCACTGATCTTCTCGACTGTCCCGCCTTCGACCATATTCGGCAATGCGTAAAGAAAACCGCTCAAGGACCATGCAAGGACGGGAATTGATACAAAAATGCCGAGGATTAAATGGAGTTGATAAATGAACTTTTTCATAATATTGTGCCGCGAACGAACACAGACTAGCACAAATATGATTTTCGGAACTCCTAATTAATATCTGTGCCCATCTATGTTAATCTGTGGCTAGTTATGACCAACCAACCAACGGTAACCGACATTTTCAAGCGTGCGCTTGAAATACGCGAAAAGAACCCGAATGGTTCTTACACGGACGTTGAATCGCAGCTTGTCAGCGAATTCAGCGGCAAGACTTTGCCTAAACCTGCTTTTTTGACGATTCCAGAGTACGACAACATCGCCCCCGAGGAAGACTGGACCGCTGGTCTCCCCATCGTGCTTCGCGGTATCCAGAACGAAGATTGGAATGATGTCGCCCACGGGATTATTATCAGCCTCGAGCAGGTCGAAAATTACCCAAAGGAATCTGGCCGTGAGGACGACCCGGCGAAAGAATGGCGTAATCGCGGCAAAACGATTGCCGAAGCCGAAGATAAGGTTCTCGAAAAATGGATGCCTGAAGAATTGATGGTAATGGCCAAAAGAAACGCCACAGACTAACTTTTTTTCGAACAATCTGAAAAGTTAAAACTGAAAACTTAAAATGGCCGATTTGCTTTCAGTTTTTACTTATCAGCTTTCAGTTATTCCGAAAGCAATATCTTTAAACCATCAAACGCCCGAATAACCTCGCACATTGGCTGAAATTTCCCAACTTCTTTCTCGAAATCGACTGTATCCCATTCAGGATAAAGATGCGTGAGAACAGCTTTTCTAGGCTCCGCTTTTCTTACGATATACATAGTTTCGGCCAGTTCGATATGCTTCTCTCCCGGTTTGTCTTTGGGAAATGATGCTTCGATCACTAGGAGATCCACTTTTCGAGCAAACGTAGCCAGCGACTCCGTAAAACCGGTATCAGCCGTATAAACGAACGTCTTCCCACCGGAATTGCGCATATGTAGCGCGTGGCTTTCTTCCGTGTGCGGCGTAGACATTGCAACGGCTTCCAAACCTGGGACGATCTCGAATTTCTCCAATGATTCGATTTCGACGATTTCCAACGGAAACGGCTGGTCGAAAAGCGTGTAGTTATTTACGGCGTTGAATCTTTCGATCAGTCGAAGCAAACCGGCAGCACCGAAAATCCTCAATGGCTTCGTGCGCTTTTTCATCTGTTTGGCATATTTCGTCCCAGCCAAAAATGGGGCCAGCCCGCCGCAATGATCGAGATGAAAATGCGATATCCAGATCGCATCCAGGTTAGCCCAATCAAGACTTTCCTGTGTCATTCTCAAGATCGCCGACGCCGAACAATCCAACAGAACATTTCCGCCCGTTGTTTCAAGCCAGTAACCCGAACTCGAGCGCTGCTGATGTGGGATGGATGTGCCTGAACCGAGGACTGTTAGAATCACAAGGGTATTCTAACAGGATGTACAGGTTAAAAAGGATTCCATTTTCTTTTCTTGACTATCCAGTCAATCCTGTTTGGTACTACGCTGTGATAAATTTAAGCCTATGATTCAAGTGGATATACTTGCCGTTTTTGCCCATCCGGACGACGTTGAACTGACAGTCGGGGGTACGATGTTAAAAATGAAGCATCTCGGTCACCTCACAGGTGCTCTTGACGTGACTCGCGGCGAAATGGGTACGCGCGGTACCGTGGAAGCACGGGAAAAAGAAGCCGAGGACGCCGCAAAAATATTGAAACTAGATGTTCGCGAAAACCTCGGTCTGGCGGACGGGCATGTTTTTTTGGATGACGCGTCAAGAACTGCAATGGTGCGGGTGCTTCGCAGACTGAAACCGAAAGTGATATTGACCCATCAGATAGGCGATCCGCACCCCGATCACGATCACATCGCACAGCTCGTCCGCGAATCGGCTCGGCTATCAAGCATGAAAAACTACGACGAGGGCAACGGCTATGAAAAAATTGCGGTTCCAAAGGTCGCTCACAACATTTTCTCGCGTCACGTTCAACCGTCGTTCATAGTGGATACTTCTGATTTTTTGGAAGAGAAAATGGCGGCGATTCGCGCTCATAAGTCACAATTTCATGACCCGAATTCCACCGAGCCCGAGACACGCCTTACAGACAAACATTTCCTGACCGAACTTGAGAACCGCTCGCGATATTTCGGCTCACTGATCGGAGTCGAAGCGGGAGAACCTTTCTATGTTCGGGAATCATTGAACATCGAAGACCCTCTGGAGCTTTTGACTCGTCCGATGAATTTGTATTCGTAGTTTAACCGTCCAGAGGCAGAGTCGAAGAGAAATTTCGGATGAAAATCTTTTACCGATGACATATCTCTTTTTCCTCGGTGTCTCAGCGGTTGAATTATTATGAAAGACCTCGCACCGGAAGAAATAGAACTCGAAAAAAAACGCCGTGTCGTCGAACGGCTTAAGGATAGTCTCGCCGATCGCGAGGAGGAAATGGCCGATCTGCGTGCCGAGCTTGAGCGGTTCGAAGCTCGGTACACAATGGAGGTCGGGCGGCTTTACGCCGAGCAGGACGAGATCGACGCGCAGATAGCCGAGGAAGAGTTGAAACTTGTTCCCGACGATGAAGAGATCAAAAAGCGTGTCGAGGAACTAAGAAGACTGGCCGAGGAATCTGCCGCAAGGGCGAAGGCCGCTGAACTAAAAGACGCTGAATTCTGGGAACCTACAGCTGAAGCGAAAAAAGCCTATCACAATCTTGCACGGACAATTCACCCCGATCTCGCTTTTGATGCTGTGGAAAAGGAACGGCGACACGGCTTGATGGCCGAGCTTAACCTGGCTTACACGTCGGGCGATCAGACTAAGATGAACAAGCTGGTCGAAGATTTCCGCAATAGCCCCGACCTTATAAAAGGCAATTCGATCGGCGACGAACTCGTTCGTTCGATAAGACAGATCTCGCAAATTGCCAAGAGGCTGAAAGAGCTAAAAAGCGAACGGTCTGCCGCCGAAATTTCCGAGTTATTCGAACTGCACGGACGTGTTCTCGCCGAAATGGCCGAAGGCCGCGATCTGCTTAAACATATGGCCGAGCGTGCTAAAACTCATATAAAAAAGACCGAACGCAGGTTGGAAAATTTGCGAAACGTAACGGCCGCTCAGGAAGAACATGTGAAGGAAACTTTCGGTATGGACATAACTGATTTTCGCAAAACCTAGACCGCGTTTCCCGCCGCAAAGCCTGATGACCAGGCCCACTGGAAATTGTATCCGCCGAGCCAGCCGGTAACATCTACGACTTCGCCGATAAAATAAAGTCCTTGCACTTTTTTCGACTCCATAGTCTGCGATGAAAGCTCTTCCGTCGAAACGCCGCCAAGCGTGACCTCAGCCTTGTGCAAACCTTCTGTCTCGTGAAAATTGACCTTCCAAGCATTCAGAACCTCAGCGATTACTTGTAATTCCTTTCTACTCAACTGATAGATGGGCTTATCAATTGATTCGCGTTCCACAATCATCGCGGCAATGCGTGCCGGGAGATATTTACCGAGAAAATTTGAAACGGTTTGCCGCGACGAGGGGTTCGCGCTTAGAATTTCTTTGGCGTCTATGCCCGGAATCAGGTCGATCTCCACGCTAACATTTTTGTCCCAATAATTCGAGATTTGCAGAATTGCAGGACCAGAAAAGCCGCGATGCGTAAACAGAACGTTCTCGCGAAAGGTGTGTCCATTCGTGGAAACTGCCGCATCGAACGAAATGCCGGCAAGCTTGCCATAACCACTCGCGTCCGAACTTATCAGTGGTACGAGCGAAGGCCTGGTTTGAACTGTTTTCAGTCCAAATTGTTTCGCGATCCTGTAACCGAAATCGGTAGCCCCGATCTTTGGAAATGATGATCCGCCGGTCGCAATCACAAGGCTTTCGCATTCGAAACGGCCATGCGTTGTTTCCAAAACGAATTTCGAATCGCGACGAACTTCTGAAACCGAGCAGCTTGTTTCTATCTTCACCTTTGCCTTGCGGCATTCAGCGACGAGCATCTCAACGACCTGCTCTGATCGTTCGCGGCAGAAAAGCTGGCCTAGTTTTTTCTCATAAAATTCGACTTTGTGGCTCTTCACCAGTTCAATGAAGTCTTGGGGCGTATAGCCTGCAAGGGCCGATTTTGCAAAATGCGGGTTCCGGGAAATAAAGTTATCCGGATTGGTATTGGTGTTTGTGAAATTACATCGGCCGCCGCCGGATATGATGATCTTGCGCCCTAGTTGGGCATTGTGCTCGACGACAAGCGTTCGCCGATCGCGCTTTCCGGCTTCGATCGCGCAAAGAAGCCCCGCCGCTCCGCCGCCAACTACGATGACATCGTATTTCACTTAAGCCAGATAGCGATCTTTCAGAATGTTTATGTGGTGCCGAATATGTCCGGCCATGATGAATGAAAGTGCTCGCACTGAAACTGGTAATCCGCTGGCATTTCCCATTCGGCGCGTGCCTTCGTCAGAGAGATTGGTAAGCAGCAATATGTTAGAGCGGCGTTGGAGGTCAAATTCATCGAGCAAATTGGCAAACGCGCGGCCGTTTGCATTCGAATTTTCGATGTAACCTTCCTGTTCGAAACCCTCGATAGGGGTTTCGTCGCCGCGCGAGATGCGCAATATGCGGTACGCAAATATGCGCTCGCCGTCGATAAGATGGCTTAGCACTTCCTTGATTGTCCATTTACCTTCGGCATAATAAAAAACACCTCTTTCCTCTGGCATCTCGCCAAATATGGAACGCAATTCCTCTGGCTGTCTGCTTAGCAATTCCGTCAAGTCATTTTCGGTAACAAGCGAAATGTATCTCTCGTAATAGGCGTCGTATTCGGCTTTATCTGGTCGATTCATAATGCGGTATAGTAGCAAAGACTTTCCAAAATTTCGCACCCAGTGGAGCCTTCAGATGATAGCTATAATGTTGACAGCAGTTTTGACCGTATTCTTGTTCGCTTTCTCCCCGCCGGACAGGGCGACAAAGACGAGCCAAACCGCGTCAGTTTTTCAAAAGGTAAAACTAGCATTTTACTGAGCGGCACTTTGTTTAACAACCAACAAATGGAATATGTTTTCGCGGCTAAAGCGGGACAGAAGATCAACCTAAAAGTGACGTCAACACCGAAAGGCAATTTTTTCGATTTCGATATGGCTGGCGACGGTTTTGAACTCGAAACAGAATACGACAGTTACACTGCTTACGACTTTACGGCGCCTAAAACGGGAGATTACTTGCTTTATGTGAGAAAGCGGCCGACGGAGCAACCGCCTCGGGCAAAGTTCTCTTTGGCTTTGTCGATAAAATTGTTTTTGTCCGGAAATTATTTCTTTAGCAACGCGAAAACGGCGCCAAGCATTTTACGTTGCCTGGCCGCGCCAGTGGCTGCGTCGGCTTCGAGACAGATATATTCTATACTGTTTTGAGCCGCGAACACGGACATCGAACCGTCATCGACGCTGCACGCTTTTGACACTAACTGCTCAGCTTTTTTTTGAACGACAACGTTGAACCCAAAATCGCTGAAATATCCGAGGTACTTAGATGTTGAAAGAAATATGAAATTGTCTTGATCTCTATCTTCGTTCGAAAGAAATACGCCGCTCGCCTGTGGGTAAAAGATCCCATGAGAATTCGGGCCGGATGATCTGATGAAGGCATGGGCCGTTAGATCCTTGTGCTGAACTGACGCAGGCTTGCTGTCGACATCGGTATTATTATGAACCGCGACAATAAACGCTTCACCCAAGGGCAGAGTCCGGCCTTCGCCCTTGAAAACTATGCGAAGAAGATTCTCTGCAAATTCGGATACTGTTTCACGCACCGCATCCGGTACCGAGCAATGTCGGCCATTTTCGGTGAAAATCCGATTTGGATCGATGCTGAATCGGTTGCCGTCCTTTGAAAACCGGATAAAACGATGCGGGATGCCGCCGGCGTCCAGCGATTCTATTTCGATCAAGCGTCCGCCGTTCATTGCTACAAATTCTTTTACCGCTATGATGGCCGTTCGTTCATTGTGATGAGGAGCGACAAATGTAATCTCGGCATTTGGATTTTCGTATACGTTTACGAGCACTTCCGTATCGCCAAGACGAAGGCTGTTTACCCTTTTCGTCACGCCCGCAATCGCCGCAGACGCGGCCAAGCAGATCGTCAGTATCACTATGAAGTAAATATGCACGGGCAACTTTTGTTTTTTTCTCCCGTCACAATACGCGTATTTTACCGCCGGATAGGGTCAGGCAAGAATGTTTTTCCTGTCGGTGGGTTTGATTCGGAGTGTTTTTGCATCATAATCTTTGCACAGACCTCAATAAACAGTATTCAGGAGAAAGACCACAAATGAAAAAGCCGTTATTCATATTCGCGGCAGCAATTTCTGCCGTATTTGCGTTTTCAAATGCTTCGACGGAGGCAGTAAACAAGGATCATCACGAACGGTTTCTGGTTAACGGAGATGCTATCCAGACCGGAGATTCGGGCACGTACAATTTCGACAAGGCGCACAGCGCAATCGGTTTTCGCGTAAAGCATATGGGACTCGTCGACGTGCCGGGTTACTTCCGCGATTTCACCGGCACGATCAATTATGACTCGAAAGATGCAACTAAATCATCGGTCAATTTCACGGCCAAGGCTGCCAGCGTCGACACCGGAGTCGGAGGTCGCGATACTCACCTCCGGACGGCGGATTTCTTCGAAGTCGAAAAATACCCTGAGATCACTTTCAAAAGCACAAAGGTCGAAAAGAAGGGTAAAGGCTGGATCGTTACAGGCGATTTCACAATGAAGGGCGTCACGAAATCGATTTCAATACCATTCGACGTAACTGGTTTCCTGCCTGCCGATCAAAGAAGCGGCGGCAAGATGGGCGTGACGGCTTCTACATCGATCAATCGTCGCGATTATGGCGTAAACTACGGCGGAAATCTGCCAACTGGCGCGGCTATGATTTCGGACGAGGTAAGGATCGACCTTCAGATCGAAGCAAACAGGCCTAAAGCTGTGACAACGGCAGAGTAGTTATATTCAAACATAACTGCTTATCAGAAGGCTCTTGAAAATTTGGCAGAGAATGGCACGGCAATAAGTCAGGTTAATTTTTTATTTCCGTGTCATTTTGTGTGTTCTGTGGTTTTGCTTGAAAGCCTAAGCCTAGGTAGACATAGAATACACTAAACAAAAATGTGTTGAACCGACTTTTCAGATTGAGTCTATTTAGTTAAGGGTCATGACTAGTTAAGTCAGAGATATTTGATAATTTTCAATAGAATTGAATAAAGGTTTTCTTTTCTATAGTTGAATCTAAACTCGGATTCTTTAAGGTGCAAGTAGAAGGTGGATTTACGC
>JBQTJB010000174.1:0-7559 GCA_052387555.1 Blastocatellia bacterium | reverse complement strand
TCGCGTTGTGCTTCGACATCACCTTCGTGATCGCCGCCGTCAACGTCGTCTTCCCGTGATCCACGTGCCCTATCGTCCCGATATTCACGTGCGGCTTCGATCGATCAAATTTTTCCTTGCTCATCTTCTCTCTTCTTCTCCGGTCAAATAAGAATAATCAAAATAAAAATAATGGAGCCCAAGGCGGGATTTGAACCCGCGACCTCATCCTTACCAAGGATGCGCTCTACCCCTGAGCTACTTGGGCGAACTGTCAATCATAACCGCCTTGGAAAAATAAGTTGGAGCGGGAGACGAGGCTCGAACTCGCGACATTCAGCTTGGAAGGCTGACGCTCTACCAACTGAGCTACTCCCGCAAACTAAAGGCGAAAGGGTAAAGGAGAAAGGCAAAAGTAAAGAG
The DNA here is from genome assembly GCA_052387555.1 of Blastocatellia bacterium. Classification (GTDB taxonomy): domain Bacteria; phylum Acidobacteriota; class Blastocatellia; order Pyrinomonadales; family Pyrinomonadaceae; genus OLB17. The sequence continues at coordinate 7,157 of JBQTJB010000174.1, read as the reverse complement.
CCTTTACTTTATCCTTTATCCTTTCGCCTTTACCCTTTCGATCTGGTGCATGGGGTAGGATTTGAACCTACGTAGGAAATTAATCCGTCGGGTTTACAGCCCGATGCCATTGACCGCTCGACCACCCATGCGTCCCTTATCTTTGTTGCCAATACCGGCTTTTCGAGCCAATTAGCAAATTTCTAATATTATCGAACTGCAGTCAATCTTGCAAGTCATGGTAGGTAGGTTTTAGAAAGTGTCGGTGGCCGGCACGTAAGTAAGGGGTACTGACGCCTATTTCTTGGATCTTGGGTGAAACGTCTCGTAGGACTTCTTCAAATGCGCGTCAGTGATATGGGTGTAGATCTGGGTCGTTGAAATATCGGCGTGTCCGAGCATCTGCTGAACAGAGCGTATATCTGCCCTGTTTTGAACAAGATGCGTGGCAAATGAGTGCCTGAGCGTATGCGGCGAAACGTCTGGTAATCCGCATCCATCGGCATATTTTTTGATAAATGCGTGGATTATTTGCCGGTTCAGCGGCCGGCCAAGCGACGAGACAAATAGATTTTGAACCTCGATATTCTCTTTTTTCCGCCGCAGGGCGAGATAGCTCTTTATCCATTCCACTGCGCTCGAGCCAACGGGAATACGACGCGTTTTGCTGCCTTTTCCAATACAGGTAAGAATGCCGCCATCGAGGTCAAGGTCTTTGATCTGAATATTTACAGCCTCAGACACACGCAAACCGCTCGAATACATAAGCTCAAGAACCGCGCGGTCACGCAATCCAATCTCGGTCGAAGTATCGGGTGCTGCCAGCAGCAAATCGATCTCGGCCAGATTCAAAAACTTAGGTAAATAAAACCCTTTTTGCGGAGTATCGAGATTTTCAGCCGGATTATCCTTAATATGTCCTTCGAACATCAGGAACTTGTAAAAACCGCGCAACGCGCTGATAAGACGGCGTTTAGAGTTTTCTGATAGCTTTGCTCCCGAAAGATCGATCAGCCATTCGCGAAGGTCTTGTTTTTTTAAGCTCAATAACTCAAACCCATTCTTATCCGACCAGATCTTCAGCTTTTCGAGGTCGCGCCCGTAAGCCTCAAGCGAATTCTTCGCAAGGCCTTTTTCGACGCGGAGATACGAAAGATATTCGCGGATCAGGTCGCGGTTCATTGCTTTGATTCTAACATTGCCTAGGCACTAATGATTGAAATCATTGCCATTTGACCAGCGCTGAAATCCCGGGCAGCCATCGATTTGCAGCAAAGTGCCAGACATCTCAAGCTTCTCAATAGCAGCAGAGCGCGACCAATTCCAGGAACGCAGATCGTCTTCACTTCTGGCATAAATGCGACGGTCGGTTAATCTATGGCCTACCTTGCAGCGGTCCTCAAAATTCATAGCAGGCAATCCTTCGATGAGGGCTGGAACAGCGTCGTCACTAAGGCTGGAATTGTAGTGGCCGTCAAACTCGCGGCCTTGCTGCATAAGGGCGATATTGGTGCGGACGATGAACGCATCGGGATTCAGAACGTTCGTGGCACCGAGAACAAAAAAAGCCGACCAAAGTGCTCCCCAGGCGAAATGCTGACGGACTCCGCGTAATACCGTCGCCCCGAACCAGATGAAAACTATCGCCAACCAGATCATAAAGATCATAGGGTAAAGGCGAACCGTCGTCATGCCGTAGCCGAGATTGCCTGTCAGCAGAACAAGCCTTTGTGCAGCAGAAGCCATTATCACAAAAAGCAATGCGATCTGAACACCGGCGAGAACTTTGAAAAGCGTTCCGGCGGCCGGTTTATCTTTTTTCAGAAGCCAATGCCCGACGAGCAACATTGGCAAGACAAGTGCGGAAACGGCGACAAGTTCACCAAAGCCCCGACGGGCGTATTCGGCAAGTTTGAAATCCGGCGTGTTCTGTACAAGGTCCATTCCGCCGAAAAGGTATGGCACCTGGAAGATGACGAAGCTAAGGAAAAGCAGATTTACGAGGCCGAGGATGACGCCCACTTCGACCGAGCCTAAAGTGAACCCGGGCACGATCGAGTTGTCGAGGTCAGCCAATGTCCATGATGGTTTTTTCGTATCGCTTGTACCCGTCGACGTCTGTAAGGGCATGCTCGCTTCCGCTCGTGTTTCTGCCTCAGCGTTCGAGTCCGACGGATCAGAGATGTTGATGTGCTCCACGACGGTTTTATTGTCGGGCAAAACGACAGGATGCTCGCCGGATTCCGCACGAAATTCATCGACCTTGCTTTGGTCGGTTTTGGATGCCTCGGTCCCAATGATAGAAAGCGAAGATTCGACAACCGGAACAACGCCGGCAAAAATCGCTCCGCGAAAGTAACCCGCCGTCAGCCATGCAAACAATGAGAATAGCAACAGGTGTGAAATGAACTGATCGAAATCGATATTGAAAGTTGTCTTTATCCACCCTTCGTAAACGGCATCGGCTGCCATGAACAAAGCTCCAAAGACGAGTATCAGCGGAGTCGCGATAAGCAGGCTGCGTAACACTGCGAACGAATGTTTTCGCCAGCCGCTCATCGGAAGTTCGGCCCATTTTATGTCAGCACCGAACAGAGCGCCTGCCGCGAACAATGAATTTACGCCCGCCCACACCACGCCGATCGCATATTGAAATGCTCCGCCAACTCTCGCCGATATTTTCAGTGTCGGCAAAAAAAGCACGCCGAGAATAATAACGATCGCAAATGTGTCCGCGATGCGAAGCTCGATAGAATCACGCCAGACGAACATCGATGCGAAGAAGACCAGCGCGCCGAGCAAAGCATATGTTTGCTTTGTTAATCGCTCCGGTGCGTGCCGCCAAAGCAGTATTAACATGCCCGCCGCGAATGCAAGACTGAACAGCAGCACGTTCAGCCCCCACGGCGTCTGCCGCAACAAAACGTCGCCGAGAATCCCTAATCCCACGGCGACCTGCAAGATCTCTAGTCCGGTTTTTGTTCTGGTGTTCATATTGGTGGAATGCAGACACTCCCGTCCGCACATAATAATCGTCTATTTATCAAACCTTAAATCGATTCGCGATCTTTGCGGACGATGGCATCCGCGTGTTGTTTTACTTTATTTAACGCCTGCAAACTGATTTTGTTTCTCAAGTTTGAAGTAATTTCGTTTGTGAAAAATGCTGTCTTTGTCTCCGATCAAATTTGCCTCGATTGCTCGGTCGATTCCATAGCCTTCTCCGGTGTCGAGCCTCGGGTTTTTTACACCGACCGGCAGATCGAAGACGATCTCTTTTTCGAAGCTTTCTTCCGGGCCGATCTGCATTTCGAATTGCGGCTGCGGCGGCAGTTGAGATTCGGCCTCAGTGTCGCGAGTGTACGCCCGATTTTCGCGGTCGACAACGTGGGTATCCACAGTGGTCAGGCCGCCGATGGTCATTAACATCAAGAGTACGCCCATAACTTTCCTCTTTTATTGGCCGGCTATCTGTCCGGCAATGATAAACAACGAGAATGAAATAAAAATGCACACTATGACATCCGCTCCGCGTGCCAACTGCCGTTCGGGCGGCGTCTTTGCATAATGTAAAAGTGTCCAGAAAAATGCGGCAAGCGGAAAAATAAGCAGAAACATCGGCACCGCCATCGGCGGAAAAACAAATCTCAGGATCACGCCGGAACTGAAGCCGAACCAATACGCCACACCCGCCCAGAGAACGATAAGTGGACCTATCAGGAGTGAGTGAATGAGCCAATAGATCAGTTGGCTATGCTTCCGGCGAGAGTTGTTAGTTTGTGAGATCATACTTGAGCCCTACTCCTTCTTACCTATTCCTGATTCAGTGTCGTAGGTAAAAATCTTCTCTCCTAAAGCTATGAATGTGACGACCTTTCCGGACTCGTCCCAAAGAATCTTCTCGTCTACATTGCCTGGAGCGAAATCCGGGGTTCGGTAAACACGACTTCCATCCACAATGAAAATCAATTGCTGTTCCCCAAAGCCCCAGGCTGAATAGATTCGGGCCATGTGGCCTCCTGGGAACGAGCTTTCACTGTGAATTTCATTCCCAAGAAAGAAGCCCCAAACAATACTCGCCGGATCCGATGCCACATTGACCACGGTACCTCCAAGGCAGAAAACGGCTAGGTAAGACAAAAAATAAAATACAAATTTTTTATGTCTTGATTTCACGTCTTGCTCTACCTTCCCTTCATCGCCTTTATCAGCGCTTCCATGTGATCCAGGTACCTTTCCAAAGCCTTGCGGCCGGCAGCGGTGATCTTGTATTCCGTCAGCGGCATGCGGCCGGCGAATGACTTCTTCAAAGTGATGTAGCCCACGTCTTCGAGCTTGCGGGCGTGGACGCTGATGTTGCCGTCGGTGGTGTCGAGCAGTTTTTTCAGCTCGGTAAAGCTGAGTTTTTCGTTCGCCGCGAGCGCACTGATAATGCCGAGCCGCATACGCTCGTGGATGATCTTATCTAAATCATTCGATACATTTCCGGCAGATTTTTCGAACCGAAGTGCTTGCGGTTTATCACCGTTGTGTTTTAGTGCCAGATTTTTTGCCATAAAATCAATTGTCGGAACGCGGGCATCCTTGCCCGCTTGAGCGCGAAGAGCGAACAGACCTTTACGTCACAAGCGACGTTGCGGGCAAGGATGCCCGCGTTCTGACGCTACCCTCCGTACCGCTTTGCGATGATCGCGCCGAAAACGATGTGCAGCAGGCCGAAGCTCGCGCCCATCAAATTGTTTCCATAGTACGTAGGCAGTGCGAATGCGATGCTGCCAAGCGCTATAAATATCCAACCCATCACCGGCACGACCTTTGCTGAAAATGCACCTCCGGTGACGACCGACGCGCCATAGAGAAGCATCCAAACAGGAGCCATTATTTCGTAATGCTCGTAGCGCCAGAGTCCAATCGTGATCGCAACGCCGCAAATAAGCGGCGGCGTAAAGCCGAAGGCAAATTTCCGCGCCGGCGTCGAAAACAGCGATTGCCCGGCAATCTTCGATTTCTGCCACATCGCCAGCAACCCGATGGCGAACGCAAGACATGCTTCAGCCAGCCAGACTATCAGCCAATCACGGAGATATATCTGTCGGCTGGCAATAAAAGCCGCCGCCAAGGCCGTCACGCCCATAAGAATTCCCCCGTAACCCGGCACGGCCGTGAAATGCGTCGACCGCTCCATCGTCTCGCGGATAAACGCAAGATTGTCGATGGCGCGGTCGCCGATATTTACCGGTTCGTTTGTTTCGTCTTGCTGCTCTTTGAATGCGTGTATTTTCGCCATGTCTACGGCGAAGATACTTCAAGTAGTTCACAATGTCAAGTACTTTGTATCGTCAAGCAAATAAGAATTTTCGCCCGCGAAACCCGCGAATAAAAGATTCTGTCAAAGATCCTATTCGCGTTAATTAGCGTTATTCGCGGGCAAACTATCTTTGTTTAGCGTCCAAATATTTCTTGGCTTTAGCAGGATCGTTCATTGTGTCGCCGTGGTTTTCGAGCGGTACGGCTGATGGATCGGCAATTGAATAAGTAAGGCGCTTTCGCTGCAACAGAAAATTTCTGCCGTTCCATTTATAGAACGAGCGGGTAAAAAATGTCGGGCAGCAAAGCTGTTCTTCGTCGCCGGTTATCTTGCCGGTTTCGGTTTCACCGAGCACAAACCTGTCCTGGCCGTAAAGCTCTATGACAAGCTCCCGATTTTCTATGCGAAGATCTTTAAGGCCGCCGTCTGCCCGGTCGCCGGTTCGGAAAAACCAGATCAGCTCGGGTTCGTTATCCTTCCGGGTAAAAAGATAAGCGATCTGCGGCGTTTGCGGCCCTCCCGCCAGTATGCGAAGAATCACAGCAGCGTCGTCTTCGCCGTCACCGGTAACGTCAAGAAATTTGGTGGTTATGTACGACAGGCCAATCCGCCGGGCGGCTTTTTGCTCGGCTTTCTCTTCGTTGCTCATGTCGTCGCCGATATCCTCGAACTTAGGCTCGGCCAGTCCGTTTTCCAGGGTTGCGTCGCTTCCGTCGGGATGATGCCAGCCGCGCGGCAGCGGATATTTGAAATTTTTGAAGTCGAATTTACCGATCGGCGCGTCGGTCTTAGCGTTCCGGCCGTCATTTAGTGCTTCGTTGAGATCGGGAAATTGCGGCGACGGAGAAGGTTCAGGCGGCACTGCGGTCATTATCGGCTGCGCGGGCTGCGGCGCAACCGTGGATGCCGTTTCGGTATCCTTCAAGCAGGCTCCCTGCAATAAAAGAACTGCAACAGCAAGAAGTCTTGCTATTTCTTTCAAAAGGCTCTTCATCAATAGGCGATGTCCTTCTAAATTCTTGTCAAACTTCGGTATTTGATACGGTGCGGCTGGTCGGCATCGACGCCGAGGCGGCGCTTGCGGTCAGCTTCGTATTCGCTGTAATTGCCGTCGAAATACTCGACGTGTGAATCGCCTTCGAAAGCATGTTTGTGGGTGGCTATTCTATCCAGAAACCAACGGTCGTGACTAATAACGACCGCGCATCCGGCAAAGTTTTCGAGTGCTTCCTCGAGCGCACGCATGGTGTTTACGTCGAGATCGTTGGTGGGCTCATCTAAAAGTATAACATTTGCTCCGCTTTTTAGCATCTTGGCAAGGTGAACGCGGTTGCGCTCGCCGCCGGAGAGCTGGCCGACCCGTTTTTGCTGGTCGGTGCCGGAGAAATTGAACCGCGAAACATAGGCACGGGCGTTCATTTCACGTTTGCCGAGCGTTACAAAATCGAGATTATCAGCGATCTCTTCGAAAATGGTCTTGTCCGGATCAAGTGAATCCCGCGACTGGTCTACATAGCCTAGTTTTACAGTGTCGCCGACCTTAAAATCTCCGAAATCAGGTTTGTCCTGCTCGGTGATCAGCCGAAAAAGCGTGGTTTTCCCGGCTCCGTTCGGGCCGATAACGCCGACAATGCCGCCTTTTGGGAGGGAAAATTCCAGATTCTCAAACAACAAATTGTCGCCATACGATTTCGCGACGCCGTGGGCTTCGATCACTATGTCTCCGAGCCGCTCGCCCGGAGGAATAAATATTTCGAGGTCATCCGAGTGTTTCTCGGATTCGGTTGCGACCATTTTTTCGTAGTCGTTAATACGCGCCTTCGACTTGGCGTGTCGGCCCTTCGGCGACATTCGTATCCATTCGAGTTCG
>JBQTJB010000173.1:0-7874 GCA_052387555.1 Blastocatellia bacterium | reverse complement strand
TACTAAGAACGAGTTGTATCGCTCGTTTTCGCGCTATGACCTCAATCGAGTTTCCAACGGTGAATCGCTTCACACGACTGCATCTGGAAAATCCCTGATATTAAATGCCTCAGGTCGCCAATATGTCCTTGCTGTCTCGCCCCATGAAATAAGGTCGCAGAATTATCGTGCCGAGGACACAGGGCCTGCGGGTGTGCGTAATATCGAACGATCCCGGATAACGACATTTAAGGGAAGCGTGATCGGCGAGAGCGGTTCACGGGTCCGGCTTAACCTTAATGAAGGAAAGATCGAGGGGTATTTTGAGGTTTCGGGCGAGAGATTTTTTGTCGAACCGGCGCGAAAATATTCGGAATTCGCGTCGGCCGATGAACTGGTCGTGTATCGCGCGGAAGATTCGCTGGTGCAAAATAATTTCTGGTGCGAATCGGACATTCCGGCCAGGATCGAACGCGGAAACGCAATGCTGGGATCTAGAGGTGTCGAAAGCGTTCAGGCTCTTCGACGCATCGACCTCGCTACGGAAGCGGACTTTGAATACGTCAACACGCTCGGCGGCGCGACACAGGCAAATAACGAGATTCTCGGCATTCTGAATATGATCGAGGGAACGTATGAGGCAGAATTGAACCTTTCGATCCGCGTCGTCTTTCAGCACACCTGGACGACGCCCGATCCTTTTACCGGTGCAAGCGCCGACCCTATTCTCAGAAGTTTTCAGAGTTATTGGAATGCAAACTACGGCGGTGTTTCCCGCAATGCAACCCATCTGTTTTCGGGCAAATCGAGCGTTCTTTCACAGGGATACGCGTTTGTCGGCGTCATATGCAACAACCCCGCTTTTGCATACGGATTGAGCGGCTATATTAGCTGGGCTCCGGGAAAATATCTGATAACAGCCCACGAGATCGGCCATAACCTCGGAGCAAACCACGCAGACGCAGCCCAAAGCTGCTCGAACACGTTGATGAATACGCAGTTGAGCGGCAGCACGCCGATCACATTTTGTACATTTTCGCGCACCGAGATTTCCAGCTTTGTCGCTGGAACAGGCGCCTGTTTGTCGCTGGTCGGATCGCCGAGATTCGATTTTGACGGTGACGGCCGCTCGGACGTAAGCGTATTCAGGCCATCGACCGGAATTTGGTACATAAACCAAAGCGGAGCCGGATTCAGCGCTTTTCAATTCGGCCAAAACGGCGATAAGTCCGTCAGTTCGGATTATGACGGCGACGCCAAGGCCGATGCTGCGGTTTACAGAAATGGTGTCTGGTGGAGGTTCAAGAGCGCGACCAACTCGTTCGACGCGGTCAGCTTCGGTTTCCCGACCGACGTTCCGGCGCCCGCGGATTTCGACGGCGACGGCAAAGCAGATGTCGCGGTCTTCCGGCCTTCGACAGGTTATTGGTTCTGGCTTGCCAGCAGCAACGGAGCCTTCGGCGCGGTTCAGTTCGGGCTTGACGGTGACATTCCGGCGGCGGGCGATTTCGACGGCGATCAAAAGGCGGACATCGCAGTATTCAGACCGTCGAGCGGCGTTTGGTATCGTCTGAACAGCAGCAACGGAGCATTTTTTGCTTTCCAGTTCGGACTAAACGGCGATAAGCCGCTGCTCGGTGATTTCGACGGCGACGCGAAGATGGACATTGCCGTATGGCGGCCGTCGAATGGCGTCTGGTATATCACGAATAGCACTAACGGCGCTTTTAACGCTGTCAGCTTCGGTCTGCCCAGCGATATTCCCGCTGTCGGCGATTTCGATGGCGACGCCAAGAGCGACGTTTCAGTCTATCGTCCCTCGAACGGAACGTGGTACCGACTAAATAGTGGTAGCGGCTCGTTTGCGGTAATTCCATTCGGGCTGAACGGCGACCAGCCTGTTCCCGCATACAACATTCAGTAAATGCAATGACGATGAGAAACAATGAGGCTGTCTTAAACGCCAGCTCAACAATTTGTTGTTCTGTGTTTTCCGTGTCTTCCGTGGTTACCGCTTTCAAGCAAAACCACGGAGGACACAGAAAAACACTGAAGACGCTGAAATAGAACAAACCCGATTTTTTACTTCGCTTTTATAAGCCTCGTTTTCAGACATCCCCTTTTCGGTTGACTTGCATTTAAATTTACGACGAACGAAATCCGACCTCGAAAAAGTTTTACTAAGGCAGGTTTGTCACCAAAACTGCATCGCCTTGTTGTTTGCCCCGGGCTACGACGAGGTTCTTTCCATCACGCGACCAGGCGAAATTATAAACACGGTCGGGAAAATCTAATATTTTTTGCGGCTCGCCGTTTAGTGGTTGACGCCAAAGGCTGGAAGAATTGAATGTTCCGGATGAGTAATAAAATCCGGTTGAATCGCCCGACCACTGAATTATCGGGCGACGCATCGCCAAATCGAACAACCTCGGTTCGGCAATAACGTTTGTCGGCATTATTCCTACTCGGTTTGTCGGATCTTCACTCCTGTTATCGGCAAGCTCCGGTGCGAAGCGAAAGGCAATCCACGCGCCGTCGGGCGATATTGACAAGAAACTTGCAGGAGCAACGTTCGCAAAATCTGAGAAGGGAACCGCGTCTCCTCCCTCAACAGAAACTTTCCAGATGGTTGTCGACCCGTCCGCCGTTTTTAAAAAATACGCTTCTGATCCATTCGGCGATAGGGTTACTGCCTGGCCCCTTCCTTTTTGCTCTTTGTCGAAGGTCAGCTGTTTTTGATTGCGCCCGTCGGCATCCATTCGCCATATTTGTGTCGCGCCGGTACGATTCGAGATGAATACGACATGTTCCCCGCCGAGCGAAACTGCCGGGTACGTATTATCCGGGCCGGCGTTCGCGGTTAACTGAAGGCGATTCCCGCCGTCCGCATTCATCGAGTAGAGGTTTGTGGCATTGCTTGCGAAACTGCTGAATACGATCTTATCGCTCGGCGTCCACGTCAGACCCGCATAGCCTTCGAGACTGCGTTCGCTGGTGCTCAACTGTTTGGCTTTATTTATGTCTCCGTCCGGCAGTAGCCAAACTTGCGAAATTATTTTTTGCTGACGGGTTACAAGCATCTTGCCGTCCGCAGAAATACTTACCCAGAAATAGGCCTCGAGATCATTGGTCAAGCGCCGAACATCGCCGGCAGGATAATCAAGCATCCACAGTTGCGAAGAAGGTTCGTTAATCTCGCGTGCCGATAATATCAACCTTTGCTCGTCCGGCATCCACAAAATGCGGGATATGGCACGCCAGCGGGAGCTGCCAAGCCAGGTTTGTTCACCAGTAGAAACATCAACAGCCACAAGGTTTAGATTAGGTTGTTTCTGTTGCCTGGCAGCGGCGATAAGTTTCTTTCCGTCGGGCGACCATGCCGGAGCACCGCCGTAGCCCAGAGACAAATTATTCTTATCAAACAGGCGTTCGCCGCTGCCATCGACATTTGACAGGATCAGCACGTTTTGCTTGCTTTCCGCATCACGGCGAATAAAAGCGAATTGTCTTCCGTCGGGCGAGATGCTGAAGTCGCTCCAGACATTATCCGCAACTATTTTTGGAGTGCCCCCAAAAGGAGACGTTTGATAAATTGCTCCCGGATCTGCGTCTTCGCGAAAAAACAGATATGTGCCGTCCGGCGAAAAAACTATCGAACGATAGCCCTTGCGTGACGGAGGCAGGGTTTGAATCGAATTGCCGGTCGCGATCTGTTTTACCCAAACGCTCGCGTGCTCTTCTTCAAGCCGCACATAAGCGAGCATTTCCTTGTTTGGCGAGATGGATGCAAAAACGACATCGCCGCTGTCTGTCAATCTCTCAAAGCGAATTTGCTCGATCGGCGAAATCTTCGACTCGCTTTTTTCGCTAGGATGAAAGACAAAGGTGTAAATACCATAGCCAAGAGCGAGCAACGCCAAAATTCCAAAGCCTGCGAAAAGAGCGTATCGAAAAGCGGAATTAGACCGGGTGTTTAGAACCGCAGGTGGTAAAACAAACGTTGTTTCGGCTTTTTCATTTTCCTTCGGGGTATCTGCTGAAAAAAAAACGGGAAGAGAGTCAAGATTTTGATCAACCGGTTCGCTGGCAGTGTCCTTTGTTTCATTGTCGCTAACCACAATTTGAGGCCGGTCGACGGTTACATTCGAATCTTTGTTCAATAACTTAACCGGAACCGCGAAACGATACCCTCTGCGCGGGATTGTTTCGATAAACCGTCTGCCTTCATCGTCGACGCCGAGTATTCGCCGTAACGTGTAGATGTTTTGCGATAAATTGCTTTCTTCTACAAAAGTATCCGCCCAAATTGTTTCCATTAATTCCGACTTCGAGACAATGCGGCCTTCCGACCGGATCAGCATCAACAAAGTGTCAAAGACCTTCGGCGGCAGAGTCAAAAGCTCTTCTCCACGCCAAATTACGTGCTCTTCGGCATCAAGGCGAAACGAGCCGAATCCGTATAACTTGTTGTCTGACCTGGACATGCCTCTCTTGAAAACTACTTGAAAACTAATTGAAGCTTTTCTTGAAGACTTCGCATAAATCTTTTGGCTAACCTCGCCATTGTTATCGATGAATACACTTTAAAGTTTCTCGACAGCGGTTGACAAGAGAATTCACGGTTTTTTCCAAAAGAGCATGCGGCAAATATTTATCACATTGACATTACTTTACCTGGCGGCTTTGGCCGTAGGCTGTCGTGGCATTGAAAGTCGTGCTGATTCAAATTCGGAACAACCCGTTGGCAATTATAACTTGGCTGCGTCGCAGCGGGAGATCATCGCAGCAAACGTTCTTGCCGTACAGCTTGCCAGGCATGATCAGATTGAAACAAAGACTTCTTTCGCGCCGAACGAGCCGATTTTCGCAAGCATTTATCTTACCGATCCGCGGCACGTTGAACCCCGCCAACTCTCCGCGCTTTTGCTGCGTGACAAAGACGTCTTCGAAGTTCAGAGCATAACGATCGGCTCGGACGAAAAGCGGCGGGAATATAATTTTACTTTTATAAGAACGCCACGTCAGAAAGGGGCATATCAGATCAGGTTTATGGAAATCGCGCGTTCGCACGGCAAGCCCGTTTTACTCGCACGGCTTTTTCTGGATGTTGAATAAAGAACTTAGGAGGAAACGTATGTTTCAAGAAAGAAATAATTTTGTAATGGCAATTCTCTTCTGTCTTTGCGCCTGTATTTTGACCGCTCAGGCGCAATCGACTGGATTTACATACCAGGGCAGCCTGAATAACAGCGGCCTGCCGGCAACCGGTAACTACGATTTCGAGTTCAAGCTTTTTAATGCCCTTACCGGCGGCACGCAGGAAGGTACTTCACGACAGGTATTGAATGTGCCCGTGTCCAACGGAACCTTCACCGTGGAAATCGATGTCGGTGCAGGTTCTTTTCCCGGAGCAGACCGTTTTATGGAGATTGGCGTTCGTCCGGCCGGCGGCGGAAATTTTACGACACTGTCGCCTCGTCGCCAAATTACGCGAACGCCATATGCAATCAACAGCGGCATGGCGGACCAGGCACTATTTGCGGTTAATGCCAACAATGCGCAAAACGCCGTAAATGCTCAAACCGCTTTGACGGCAGCAAATGCAGACAATGCAACGACAGCAAACAACGCAATTCAGCTTGGCGGCACGGCGGCGAATCAATTCGTTCAGACCACGGACCCACGCCTCGCCGATCCGCGCAATCCGCTGCCGGGAAACACAAACTACATTCAAAACTCAAATAGTCAGCAGGCCGCCAGCAATTTCAACATCGGCGGCAACGGCACGGCTGGCGGGATTTTAACGGGAGGTATCGTAAACGCCCTGACACAATTCGCTATCGGCGGCAATCGCATTTTAAGCAATCCGGGAACTCTTAACCTGTTTGCGGGCACGAATGCCGGCAGGATAAGCACCGGAAACGGAAATTCCTTCTTCGGAGCCGATGCGGGATTTTCGAACACGTCCGGGCAAAGCAACTCGTTCTTCGGGGTTTCCGCGGGGAAACTAAATTCCACTGTAAGCGGCAACTCCTTCTTCGGTGCCTTTTCAGGAGCCAAGAATACAACAGGAGGCTTTAACGCCTTCTTCGGATCCTCCTCTGGGTCTGAGAACACAACGGGCAGCAGCAACTCCTTTTTCGGAGCCGATGCCGGCAAGTCGAACACGACGGGAACTTTCAATGCCTTTTTTGGCACCGGAGCGGGTGAGCAGAACACGATAGGCGCCAGCAACGCTTTCTTTGGGAGACTTACGGGTGAATTAAATACAACAGGTACGGACAACTCTTTTTATGGCTCTCTGGCAGGCAACGCGAACACGGCTGGCAGGGATAATTCCTTCGTCGGCCGCAGCGCGGGCGGCAGGAACGTGGACGGCGACAATAATTCGTTCCTCGGACGCAGCGCGGGTTTTGAGAACACGACGGGCAACGGCAATTCCTTCGTAGGCAGAGACGCCGGCAACACCAACTCGACCGGCAGCAATAACACGATCATCGGCTACGATTCCGATCTCGGAACCAACAATCTGACCAATGCCAGCGCTGTCGGTTACAAGGCTTTTGTCGAAACAAACGATTCGCTCGTGCTTGGCAGCGTCAACGGCAAGAATGGCGCGACCGCAGATACCAAGGTCGGAATCGGCACAACAACGCCGGACGCATCTCTGGACATTGAAAGAGAAACTTTCGGCCCAAGTCTTCAACTCACCAATTATGGGAGCAATTCCGTTATACAAGGCAGAAGCTCCAGCGGCACACGGGCTAACCCGACGGCAACCTTAAGCGGCGACAATCTGCTGACAATCTCTGCCTTTGGACGTACGGATCAAGTTTTTGCGATCGGAGCGAAAATAGAGTTCACCGCTACCCAGGATTGGGATCTCATCAACAACAAAAGAGCGTCGATAAATTTTTTCTCAAACAGTGTCGTGCCCCCATTTTCGACGGTTTTGCGAATGAAGATTGATGAAAACGGGAGTGTTGGCATCGGTACCGATTCTCCGGCCGAGAAACTCGATGTAGCCGGCGATATCCGAGTTGGCTTTTTGTCCGGTACAACCGGTTGCATCGAAGACCGGGACGGCACGGTCATCGCCGGAACTTGCTCATCCGATCTGCGGTTCAAGAAAAACATAACGTCGTTCGGCAACATTCTGAACAATTTTACAAAGCTTCGTCCTGTCAATTTTTTCTGGCGAGCGGATGAATTTCCCGATAAGCAGTTCGGCAAGCACGAATCCTTCGGGCTTATCGCGCAAGAGGCCGAAGAGATCTTTCCCGAACTCGTTGCGACCGATGAGAAAGGTTACAAGCTAGTCAATTACAGCAAACTGCCATTGCTCACCATCCAGGCGGTGAAGGAGCAGCAGGCTCAAATCGAGGAACAAAGGGGCAGGATCGAGCAGCAAGCCAAACAAATAGAGCAACTTAAAAGCGTCATTTGTTCGTTGTATCCTGCTCTTTCCGTTTGTTCCGAGGAGAAAAAGTAAGGTTTTACATCAAGCCTTTGGCTGAGGAGTATGGCTGATACAGTACCTGCGCATAAAAGTAGTTGTTTTCGAGGCCGTATTGTGATATTTTTACGGCCCGTAAACGATGCAAGAGCCATAATTCAAGGTTACCGAGCTGCTTCATATTAGAGTTGGTTTGACCTTGAATTTCGCGTAATCCATTGGAGATCAAGATATGAATATCAAGCTGAGAGCGTTTTTCTTGCAAGCATTTTTCGGAGCGGTTTCCGTTTTGGCATTAACCCTTATTGTCTCTGCCCAAACGGGCGGGACGTTTACGATCACGAAGTCGGTGATAGCTGGCGGCGGCGGACGGACGGCGGGCGGGGCGTTTACGGTCGACGGGACGATCGGGCAATCGGTCGCGGGGACGACCTCGACG
>JBQTJB010000172.1:0-20267 GCA_052387555.1 Blastocatellia bacterium | reverse complement strand
CCAAAGTACAATTTAGTAACCCTGGCGTACATGCGCTCGAAGCCTGAAGTTTTATTTAGCTCAATTCGCCGTACTTCGATCTCTTTAGCAATGGCTTGAATCTCCGCAATATCCTTTACGAATTTGTCGTCGTCGTCGTCTTTATAAACTCCGCGTGTGTTTGAACGCAGCATTGACTTCTTCATCAATCTAAGCTCTTGCTTGTTTGTTATAAAGCCAAGCATCACTGATTCAAGTCTGGTTGTCCGAGTGTAATCCTTTTCATTAGGATACGGCGGAGAAGTAATTATTGCTGAAACCTTCCTGCTTCCCAAAAGCTTTGAGGCATCACGAGAATCCGAAAGTATTACGCTTGCCTCGGGATAATCATTTGCATCAATGCTCGCGATGTCGGAGCTAATTTTTTCAATCTCGTCGAACCATTGCCCCACAACAGATACATCCGTTCGCTCTTTCCCTATTCCTACCTCAGGCCCAAAGCGCAAGTTACTGATTCTATGAACTAGTGCATTAGCAAACGCCAATCGGAAATGATTGCTAAAGCTAGTGATCTTAAATCGGTCGATTTCGTTCAGGAGCACAAGCGATTTGTGTAACGGAATCGGACTGATTGAATCTTTGAGTATAATCCGGTGCTGTTCCTCTGAAAGTGTTCGGAGATCATTGGGAATATTTACATGTTTTTTCGGGTCATCGGAGATACCTTGTTTTGCCAAAGTAAAAATTGCTCTATCCCGAACACCTTTTGCATGTTCAAGTAAATCTTCTGCATTGACACTCCAGTCGATCTTGACAGAACCCGCAAACTGAGCAAAACGGTTGGCTTCGATTCCTACAGACACAAATTTTTTAAGTTTTGATTCGACTACGGTTGTCCCGGTGCCACAAAATGGATCAAGGACAATATCTTTTTTTCCAAGATTAAATTCGTCGAGATACTGACGAACTAGGTGCGGTGGATAGGAAAGAACAAAACGGTACCAATCGTGAAAAGCACGATCAGAATTTGAGAGCTTGTTTCGCTCTCCATTTGTGATTTCCGGTTGGGTGGCTTGCCCTTGTGCATTTTCAGCGAAGTCGACCATTGATTTTGCAATAGCATATCATTTGCAAAAAATCTTTGCAGTTGCAAAGAGACGCCAGGAAATAGTCATATACGATTTGATATATGCCTACGGCAGCAGCGTTCCGTAGATGCCGGCGTCGAGCGAGAAGACCGAATCGTTCGTAGCGACGATCATTTCGCCTTTTCGCGTGAAGCAGAGGCCGACGATGTTGTTGCCGGTAAGGAAAACTTCGGCGGTTTCGCTGTTTGGTTCGACTCGCGCGACGCCGTGGCGGCCGCGATAGCAGGCGGCGGCGTAGAGGTTTCCTTCGTTATCGAAAGCGATTCCCTGCGGACGGCCAAAGCCTCGGAAGTACGAACGAACCGTTCCGTCATCTTCTATGGCATAAACGGTTTCGTGGCTGGCAAGCCCCGGAGCGGTGACGTAAAGACGTCCGTCCATGCCGAATGCCAGATGGTAGGCCGCCACGGACGGTTCGACCACCGCAAATTGTTCCGCCAGCCCAAATTCAGCGATCCGGTAGATCGTGCCGGAGCGATCGCCGACGAACATGACGCCATCCGAATCGAACGCGATTCCGGTAGCAATTCCGAGACCGGTTGCGTAAGGCAAAACCTCCTCGCCACCGACTATGCGGCAAACCTCGCCGTCTCTGCGGTTGGTCACGTACATCTCGCCGCCCGTGTCGAACGCTATGCCGGTCGGGTTCATTATCTGTGCCGGAAGCTCATCGACGTAGCCGTCCGCCTCTATCCGGTAGAGCGTCGCCGGAAGCTCCTGCCCGCGTGAACCGGAACGCGTCACGATGATCGCATCGTCATTCGGGTCGACCGCCGGATTAGCAACGATGTGCATTTCCTCGGCGATCCGAGTGCCCACTACTATCTCCGCCTCGTTTGTCTTTTGGCTGCCGTTTTGCAGATGCACCGCTGTCTGTCCCGCGGTCGCTTCGGGCACGATAGCCAAAACCCTTTTTGAAGATGCAGCCACGACGCGGCAACGTTCCTCGCCGGCAAAACACGTCAAATCGCCATTCGCCCCGACGCTAAGCCCTTCCGTCTCGATCTCTATCTCGCCGCCCGGTATCGCGTACCTCGGCCGGACGCTCTTTATGCTGCCTATTTTGCTCATTCGAAATTTAGATTCTACGACCACGCGGAGCGGAAGTCCACAGAACCATGAAGTGGCTTTGTTTGTTGTATTTCAGTGATGATGTATTAACTAAAACAAAAAGGAGCTTTTACCGGAACGCGGACATATTTGTCCGTAAAAGTGCCCCGCCCCGGGGCAAGTGGAAAAGTGGGGCACTCGGGGCACATGGGGCACATGGGGCACTTGTATCGGACGCGTAAAAGCCAAAACTAAAAGAGGCTGTCCGAAAAGCAGATTTTGAAGAATTTTTTAACCACGAAATCACGCGAAAAAACACAAAACAAGCCAATAATCCCAGAATTTACGTGTAGTTTCGCGTGATTTCGTGGTTTGATCTCTTGCAATTTTAAATGTTCAGACATCCTCGGGGTTTACCGTTTCCGCCAGAGAATCGTCGCAACTCACAACAAAAACTCTGGCCAGAAGGCCAAATTTTTTGTTGTGGATTTCCAACCGGCTACGCCGTTTGAAAATCCGTCGATAAGGTTAATCTCACGGCGCCTGCGAAGTAAACGGATTTATCGGTGCGGTTTTGCTGGATTGAAGGGTTAAGGTTGTGTGGCTGTTTGTGTTGACGAGGACTCGTTTTTAAGATGGGTGAGAATGCAGTTTCGTAAATGAATCTTGTCATTTTAGTATTTAGTTTCAGGACGGACGTGACGAGTCAAAAAAAGGATTGACGGCATTCCGTGCGAACCGTTAAACTTGGTTTGACGGTATTTCTTTCTTCAAAATCCAGTTAACTGACCATTCACCCGGCTGCCGTCCGATTTTCAAAAGACCTTTCCCTTTATGCTGACCAGAATCGACGATCTTTTGCGCATGGCGATGAGCTTCGGTGCATCCGACCTGCATTTGCGTGCCGGGTCGACGCCCGTAATTCGTGTAAACGGCGAGCTTAGGCCGTTGGCCGGCGTGCAGAAAATGAATCAGGACGAGACGCTCGAGATGGCTTTCTCGATGATGTCGAACCGCCAGAAGCAGCATTTCAAGGAAGTTTTCGAGGTCGATATCGGCTACGGCGTTTCCGGTCTCGGCCGCTTTCGCGTCAACATCTTTCAGCAGCGAAATTCGATAGGCATCGTCGCCCGCGTCATCTCCGACCAAATTCGCGGCTTTGTCGAACTCGGCCTTCCGCCGATACTGAATGCGATCGGCGACGAAAATCGCGGCCTGATACTCGTGACCGGAACGACCGGTTCGGGTAAATCGACCACGCTCTCGGCCATTGTCGATTACATAAACGAAAAACGAAACTGCCACATCGTTACGATCGAAGACCCGATAGAGTTTCTTCACAAAGACCGGGAATCGTTTATCACCCAACGCGAAGTCGATGTAGATACGCGTTCTTTTGCCGAGGCTTTGCGCGGATCGCTCCGCCAGGATCCGGATGTCATACTCGTCGGCGAAATGCGCGATTTGGAGACGATAGAAACGGCTCTGGTGGCCGCCGAAACGGGCCACCTCGTTCTTTCAACGCTTCACACGCTCGACGCTCAGGAAACCCTAACCCGCATCATTTCAGCATTTCCGCCCTATCAGCAGAAGTCGATCCGCATTCAGCTTGCCGGTCTGCTAAAGGCTGTCGTCTCCCAACGTCTGATGAAGGCCGCCAAGGGCAACAGCCGCGTCCCGGCGGTCGAGGTTCTTATTTCGACGCCGCTAATCCGTGATTACATTCTCAACGAAGACAAAACCGCCTCGATCCGCGACGCGATCGCCGCCGGCACGTCGCAATACGGAATGCAGACATTCGACCAGTCGCTGTTTTACCTTTATCAAGCGGGTATGGTCTCGCTCGAAGAAGCCCTGCGCGGCTCGACCAACCCGGACGAATTCCGGCTCAGGCTCGCCGGTATCCAAAACACTACGGCCATCGCAAAAGAAGAGATGGAAAAGATCAGCGGCGTCGGCAACATCAGCAGCATTATCACGCGCATGTAGGAACTTTTCGAGCATTTCAACAAACACGAGCGGCCGGCTGGTTTGTTCGTGTTTTTTATTTGCATTGTTTTTGCAGCTTCGAAAGTCTGAACAAAGAGCGGGCTTTACTAAGAAGTCCGCTTATCGATTCGGCTCCGTATCGGCGGAAATAGTGTTAAATCAATGATTTTCGACGCCGAAGTCTTGACATAAAAGCACTTCGACGTGTAAATTTTAGTTTTATCCGGTCACGTGAACAGGTGCGAAGATAAGGCGCTAACCGATACGTTTTTGAACGTCCAAAACGTGCATTCATCGGGGTTTGGGTTCTCTTCGGTCGATTAGCCGACGGTTCATAAAAGGATAAAGAGACAGGTTTAGTTACCGCAAATATAGCTACACAAGCAATTTTACGCGAATATCATAGAAAGGAAGTCAACGCAGATTTAAATGACAACAGAGGTTAACAACGAGGTCGAAGAAGCGATAACCGGCGAATCTTCGGCTGGGCAACAACAGGAAACACAGGACGCAGCCGCAACGGCACCGGTTCAGGCTGCGGTAGAAACGGTCGAGGAAACACCAGACGAACCAGCAACGGCACCGGTTCAGGCTGCGGTAGAAACGGTCGAGGAAACACCGGACGAACCAGCAACGGCACCGGTTCAGGCTGTGGTTGAAACGGTTGAGGAGCCTCATTCTTCGGGCGACATAGATTTCGGCGCGATCCTCGAGCAATTCGAACAGGAGCAAACCGTTTTTCATTCGGGCGAGCTTGTCGAAGGCAAGGTGGTCGGCGTGTCCGACCGCGGCGTGCTCGTCGATTTCGGCTATAAGAGCGAAGGCGTTATCCCGGCCGAGGAATTCCCGGACGGCGTCGAGGGCGTTGTCAGCATTGGCGATACCGTTGAAGTCGTTATCAAGAATATCACCGGCGGCGATGCTCCGCCCGTTCTTTCGCGCGTGGACGCTGTTGGCCGCAAAGTTTGGAACGACATCGAAGAAGCCTTTAAAAATGAAATACCGGTCATCGGCAAGATAATGGATAAGACCAAGGGCGGACTTCGTGTCGATCTGAACGGCATCGAAGCATTCTTGCCCGGATCGCAGATCGATTCGCGCCCGATCCGCAGCCTCGATTCGTACATCGGGCAGGACATCGAAGCCAGGATCATTAAATTCAGCCGCCGACGCAACAATATCGTGCTCTCAAGGAAGGTCATTACCGACCTTGTCGTTAACGAGCAGAAGGCCGCAACGCTGGGCAGCATCGACATTGGCTATGTTGTCGAAGGAACTATCAAGAATCTCACCGAATACGGAGCGTTTGTCGATATTGGCGGAATCGACGGGCTTCTGCATGTCACCGATATGTCCTGGGGACGTATTCAGAATCCGTCCGACGCATTTAAGGCCGGCGAGCATATTCAGGTAAAGGTGCTGAAACTCGACCGCGAGAAAGAAAAGATCTCGCTCGGTTATAAACAGCTTCAGCCGGATCCGTGGTCAACGGTCCTTGAGGTTTACACCGTAAATTCGAAGATCAAGGGCAAAGTTTCGTCCGTTACTGAATACGGCATTTTTGTCGAGCTCGAACCCGGCGTCGAAGGCCTTGTGCACGTCTCGGAAATCTCATGGGCAAAGCGTTCGGCCAGCCCGAAACGTCTTTTCCATCGCGGTGAAGAGGTAGATGTTCAGGTACTTGGCGTCGATACACAGGAAAAACGCATCAGCCTCGGGATGAAGCAGCTTCTCGATAATCCGTGGGACAACATCGAGGCACGTTACCCGGTCGGGACGAAAATTCACGGCAAAGTCAGGAACATTACCGATTTTGGCGCTTTTGTCGAACTGGAAGACGGCATCGACGGGCTGGTTCACGTTTCGGACATCACTTGGGCAAAGAAGGTCAAGCACCCGAAAGAACTGCTCAAGAAAGATCAGGAAGTCGACGCAATCGTTACGCATATCGACGCCGCCGGACAGCGTTTGTCGCTTTCGATGAAGGACCTTACGCCAAGTGCCTGGGAAGGCTTCGTGGCAACGCACCGTCCCGGCGATACGGTTCGCGGCAGGGTTTCGCGGTTTACTAGCTTTGGCGTTTTTGTCGAACTTGGCGAAGGGCTGGAAGGCCTTTGTCATATCTCGGAGCTTTCCGACGAGCGGGTCGATAAACCCGAGGACGTTGTTAAACTCGGACAGGAACTTGATTTTAAGATACTCCGTATCGAAAACGAAGATCAGAAGATCGGGCTTTCGTTCCGTGCCGTGGGCAAGGCTGACGAACCGGTCATCGACACGCGGCAGTATTCAACCGAAGCAAAAAGCGGCATGGCCAGCCTCGGTGAATTGGCAAATCTTATCAAGGGCGGCGACGCCGAAGAAGAACCAAAACCTGAGATCTCAAAGGAAGAAAAGGAAGAGGCCAAGCGCAAAAAGAAAGAACAGGCCCGTAAGGAGTATGAGGAAGCGACTGCGAAAGAAGCGGCCGCAGCAGCCGAGGCTCAAAATTCAACTGTAGAAGAATCTGCTTCCGAAGAAGCTCCTGCGACAGAAACGCCGACCGAAGCAGAAAGCGTTGTTGAAGAATCTCCCGAAGCTGAAGTTCCGGCCGAAGAAGCATCAGTTACCGATAAAGCTGTTGAAGAATCTCCGGAAGTTGAAACTCCCGCCGAAGAAACGATTGCGGAGACCGCCGAAGAAGCTGTCGTGGAGACGGTCGAAGAACCGGCTGAAGAGGAAGTTAAGGCAGAAACAGCCGAGGCGAACGCTGACGAAACAGGGACGGAAACGGAAGTTATCGAGGAGTCGGAACAGAAATCGGCTTAGCTCTACGAACTAGCCGAGGCGCCTCGGCGGTTCTAAATCGAGTCTTGAGAGGAAAAGAGAAATGACAAAAGCGGATCTGGTCGAAAAAGTCGCAAACGAAGCTGAAATGACCAAGAAAGACGCCGAACAGCTTGTAGAGATCGTCTTTGACAGCATTATTGAAACTCTAAACAGCGGAGAAAAGATCGAGCTTAGAGGATTTGGAAGTTTTCGCGTACGGGAACGAAATTCCCGCAAAGGCAGAAACCCGAAAACCGGAGCAGCCGTCGATATTCCGGCAAAGCGTGTCGCATACTTCAAACCCGGAAAGGAACTAAAAGAGCTTATTAATAACGCGGCATAACTACACCACGCCCAAAATTCAACCCGACAACTGTCGAATAATTATCGATCAGTCTGTCGGGTTTTTCGTGCCTGAATTTTATTGCGATGTTGGCTTATGCATTCTGAATGTTGCGAATGCGACCAAAAGACATGCGAAAATCAGTCCCGTCATCACGATCGGCGGAATGAAAGTAAATATCGCCATCAACGCGAACAGGATCGCGAACACAAGAAGATTGATAACCAAAACTCCTTTCAATATCTCAGTGGCCCTTTTGCGTAAAACCAATGCGTTTAACATTCCGGCAAAAAGACAAAGCAGCGAAAAGCAAGAGCTGAGCGCCGTCATCAGATCGGACATCGTTGGGGTGAACCCGACGCCGGCGTCGATCTTGTAGGTTGTCATTAGCTGCATCAACTGACGCTCTGTATCATTAACTGGTTCGGGTTTAACAACAATTCCCACAGTATGAAAAACGGCCGTTAGAAATTGAAATACCACCGCCGCCCAAAACCAGAATGTGTAGCGTTTTAGCATCTTGAATAATTTCCTCGCGTCATTTTGATCTTTCAAATGCGAAAATCTGGATACGAGACATCGGACTCAAACCTTTTTTGCTTCTGCCTTGTCAGGCTCGTGCGAGCGGTCGATTGCTTCGTCCTCGATCTCGCCGCCCTTGCTGATCGGGATGTCGGCAGGATTTGCGTATTTCATTCCTCGCTCCTCGCTTTCGAAATCTGACGGGACGATCTTGTACTGGCCGGACGTGGGTGGGATGTAGCCCGGATAATCGACGCGGGAATGATAAATGGCGACTAGCGAGCGGATCATCGATTCGCGTATCTGCGTTAGTTCGCGCAAGGTAAGGTCGCATTCGTCGAGTTGATCGTCGGCGACGATCGCGTCAATGATCTTGGTCACGATAAAGCGAATATTGTCAGGATTCGGTTCGGCCAACGAACGGGCAGCGGCCTCGCAACTGTCGGCGATCATCATTATTGCCGCCTCGCGAAATTGCGGTTTCGGTCCCGGATAACGAAAATCGTTTTCTGAAATATCGTCCGCTTCCCGAGCTTCGGCCTGCGCCTTTTTCAGAAAATAATGCAGCGTGCGCGTGCCGTGATGCTGCGGTATGAAATCGATTATCCGCTGCGGCAGTCCCATTTCCTTTGCCAGTTTTACGCCGTATGTGACGTGGCTGATGATGATCTTCGCGCTCTGCGTGGGCTTAAGGCGGTCGTGCGGATTTTTTGAAAGTTGGTTTTCGACAAAGTGTTCCGGCGCAGCTGTTTTGCCAATGTCATGATAAAGAGCTCCGATCCGCGTGAGCAGGCCGTTGCCTCCGACCACGCGGCATGCTTCCTCGGCAAGCTGTCCGACGGCGTGCGAATGCTGGTTAGTGCCCGGAGCGCGCATCGCAAGCTGGCCGAGAGCGGGCAGATCTGCGTTTGAAAGCTCAAGCAGCTTTACGTCCGTGAGAATTCCGAACAGCGATTCGCATATTGGCAGGAATACGCCGGTTACGGCCGCCGTGATAACGCCGCTAGCCAGGCCGCATGCCATCGCCAGCATAATCGTGTTCAAAATGAATGGCTGCTGAGTGTAAGCTATCACGGCGATGGCGACAAGCGCGCTCGAAAGCCCGACGAGTATCCCTGCGATTGTTACCGTTTGTCGGTTTCGGTATCGGCCGATTCCGTAGACGGCGACGGACGAAGCGATGGCAGCGTAGACGGCAAACTCCAAGCCGCGTGGAGCAAGAAAACCCGCAAGCAGCGCGCCGAATATTCCCGTGAATAATGCCGTTCGGCGGTCGGCAAGCAGCGTCATCAAAAGACTGCCGAATGCAAAAGGAATGGCGAACGACCACAGGCTAGGGTCGCTTAACGGGGCCTTTACATTTTGTGCCGCGGTAAAGTCAGCTACGCGAAAGAATATCGCCATCAGCCCGGTTTGCACTACTATAATGAAACCGAATAGAGCGAATGTTTTCTGCTCGGAAAGCGCCAGCCGTGGAACTATGCCGCGATGCTCGATAAATTTCCATGCGCCCCAAAACAACGCTGTGATAAGAAACAGAAGTCCGAAGAACCGATTTATCTGCCGTGTATTCGTACTGTAATTTCGTACTGCGGCGATTTCGGAGAGCACTTTCGAATCAATAATGTCGCCTTCGTCTGCTATTTTTTGGCTTCGTTTCAGTGAGATCGAAACGGGCTGTACGCTTTCTGCTATCGCCTTTCGTTCGAGGTCGGTTGCCGAAGCATCGTAAATTACACTCGGTTGGATAAGTGGAGCAAGCGCCGAATAGAAAGCCTCGATTTCTTTTTCCGAAAAACTTCGGAGTTGTGCCAGGCCGGTTCTGAGTTTTTCTCTCGCTTCTGAAACTGACGTCATCGTCGCCGCCGGGTTTTGAGCCTTGCGCGAATCGGTCGGTTTTTGCCGGTCTATTATCGAGATCTCGCCTTGCAGAAACTGCGCATCCTGGTCGCTGTAAATATCGCCGCTGGCATTTTCACGAAGAATCCGCGCAACGGCTTCGAGTTCATTAGAACTGAATCTTCGCGATGCAAAAACTTTTCCGAGTTCAGCTCCGCCCGCGCCTGTCCATTGCGTATCCGTTTTCGAGTTCGAAACCGCTTTATTTGCGGACGGAGCACCATCGGTCTTGCGCAGCAAATTTTCCCACGCAGAGCGGAAATTTTGAACGGCTTCGTCGGAGCGTTTCGGCTCGAAGGAAAATATCGGCCATATCGCCTGCTTTGCCGCCTGCCGGTCGCGTTCGGTCGCGTCTTCATCTACAAAATAAATATCGGCGGGCGAGATGATCGATTCGCGCGCGATGTCTCCTTCCTTGTAGGGAGATTCGCTCGCTGCTCGCCAGATCGGGTTGTGAATCAGCAGCGTCGTGATAAGACAAAGAAAACTAAAACCGATCCAGAATCTTTGATTTGCGGACAACTTGCCAACCGGCCGCATGACCGCTTCCCAAATCTTCCACCGCCACTTGTCGAGCGGCGACTTCATGTCCTGGATTCTTTTACTCAAATTTATTTTTCCGATCTCTTTCCGCGTATTCCGTTTTTTCCGTGACTTCTGTGGTTTTCTTCCGGAAAGCACGAAAGCTTATTTTTATAATCATTCGTTTTTGTTCCAAACGACCGGCACTACCAAAGTTAAAAAGCAGGCCAACGCGAAATTGCGATGCTTTCATATAATTCAACAACTGAGCCCAGTCAATGGGCGTAAGCGATACCACAGCTTTTATTTCAACTATGATCTTTCCATAGCAAACAAAATCCGCGCGGTGACGTTTCTTTAAAATATAATCTTTGTACTTAATCGACAGGTCAGTCTGCCCAACGTAAGGGATTTCCCGAAGACCAAATTCGTAGGCCAGTGCTTCTTGATAAACAGGCTCAAGAAAACCGCAGCCGAGCTTGTAGTAAACGTCCATTGCGGCTCCTATAATTGCATACGACTCATCTTGAAAAACCAGGCGGTTGTTAGAACCTAATTCATCGATATCTCGCATAGGGTTGAATATAGAAACCACAGAATACACTGAAAAACACAGAAAGCACGGAATGTAAAAACATCAACCAGATGAAGTTTGTTTACTCATTACGCCTGAGTCAAATATTCGAGTTCCGATGCGTTCCGCAAGCGGCACCAGGGTTGCCCGCTGAATAGCTGAAATTGCCACGCTATCCACGTGCTTGTCAAGCGTAATCTGCCGCTGCAAGGCTTCAATTTGATCAGCGTTGAGCAGGTCCGATTTGTTGAGAACGATGATCTGCGGAATCTGATCGAGTTGAAGATCCGCAAGAATCTTATCAACCGATTCTATTTGATGAACGGCTCGCGGGTTCGAAGCATCAACAACGTGCACAAGAAGATCGCTGTCGGAAATTTCTTCAAGCGTGGCACGGAACGCAGCTACGAGAGCTTCCGGCAGATCGCGTATAAACCCGACCGTGTCGTTGATAATAACTTCCTGCTCGTACGGAAGGCGCAGCCGACGCGATGTCGGATCGAGCGTCGCGAACATCTTCTTTTCGGCGTAAACGGCAGATTGCGTTAGAGTGTTCAGGAGCGTAGATTTGCCGGCATTCGTGTAACCGACCAGCGAAATAAGCGGCAGATTTTTTTGCGAGCGCGCCTTGCGGCGTTCCTGACGCTGGCGGCGAAGATTGTCCACTTGCTTTTCCAATTGGGAGATGCGGTCGCGAACGCGGCGGCGGTCGGTTTCGAGTTTAGTTTCTCCCGGCCCGCGCCCGCCGATACCGCCGGCCAGCCGCGAAAATGCGGAGTTTTGTCCGATCACAAGCCGAGGGAGCAAATATTTCAACTGCGCCAATTCCACTTGCAATTTACCTTCTCGGCTTTGCGCGCGTTGGGCAAAAATGTCGAGTATAAGCTGCGGCCGGTCGATCACTTTCAGATCGGTCGCCTCGGACAAAATGCGAACCTGCGTCGGCGAAAGCTCTGTGTCGAAGACGATCAGATCAGCTCCGAGCCGCATAGAGCGTATCAGCAGTTCTTCCAACTTGCCTCGGCCTAGCACGGTTTTAGGGTCAATCTGCGGACGGCGTTGAATGATCTTGTCCAAAACAACGACATCAGCCGATGTCGCAAGCTCCTCAAGTTCGGCTAGCGACTCTTCTGCATCCTCAACGTAACCGGTCGTCACGCTTACAAGTATCACGCGGTCGCGACCCGTCTGCTTTGAGGTTGCAACTTGCCGCACGCGAGCCATCTCGCTTTCAAGCGAGGTGATGAGCGACGTGAAATCGACATCGAGCTGCGAAGGTATGTTGGGTTCCAGGAATTCGTATGATAAGTCAGAACCGCCTGCGTGAGCGGGCGGCCAGTTTGTCACGTGTTCGACATCGTCACCGCTTCGTGCTTTCTCATCGACCTGGCCCCCCGCTGACGCAAGGGGTTCCGACATCGGAAGCAGGTGCGCCGAATAGACCAATCCCGGCAGACCCGTCTTGCGGTCGACCTGGATGATCGACATCAGGTCCAGACGTAGAAGAGCCAGATCGGTAAGGTCGTCCTGTGTGAGCTTTTCGTCGAGCAGATGCGTGTGAACGCATCGGAGGCCGCGGAAGCGGTCGGTCGAAACACGCGAACGGCCAAAATCGGGCATCTCGATCTGTTTGGCGTTGCCGACCATGACGTATTCGACCTGGCCCTTGCGGTTTAACAGCACGCCGATCTGACGGCCTGTTTCTTGCGAGATCTCCGACATCTGACGGGCAAGCTCTGGCGAGACAATGTCGTTCGGTGGAACGCGGCGCGTGGCAAGGCGTTCTATGCGGCGAATCTGGTTATGTTTCAGCCCCTGTGTGAAGCCGGTAACGTTACTGATAAGGACGGTACCTCCATGCGAGATTATACCAAATTACTGAATTGTTATTCTGTCCAAACCATACTTCTCATTAACGGGCATTATCAACAATACTTAATACGCTAAAGATATCGGAAAGCATCTCATTAACCGGCTATTCTATTTGCCCATAAAAACTTTTTTCGTCATACTTTTTGTTTGCAGCGAAGCTCTGTTTACGCTCTAACTACATGAACTTTCTGCAAAAGAACCCGGTCGCTACGGCTCCCGGTTCTGACTTTTTATGACGAATACACCTACACCTAATGCGAGTTACAGTCTTACGCTGCGGGTTAAGATCCATAACAGGCCGGGGAAATTGGGCGAAATAACGACGGCTATCGGCCGTGCGGGCGGCGACATCGAGGGTATTGACATCGTCAGCGTCGGGAAAGATTTTCTGATACGCGACATTACGGTAAACGCCGCGTCTGAAACCCATGACAAGGAGATCATCGCTTCGGTAAGCGACATCGACGGCGTCGAGGTCGTAAATGTCAGCGACCGCACATTCCTGATGCACCTCGGGGGCAAGATCGAGGTTACGTCGAAGATGCCGCTAAAGACGCGTTCTGATCTTTCGATGGCCTACACGCCCGGTGTCGCCCGCGTCTGCGAAGCCATCGCGAAAGACCCCGAAAAAGCTTATAACCTAACTATCAAAAAGAACACGGTCGCGGTGGTATCGGACGGAACCGCCGTGCTCGGCCTCGGCGACATCGGCCCGGCGGCGGCAATGCCCGTAATGGAAGGCAAGTGTCAACTGTTCAAGGAGTTCGGCGGCGTCGACGCTTTCCCGATCTGCCTGGATACTAAAGACCCGCATGAGATCGTGCAGACGATCAAGAATATTTCGGTCGCGTTCGGCGGGATAAATCTTGAGGACATTTCCGCCCCGCGGTGTTTTGAAATCGAGGAACGTCTGAAAGAAGAACTCGATATTCCAGTCTTTCACGACGACCAGCACGGAACAGCCGTCGTCGTGCTAGCGGCATTGATAAATGCGCTGAAGATAGTCGGCAAGCGGATGGAAGACATCAAGGTCGTGGTAAATGGCGTTGGCGCGGCCGGCGTTGCGTGCTCAAAGATCGTGATGGCCGCCGGCGTGAAAAACATCATCGGCTGTGACACGACCGGTGCACTCTACGAAGGCCGTACCGAAAAGATGAACTGGGTCAAAGACTGGTACGCCCGCAACACTAATCCCGACAAGGAAAAAGGGACGATCCACGACGTGATCAAAAACGCCGATGTGTTTTTCGGGCTTTCGGCACCCGGCGTGATAAACGAAGACGATCTGCGGAATATGGCAAAAGAGCCTGTAGTTTTCGCAATGGCGAATCCGATACCCGAGATCATGCCCGAAGACGCCGAAGGTTTGGTAGCGGTTATGGCAACCGGCCGCTCCGATTATCCAAACCAGATCAATAATGTTCTTTGTTTCCCGGTATTTTTCGCGGAGCGCTAAATTGCCGAGCGTCGCGAATAAACGAACCAATGAAGCTTGCTGCCGCTAACGCTATCGCCGACATTATCGGGCCGGACGAACTCCATCCCGATTACATTATTCCGTCCGTTTTCGACCGCCGCGTCGGCGAAGCCGTAGCTGCGAAGGTCGAGCAAGCCGCATACGAATCCGGCGTCGCTCGCCGTTCAAGAGCGACAAGTGAATCGGAGTTTTAATCACGAGTAAGGCTTGTGAAAACCTTGCGTTTCCGGTAGAACAGGCGTAAACTTCGGTCGTAGTTCCTTTCAAAATTATCCAATTTGGCCATCATGGGAGGTGCGTGATGAAGTCATTCTCGTTTTCCTGTATCCTAGCGGTTCTTTTGTCGGTTGCGGCGGCGGAAATCAACGCTCAAGCTACTCGTTCCCTTTCGAACCTCGGACGGCGGCTCGACGAATTCAATAAGCAAAACGATAAGGTAGCTCGCGATGAGATGAATCGCGAGATGAATGGGCGAAAGCCGTCGAAGGAAGAGCTTCAAAGGGCGGCAAGGATAAAATCCGAAACTAAAGAAGACCTCGAGGCGCTTCAAACGGAGTACAACGAGATCGCATTAAAACTGAACGCTCGCGTGAAAATTGAAGATTCATTTGTACGAAACATCACCGGAAGCATACACAAACACGCTTCCCGGCTCCACTCGAATATGGTTTTTCCAAAGCCGGAGGAGAATGAGGTTCGTGCTCCAAGTAAATCGGTACAGGCTGATGTCCGTCTGCAGCTAAAGGATCTCTGTTCGAGGATCTTCGATTTTTTGACTAACCCGATGATAGAGAATCCAAACATCATCGACATTAGTTCAGCAAAGTCCGCGCGACTCTCGCTGGAATCTGTTATAGAGATCAGTAATCGTATTCGAGAGCCATTCAACTAGCGCCAGAGTGTTACAATTATTGGATTTAGCTTTCAAGTCCCGCGTTTTCTGATAACATGAATGCGGTACTTGAATAGCAATGGAAAGAACTATTCTTAAAGAACTTTCGGTCGAGGAATTTGCAAATACGATCACGCATGGCTTTGGCCTTGTTTTGAGCCTTGCGGGTTTTGCCGCTCTCTTAATTCTTGCCAGCCTCCGCGGCAATGGGTTCCTGATCGCAGGCTGCATAGTATACGGCTTTTCGCTAGTTGTGCTTTACGCGGCCTCTACTTTTTATCACGGCACAACCTCTCCACGCCTTAAGAAAATACTGCAGATCGTAGATCATTGCTGCATTTATCTGCTGATCGCCGGCAGCTACACGCCGTTTGGCCTCGTCATCGCAGGTGACACGCTCGGTCAGGGGTTGCTTGTCGGGATATGGGCGTTTGCCGCCGTCGGCATTTTAGTCAAGCTGATTTTCGGTGACAGATTTACCGCGATCACTGTCGCATCTTATGTTGTCATGGGCTGGTTGGGAATATTCGCGGTACAACCGCTTTTTAACGTTCTTGGAATAGTGCCGGTGGCACTAGCGTTTGCCGGTGGCGTCGCATATACATTGGGCGTTGTGTTTTTCCCTTGGAAAAGCATCCGCCATCATCACGCCATATTTCATGTCTTCGTGCTCGCCGGAAGCATTTTTCACTACGCCGCCGTTGTTCTGTACGTCGTTCCTTACGCGGCAAATTTGTAGCCGAATCCGTGAACGGTTTGAATAAACTGAGGGTGCTTCGGATTTTCCTCAAGTTTTTGGCGGAGCCAGGCAATGTGAACATCAACCGTGCGGGTTGTCGGCATTGCATCGTAGCCCCAAACCTCGTCAAGCAATTGGTCGCGGGAATGCACAAGCCCTCGATTTTCTATCAGATACTGCAAAAGTTTGAACTCCATCGCTGAGAGTTCGATCGCGCTATTATTTCGAAACACCTCAGCTCGTTTGAAATCTACCGCGATATCTCCGAATCGAAACGCGTCATTTGAATGGCCGTTGGCGCGTGTCGGAGATCGGCGAAGCAACGCTTCAATGCGAGCCAACAGCTCGATAACTTCGAATGGTTTTGTTAAATAATCGTCGGCGCCGAGTTTGAGTCCGAGAACCTTATCGATAGTCTCGCCCTTTGCGGTAAGCATCAATATCGGGGTAGTCACGCCTTTTTGACGCAGATCTCGGCAGATGTCGTAGCCGTTCTTTTTCGGCAGCATGACGTCGAGGATGATAAGGCCGAACGATTCAGAGCACGCAAGCTCAAAACCTTTCCTGCCGTCGTTGGCGGACGTAACTTCAAACCCCTCGCTCACAAGTCGATCCGTGAGCGTCAGGATCAGGCCTTCTTCGTCTTCGACTAATAGAATCTTCATTAACTAAAGGCAGAACCGCCCGCGTAAGCAGGTGGCGTGGCTTGAACAATGACTTATGCAGGCGGTTCTCACCTCGGCAGTTCGATTGTAAACTTGCTTCCCTTTCCTGCCTCGCTCGATACATCTACCATTCCACCATGTGCCTCAATGATCTCTTTTACCAGCGAAAGGCCGAGCCCATTTCCATGAATCTGTGCATCGACAACATCTTTTGTGCGAAAGAATGGTTCGAATATTTGACGCAAATCGTCGCCGGAAATGCCGATGCCGCGGTCCTCGACAGAAATTTTTACGCGAGCGTTCCCGTTTTCGGCAGATAACCGAAGCCACCTATTCCCGTTGCTGTATTTGACCGCGTTTTGTAAAAGGTTTTGGATCGCGGTCGAAAGAGCTTCGTGATCAGCATTAAGCGTCGGCAAGTCCGGGGCAATGTTTGTTTCGACTTCGAAACCTTTTTCCTCGATCATCGGCGAGCATTCGGCAAGAGCATTTTTTAAGACATCGGCGATGTTGATTTCTGTAAAACTGTATTTTTTTCGGCCGGAACGCGCACCGGCAAATTCGAGAATCTGCTCGACCATTCCCGAAAGCTTTTTCCCTTCGCCTTTGATCAACTGGCCGTAACGCAAGATCTGTTCCCTGTCTTTCGTCACGCCGTCGGCAAGATTTTCGCCGGCTGAATATATCACGGCAAGAGGCGTGCGGAATTCATGAGAAACGCTGGAAACAAAATCGATCTGACGTTGAGCAAATCTCTTTGACCGCAGTGCGGAGAGAACAATAGCCAAAATGCTTCCGACCAACAGCAAATAAATACTCAACCCGAGAGCGAAACTCTTATTACGTTCGCCGCGAATATACGCATCGATCGAGCCGGAAGCGTGCTGAACATCCAATCGCCACGGATCGTCGGACGTATTCGTGCCAGCTATTATGGACTTTCTCGGTTTTCCCGGTTCGTCATTCTGCAATTCGATCTTGAATGTTCCTGATGATTCGCCGTCGCCGGATTGAGTGCGGCTAAACGTGTGGCTTTCGATGCGCTGATTTACGATCACGCCTGTCCGTTTCTCGCCGTTGGGGCTCGACAAAACATTGCGGTTGGCAAAGAAGATCAGGTTATCAGGCGAAAGGGTGAAAAGCTGAGCCGACGCATCAGGTTCGTTCGTTATCGTCCCTGTCTGGTAGACGGGATGCTTGGCCTTGTCATACACACCAACTTTGTAGTGTCTCTCGGGAAAGTGTTTCTCGGCAAGCTCCGGTAAAATTCGGTCATTGATTGTCGATTTATCCAAAAGAACGGCCACATGGCCGTAAGTATCCGGCATTTTAACGACAGGCGTTCCGCCGTTGGGCACTTGTTTGAGAAAAATTCGTTCGAGTCGGCGCTCGTTATCGTAGATCGGGATTGCCAGTGTATAGTCATCCTCTAAAATTGTCGTCGTACCTTTCGCGGCAGCAAGACGGCTGCGGATCGCAGATAGTTTGTCAGAAAGTTGCAGCGGCTCGAAAGAGCGCTTATCAGCGTTATATTTTAAAGATGCAGCCGTCGGATCTTGCGGCAAAAACACGATATCGCGAATCAATTCAGGATAGGCGGTTCTGGTTTTCCAATAATCGTAACGTTCGTTAAATTCAGTGTAGTCGGCATTTGTCCACGTCAATGAATCGGTCTGAAAATTAAAGTAAGCTGCCTGAATTTCACGATTAAACTCGTCGGCAAAATTCTTCGTGTCCATTTCGACGCGCTTTTGCATCCTCTCCCGCTCGGCCTCGGCGGCTTCGGAAAGCCAATTATATTGCAGGGCGAGGAACAGCGTGAGCAAGCCGATCACAACTGCTATAACCAAATTTGAGACCCAGGAACGCTTCATAAGCAACGGAGAATGGAAAATTGATAATAGAAAATTATGCTTTTTTTGACCTCTGCCGCCCGTTTCATTCGCCATGATCTGATGACTAAAGATCCATTCTGATTCTCATTCTCCATTTTCAATTATCCAATGTCCATTGTTTTGCCCGACATTTTACATTCTTAACAATTTCTTTGCGTCCTCTTAACCACTCTTGCCGAAAGCTCTGGAATAATCCAGAATGTCGGACGAGCGAATCGGTCTAATCGATTAATTATTCCTCCTGGGAAATGAATAACTAAAGCTCGTCCGACGATCAGAAGATAATAACGGAGGCAAATTATGAAAAGATTTATAGTTTCGGTTTTGTGCGTAGCGACGTTTTTTGTAGGGCTCGGAGTACTTGCCGATAAAGTCGGAGCAAAATTCAAATCTGACGAGAAGGCGTTGGAGATCGTAAGAAAAGCACGCGTTGCGATCGGCGGCGATGCCGCGATTGCCGATGTCCGAAGCATTGTAATTAAAGGACAAACGACCAATACATTCAAGATCAATGGCGTTGAACGCACTGAAACCGGCGAGGCCGAGATCGCGTTGCAGCTTCCAGACAAGCTGATGAAGACGATCAAGATCGGCAAACACGACGGTGCGAACGACGGCGAAGAGATCGTCGAAAAACGCCACGAAGTTGTGGTTGTCGGTAAAAACGAAGGCGGAGAAAAAGTTGTACTTGGCGACAAGGATGGTGAATTCACAACCGCTGACGGCAAGAAATTCATCTTTCGCAAGGCCGATGGCGGTGAGATAGAAGAGATCAATTCCGGCGACAAGAAGATCATCGTGCGCAAGTCCGGCGAGGGCTCGGCAACGTGGACAAACGAAGATGGCAAAAATATGCGAATAGAAAAGATTCGCACGGCCGGCGATCACGGAGCGATGCGTCAAAACGAATTGCTGCGGACGACGCTTTCGCTTTTGCTTTCGGCTCCGGAAGGAATAAATGTCGAATACACATACGGCGGCGAATCGGTTGTTGACGGAACGACTTGCGAGGTCGTCAACGCAGGATTTGGCGGTTCTACCTACAAGCTCTTCATCTCTCGGTCAACAAATTTACCGGTAGCGATGAGCTATGCCGGCCACCGAATGCCAAAGATCATCAAATTCGACAAGGAATTGCCTCCACCGGCGGACGGTGCGAAGAACACGGTGGTCTTTACAAGGAAACCGGAAGGGTTAGGGGAAACTGCGGAATTCATGGTTCGATTTTCCGATTACCGAAGCACGGGCGGTGTTCAGCTTCCATACAAATGGACGACGACCGTCGGCGGTGCTGCGGACGAAGTTTTCGACGTAACATCGTATGAAGTCAACCCTGCAAATATTGCAGATCGGTTCAAAGATCATAAGGTCTTTGTCCGTAAGGCAAAGCCGGTAGAGAACTAAAAGTCTTGACGCGGCGAAATTGAGACGCGGTGATTCGGAGAGAAAGATTATCTCCGCGTCTCCGCGTCGCTGCGTTTCCCGCGTCTTAATTTAGCGGCTAATTTCGGAACCAGTACTTTTGCCGCATCGATGGCGGGTTTTATATGCCTGTGATTCGTGAAATGTCCGGCGACATAAATGCCAGGCACGTTCGTTTCGAACGATTCGGGGTCGTAAACCGGGACCTCGCCGTTTTTGGATTGTTCGGTCGCGACGCCTAAATTCTTCAGCATCGTCAGGTCGGCGTCGGCCCCGACAAGTATAAAAACCACATCGTTCTCGATCAAGACACGTTCGCCATTTTCGCTTTCGAGCTCGACCTCACCTTCGCGAATCTCAATTACCTTACCCAAAAAGAAAAGCTTCAGGCAATGCTCCTTCAACTCTTCCTCAAGCGGCTGCTTTACCCAATATTTTATGCAGCCCTGCTTCGGATCGTTGTTTTCCCAA
>JBQTJB010000171.1:0-4620 GCA_052387555.1 Blastocatellia bacterium | reverse complement strand
GTCGGGTTCGACAATTTCGCGGGTCTCTCCCGAGCCGATCATCAGGTTTACGGCGTAACCTTTGCCCGCGAATTTATTAAGGAACGTCCCGGCGGGCTTCGTTTTGAAGTAACTGCAATGCGAGGATCGCTTCTTCCGCTAAATAATTTTAACAGACGGACGATTAATGATGCGGAGAAGAGTTTTGGCGGAGCTGTCAGGCTGCAGTTCAAAGACAAGAAGGAACGGCTGCGTTTCGAAGGCGGATTTACGCGAAGCCGTTTCACAAACCGGGCAGATCCGTCGCTCGAACAGGGACTTCAGTTGACACAAATCCGACCGGCAACAAGGGACGCGCGTTTCGTTGAAGTCTCGTTCGACTTTATCCAGGGACTAAAGCTGGTTGATGATCGAAAGTTAAAAATCACCGGAACATACCGACACGAAGAGATCGAGCCGCTGTTCAAAAGCATTGCTGCTTCAAGTCATGCCGATAAACAGCAAAACCAATTTGAGGTTTCTGCCAGTTTTGGCGACTTGTCGTTCGTTTACGGAAATTTAAGAGATCGCGACAATTTAGATGATATTGCATCAATATTAAAAACGTTGAATCGGCGAAATAACTTCTCTTTCGCATTTTCGCCAGGTACCTTGTTCACTCCAAAAAAGCCGATCAAATATCTGCCGCGAATATCATATACCTACGATCATGTTCATCAATTCGGCGCGTTCTTCCCGACGGCCGGATTTGACAGCGCGTCACAAATACCCGACCAGGACAGCTTTGCTCAATCGGTCAACGCGGAGCTTCCGGTAGGCGAGAAATTCCGCATCGGCTACAGATACAGCAGAGCCTTTCAGGATAACAAGCAGCCGGGCCGAGACAGGGCCGACCTCGAGAGTGCTGTAAACGCATTCGCATTCTCGATTAGCTATTTCAAAGATGTTCAACTGGGCTTTGATTTAACAAGAGAAAGACAGAAGAATTTTGAGACGACACAGATCGACCGGCAATTTCGGTTTGGCTCCAACATTAGCTGGCAGAACGCACTGTTCAAGAATTCGTCAGTGGCAGCAAACATTTC
Source organism: Blastocatellia bacterium (assembly GCA_052387555.1). Taxonomy (GTDB): domain Bacteria; phylum Acidobacteriota; class Blastocatellia; order Pyrinomonadales; family Pyrinomonadaceae; genus OLB17. Next base: position 3,556 of record JBQTJB010000171.1, on the reverse strand, counting down.
GACCAGCCTGGCCGGCGACACAGCAAACAAAACAGATTCAGAGAATGTGGAGTTCGATGTGCAGTGGTCATACAAACTTAGCTTTGGCAAGAAAAAATACCGAAAAATGGCGACACAGTTTTTTGTGCGATATTCTAACCGGCATGCATTTCGACTGGATCGGCCAAATGTCCTTCGGGATATTAATCGCTCCCAGGGGTTCAATGCCGGATTGTCATTCAGTTTTTTCTGAACAATTGTTCCGAGTAAAAAAAATGAGATATTTCGTTTTCATTTCGGTGCTGACATTCGCGGCCGCAGCGGCAGCCGCACAGACGATTCGTGTTAACCCGACCGGCGTGAATGTCAATTCACAAAATCCGACCACGGTATTTTTGACGTTTGGGCAGATACCGCCCGGTTATCAAGCAACCGAAGCTGTTTGGTGTGGCCAATTGACCCCCGCCCCGCCGCCGTCCCTCGGGCTGCAGTGCTTGCCGGGCACAATTTACGGAGTGCTTCCGTCGCGTTACAACCTCTCGCAAACAAGCGGAAATCTTGGCTTGACAGACATTATGTCGATACCATCATCGGTCGTCCGCCGAGCGTTTCAGGCTGGGGCAAGCGGCTCCAGCGCCGGCTTTTTTTATGTGCGAAGGTTTGTTTCGACGAGCGGACAACCGGACCAGTTCGTTGCCGTTACGTGTCGAATGGCGCGAGGTGGGGCACGATCGCCATTTGCGTTGACTGACGTGGAGTTCATCGTACCGTCAAAGGAACCTATAATTTTCCTGAAACGGGGGCAAAAACTACCGGTAAAAGGAGTTGACATCAGCTATAACGGAACGGGAAGGTTGAAGGGACGTTGGGAGCTTGTGCTTCCGGGTGAAGAACTGCCGTCAGATAATGACCTTTTAACCGAGGCAACGTTGCCTATTGAAAACCGGGCAAGCCAGCGTCGATATGCACAGGTTGAGCGATTCGATTATTTCCTTCCGCCGACTGGAAAATTCAGGCTTGAAATAAAGAACATCGACCGACTCCCAATAAATACCGACGGCCAATATCTACTGCTGCTTCGTATCGAGGCAGTCGACGATAAAGAAGGCGACTCCAACCTGGCTGCAATTGGCGTCGGGACCGAGGTGGTTCACAGCGGCGCTGTTGCGGGGTTTCCGATGCCGGCCTTCAAATTTTTTGTTACCGGTGACCCTGAGGGTGAGTGGGCAAAGGCTGCGTTGCTTGCTCCCGCACCGGAATCCGCTATACGTACCGGCGAAACGCTCGTATTTGGATGGCGCCAACTCGCCGATGCCGCTTATTATCGAATTGATTTTAATGTCGAAGGATCGGATCCTTTGTTTCAAGCGATCCTTCCCGCTGGAAAGTCGGCTTATCGAGCTCCGTCATGGTTTTTCGACCGCTTCGTTGGAAAAACGATAAATTGGCGGGTTGTCGCGTTAGACGACAAAGGCCGGAAACTAGCCGAAAGCTCACCGCGTTCGGTCACTTTTCAGTAACACGACCGGACGAGTAGTCCCTAGGATGATTTTTCTCTTTTTACTGGTGAGGTCCGTTCGACCGAGACAATGTCAGGCCATCTGCCGCTCTGCAAACGATCATCGGAAATCGGTTACCTGGCCTCAAAGGAACCGTTGCGAGGTTTTTCAAACATTAAGGAAATGGCTTTGTGCGACAACCTGAGTTGATTCAGAACTTCAGATCTTTTTTTACTTCTTTTGGATTCGAGGGTTTAGCAAAGATCGAATCGGGGATGCGTTTGTTGTATTCGATGGTTTGGTAGTTGATTCGTGAGGACTGAACGCCGTTGACGAAGCGGTAGATAATGAACGGCGATTTGATGCCGTCTACATCAACGAACTGCGCGTAGCGGTCTTCTTCGGTAATCTCTTCGTTGTCAGAGTTCTTGCGTTTATAGATCGCCTTTACGGGAATGCCGTCTTCGACGCCGATCTCGAATTCGACGACAAGGCCGTCGTTGTAGGTAAGTTTTATGACGTCGTTCCGTTTGCCGAGTGTCGCCGCACGCCTGCCAACGTAAGAGAGTTTGGCTTCGTTCCGCCAGTGACTACGAAGAAGATTGTCGAGGCTGACGCGCATCCCCCGTTTGAAATTCGCAACCTGTCCCTCGGTTTGTACCTTTATCAGTTCCTGGTCGCCGTCAAAAACCCAGCCCGTGTCACCGACATTTGTTTGGATCGACTTCACGCCACCTCCCTTGAACTCGGTGCGCTCTTTGTCCGGGTAAACGATCACGTCGACAAACGTCTGAAACGAAGCGGTCACGCCGTCCTTAATAATGCTGAACTTGCCGCGACCGATCTGCGAACTGACCTTTATGTACTTCTCGCCGCCAAGATTTTGAATTGCCTTTTGGAGAACGGCCTCGGCTTGAGGGTCGGGTTTTGTTTGTCGATTTTGGCTCTGAGAAAGTGCAAATGGAATTTTCCAGCCGCCAAAACCCCAACCGTAAATGTATGAAACCGCTATTGAACGACTGATGGAAATCCCATTTTTTGTTTCGGGTTCGAACTTGATTTTCTTTGCAGATTGCACTGCAAGTTCAGTCAAATTGGCTGCCGGCGTTTTTGTAATCACTGCAATATTCCCGATCTCGCCATTCGCAAGAAACTCGACCTTTAAACGAACTGTCCCTTGAGCATCAAGCGTTCCGTAGACCTTCGGCAATTCGGGTTTTGGTTGATCCGAAATTCTCAACGGTGAATCTAGTCCGAAAGCAAGAACCGACGAATTTAGGACAAGTAAGAGTAATAAAAAAAACTTCAACATCAACTTTTCTCCAATGGGTTCAATATCGCGAGATTCTCGATCCAACCAAAGTCGCGGGTATTATTTGTAAGGAGTGTCAACTGATTTGTAATAGCGGTTGCCGCGATAATCGGATCGCCGAGCGACATCTTTTTAGATTGGCGCAACCTGATTGCTTTAACCAAAACATCTTCCGTCATGGGGATGACAGCCGTTGAGTCAAAAAAAGCTGCGAAGAATTCTTTTATTTGGTTAGTAAGTTCGTGATAGCCCAAAACTTCGATTAGGCTAATATCTGATACAAACGGCGAATTTTCGGCAATAAAATCACGAAGAGATTCATTTGCAGGTATTGCCGAATAGATAATAATGTTGCTGTCAAGGAGCATTATTTACGGCCGGGTAACGGTCGATCTTTTCTAATTTCAGTTTGCCAGGCACTAGGGTCTTTTATGGAGGGCACGCCTCCGGCAGCAGCAATCCTGCTCAATATCTCCGCCATTTTTTTACCGTTTGATTTTTTTAATTTTTGACCGGTTGAAACCAAAATAACATCGACTTTTATCGGTTTTTTATTCTTTAGACTTTTGGGGACTTCGGCGTCCCATTCGATCTTGTCACCGCATATCGTTGCTCTATATTTTTCCAGCACAACTAATTCTCCAAAATAAAGGCCTCGATGAAATAATATCACCGAAGCCTTTGATGCGGGAAGTATTTGAATGGTTTAGTTCAGGCTGAATGCGTCGTTCGGTGCGACGGTGATCTCGCCGTCAGCTGCGTCAAC
>JBQTJB010000170.1:0-6051 GCA_052387555.1 Blastocatellia bacterium | reverse complement strand
GCATCAACCGCTTTGAGATCCGCGGCCGCCGAAACATCCGCCTCTTGGCCCTCAACGACACCCGCCACCTTCTCCAGATCACCGGCAACGACGCATTCGCCGCCCGATGATTTTCTTGACTTTGTTTGGGAATAAGGTAAGAATCTCCGTGACCAGTTTGCATTATTTCTCAATATTGGAGGTCTCTAATGAGCCGACTCGCATGTAGTGTTTTAGTATTCGGATTACTTGCCGTTCTAATCGTAAATACATATACCCAGATAGACGAAATTCGCGAGGTGACCGGTTTACCGATACCGATCGGAGCGGCGGTGATCTACGGCCAAGTCACGATCCAGGGAATTCCCAGAGACGAACGCAAGCCAAGCATTTTCGTTTCACTCATAATCAGCGGCACTCAGGTAGAGAGGCGACAGACAAATGAAGGCGGTTACTTCTTCTTTTTGAAAGCACCGCGTCCAGGGTCAGCTCTCTTATTTGAGGTTGACGGCGCCGAGGTCGGACGGGTCTTTCTGACGCCAACTGGGAGTAACCAGGTTCGCCAGGACGCTTCGCTCGACTGGAGATCGTTGCGAGGAGTTTCGAAATCCGCATCCGGCGTCGTATCCACCAAGGATCGATATGATCGAAGTCCAGAAGCCGAAAAGGCTCTTGACAAAGCTATGACAGCGGGCAAGGAAAAAAAGAACGCCGAAGCTATTACGCTCCTCAAAGAAATAGTCGCTAAAGACCCGAAGGACTTTTTCGCTTGGACCGTATTGGGCACAGTATACTCCACTGAGAAAAACTATCCGGAAGCTTCGGCAGCGTTCGCAAAAGCTCTGGAGCAGAAACCGGAATTCGGCCTTGCTCTGTTAGGCTTTGCCAGGCTTGAGATAGGCCAGAAAAACTACGACAAAGCCATTGAGTTTCTGTTAAAAGCGGTTGCAGCGGAGCCGAGTTCAGCTGATGCAAATCATTTGCTCGGCGAGGCTTATTTGCAGAACAAAAAAGGCTCGATGGCAGTCGGCTACCTGAACAAGGCGATCGAGCTTGCACCGGTAGCTAAAGCCGAGATACACCTGCGGCTCGCCGCTTTGTACAATGCGGCCGGAGCGAAGGATCGTGCGGCGGCCGAATACAAGGCGTTTCTTGAAAAAGTTAAAGATTATCCAGACCGGAAAAAGCTGGAGGAATACATAAAAGAAAATACGGCAAAATAGTCCTTTGTACCGAATCGTCTGAGCAAGAATCGAGAAAATATCTGAAAACTAATTAAAGAAAGATATTGTAAGAAATCGTGATTCGTTTTTCTTTCCGTGTATTCTGTGTGCTCAGTGGTTTTGCTTGAAAGCTTAACCACAGAAGACACGGGAAGCACAGGACAAAAAAGTGTGGAACCGACTTTTAAACAGCCTCTTTTTTTCAATGTCGTTAATAGAAGGGGTAAATGAAAATGCCGAGGCTTTTTCAAGCCCCGGCAATAATTTTTCCAGATCGATGTCGACCTAGAACGAATAGCGGAATCCAAACTGCATGCGTCGCGGAGCCCCTTGGATACCATTAAAGATCTTTCCAAAGGTCGATGCTGCGGTGCCTGTTTCCGGATCCGAAGGCAGGCCGTAGGTCGTTCGCGTAAGGTTGCCCGCATTGAAGTATTGGGTATTCGTTACGTTAAAGACCTCGAAACGGAACTGGAACTTGTGATTCTCGGACCACGGCATTGTGACTGATTTGGACAGGCCAAGGTCGAGTGCCTGGTAACCCGGCAGACGAAACGTGTTTCGTTCACCCGTTTCGCCCGGACGGGCATTACGGAATGAGTTGAACACCGCTTGCGGGTTGGCAAAGAAGTTCTGCGTGCTGCGAACAACTTGCCCCGTCACTGGGCGAATACGAGTTCCGTTTGACTGAACGTTCCAGTTGGTTGCCCACTGTGCCTGATCGAACGGTGCCGACAACGGCTGTCCGCTGTTCCACCTATAGATACCGCGAAACGACCAACCGCCCAATACTGCATCGGCAACCGAGTTCATGTTGCTGAACAACGCCTTGCCCTTTCCAATCGGAAGATTGAAAAGGAAGCTGGCGTTGACAACATGCTTAGTGTCGAAATCGGACAATGCATAGTTGTCTTCAGGACGCAGCGGGTTTAGCAAAAACTGTCCGCCGTATGAGCCGTCCGTCTGGAGACCGGAAACGCTGTCCAAGGACTTTGAGAACGTATAGTTGAAATCGTAGGTCAACGTATCACCAAGCCGCTGCCGGAGCGAGATCGAACCGCCGTGATAATCGGATTCGGCAAATGTGCCGAATGACGAAAATGCAGCGTACTGCGGATGGTAGAACATGTTCGGGAAGCGCCCGGGATTTGTAGGCAATCCAAACTCCGTAGCGTCATCGATTATCAACTGCACGAATGTGTAGTCGGTAATGTCGAACCCGGCACGCGAGATCAAGCCGTAAATAGCCTGAGTGTTGTTATTTGCTGGTAAGCCAAAAACACTCAAAGCAGCTCTCGCATTCGGGAAAAGGTTCTCGAAATACGGAATCGCAGCGAGGCTGGTGATCGGGACATTGGCGGAACGTGCGTTTACAAGCAGTCCTGCCGCCGTGTAGAAATCCATGCCCGTCGCGGGATCAACCAAATTGTTCAAAGCAAAAATATCTCTGGATCCGAACAATTCTCGGGCAGCTCGTCCGACATACGACGCCTCAAAATACATTCCTTTAGGAAGCTGTCGCCCGTATGAAGCATTCCAACTGTAATGCGTTGGTGATTTGATCGTCGCGTCCAGCGACGACTCGATTCGCGTCAACTCATCGGCCGGAGTGCTGAAACGCTGCACAGGAGCCGGAATGCCGGGAAATGATCGAATGTTATCGGCAAAAGAGCCGAAACGGGGAGCAAGCCGGTCGGTCACGTTATAGGTGTTGGCCGAGATCGTCGTGCTGCTTGTGAATCCGATGGTAGACAATCCGTCGAAACTGACGGCGAGTTGACCGCCGAAATAGTCGTTCGTAATTCCAAAACCGCCGCGAATCACCGAATCACCTTGTTTACCGAACAAGAAGCGACCGAGTTTGCCGCCGATGTCAGGGCTCCATGCAGCAGCAATACGCGGCTGAAAGTTGTTCCAGTCCATGCTGTAAAAGCCTGGGCCGTCGTTTGCAGGGCCACCTAACTCGAAATTTATAAGTTCGTTGGTAGGCACGCCCTGAGCTGCGGATTGTTTGCGGCGTTCGAACACGTCGCCAAGACGCGGAGTAGGAACAACCTGAAAGCCGTTCTGTTCGTAAACGGGACGGCTGAGAGCGTAGCGGAGACCCATCGTCAGCGTCAGCGTCCGATGCAGCTTCCATACATCTTGTCCGTACACGTCATACTCTTCGGTTGCAAAACTCCGGTCCGATGCCGTACCTGTGGGAAGAACGCTTCCGTCAATGTCAAAAGTAAAGTTGCCGCTGTATTGCGAATAACGTCCTATCAACGCAGTTGCCGCTGCCTGAACCGAGGCAACGCTTCCGCCGTTGATCGTATATCCGGCATTTTGAATCTGCTGATTGACCACCGCGCCGGAACTCGCATAAAACGAAGGGTTGGTAACTGCCGAATCGTAAGCAGAGGCAAAGGTTGAGCGTTGATTCCTGATGAACCGAACGTTGCCGCCGAATTGAATAGTATGGTTACCCTTGATCCAGGTAAAATCGTCCGTGATATTAGTTACCGGCGTTACTCTGCTAAGAGTTCTGGCAAATAAAAGAGGCGAGTAGACAAAACGAAAACTGATGTTGCTCGCGCTCGAATCGCCTTGTGTGCTGAATGCCTGCCGTGTAAATCCGTAACGGAAGTTGTTGACCTTATTGTTCGAAATAGTCCAGTTGTGGCCTGCAACATACCCGTATGGATGGCTCCACAACGTCGTTGCCGGTGTATCCGGAAAAGCCGAAATACCTGCCAACGTATCCCATTGATAATTTCCCCTGACGAATATCTGATGGCTGCTGTTGATGTTGTAATCAAACTTGGCAATATGGGTGTTTTCTTTATCAATGGTAGGAGCATTGAAAAGAAAGCCTCCGGTGTTTATGCCGTCGCCGATGATCGTATTGTTTGACGCATAGCGCGAATTCACGCTCGAAAACAGTGCGACAGCAGCGGGGTTGATGCCGGCTTGCGAGTAGATCGAATTCAACTCGGCTAAACCGATGGCACAATTTCCGGCTGTACAACTGGGTCCCGTTCCCTGGAACCGAAGCTGACCCTGACCCAGATGTGCAAGTGGTACTACCCTGTTAACGCTTGCTTCCTCGGTCTGATATTGGCCTTCGTAAGAATAGAAAAAGAAAAGTTTTTCCTTTACGATTGGTCCCCCGACGGTACCGCCATAGACGCTGCGAGCAAGGCTCGGGCGTTCGACGCCGGCGAGATTGTTAAAGAAATCGTTTGCCGATCCGAACGTCGGGCGATAGAAAAAGAATGCAGAGCCGCGAAACTCGTTTGTTCCGCTTTTCGTGATCAGAGAAATCTGGGCACCTGACGAACGTCCTTGCTCGGCGTTCGCACCTGTTGTAGTGATCCTGAACTCTTCGAGCGACTCTGTAGTTGCACGCAATGCTGATCCTTGACTGATATCGAATGAGCCGGAGCGTCCACCTGTCTGCTGGTCGTTGATGTCAACGCCGTCAAGCGTGATGTTTGCCTGGTCGCTGCGACCGCCGGCAACGTATCCGTCACGTGTAACGCCAGGTTGGAGGGCCAAAAGGTCGTTTACACGCCGGAGGTCTGTTGGAAGCTGTACGATCTGCTCCGGAACAAAGTTGTTACCGATGGTAGCGTCCTGATTGTTTATGATGGATTCTATCGTGCCGGTTGTAACGTCCACTACGACCGAAACATCACCGGGTTCAAGAGTCAAATTGAGGACTAAAGGCGAATTGACCAGAGCCTGAACCCCGGAATTGACTAATTTCTTGAAGCCGCGTGCCTCCACCTCAATCTTATAGGTGGACGGCTGGATCGCCGGGAAGTTGTAACGGCCACTATCGGTTGTAACAACCGTACGGGTGAGTCCGGTTGCCGGGTTGGTCAATGTAACAGTTGCGCCCGGTACTACCGCGCCGGCCTGGTCAGTAACTGTTCCGCTGACACCGGTCGTGCCTGATTGAGCAAGGATGGCCGTTCCAAAAAGTAACGACGCCATCAATGCAGTCAACCCGGAAACGACTTTGGTTCTTAGACTGCTAAAATTCATAGCTCCTCCTTAAATTGTGCTTTTGAAAATTGCAAGTTGATTTTGCTGATCTGTATTTATGCATTTTTCGTTCCATTCAAAAATGTGACGCGAAAATACTGTAAACACAACGTTACAGATCAACAAAGGTTTTGCCGCGAAAACCGCATAGTTGGTTATTTTTGGATAAAATTCAAATATTTGGTATTCGAAGTCTTTTCGAATATACACCCGATTTGGTTTTAAGCCAATTCTGAATTGCCTTAGCCGCGGCTGATCCGGTTCCGACGGCCGTGGTTATAGTGAGAGATGTTGGGTTCGAAATATCTCCGACGGCGAAAATGCCTGAAACGCCGGTCTCCCCATTTTGGTTGACAAGAATATAACCACTTGGGTCCAGATGTACTTTACTTTTGAGAAGTTCCGAGTTTGGCATTACGCCGATCCTTATCAGCGCGGCTTCGATGGGAATATGCCGTGTCTCGCCGGTTGCGGTGTTCTTTAACGTGACCGATTCGAGTAAGGTATTTCCTTCGAAACTCTCGACCACCATGTTTTCGATCAAGGCGATTTTGGTATTTGCTTTTGCAGACGCTAAAAACTCGTCTCGTGCGCGGAAATGAAGGGATCTATTGGCAACCGTAACCTTGTCGGCAACTTCGGCCAGGATCAACGCATTCTCAAGAGCCGCATCGCCCCCGCCCACGATAAGCACCGATTTACCCGCGATTGAATCACGATCCCTTGTACCCGATTCGATAATTCCCTTCCCAGCAAATTCATCCTCGCCTTCGACGCCAAGTTTACGACGCCGAACGCCAGTGGCTACTATGACCGC
>JBQTJB010000169.1:0-3007 GCA_052387555.1 Blastocatellia bacterium | reverse complement strand
CCGGGTATTCGTAACGCGTGTAGGCACCGCCGTAGTTTGCGATCTTGTCTTTGAGCAATCTTCCAATTGAGTCGTACTCGCGTTCGGTGATCTTGCCTTGCGTCTGGCCTGCGGGAGCAGGCGATTGTGCTCTTACATTCGCTCCCGTGTCATAACGATACTTCACCGTCGAACTGTTATTCGCCGGGTCGGTCAGCGTCGTCGGGTAGGCAAACGTCGCCGGATTCCCGGTCGAGTTGAAGTTGTCGGCGTAATTGATCGCAACTTTTCTATTGAGCGGGTCAAGCCGCGCGACCGGCGAACCGGCGATGTCGTAAACGGTCGAGGAAGTTATCGCCGCTCCCGAGGTCGTCGGCTGCGTCGTATCCCAACGCGTTACGCCCGTCAGATTGCCTCGATATGCGAACGCCGTTCCGAAGTTCGTCGCGTCGTGCTGCGTCGCCGATGAGAGCGATTGCCCCGTGCCCGTGTAACCGCTTTCGTCAAAGGCATACGTCGTCCGCGATGTATATTGCTCGCCGCTCGTGCCGTCGTCCCAGCCATATGTCCGAACCTCCGACGGCAAACCGATGATCCGCCGGTCGATGTAATTCGAGCTGAAGTTGTACTCATACTCCACACGTTTCGCAGCGGTTGAAAGATCGGCCTTGTAGGTGATGACCTCGCTCGGCAAACCGAATATCGAAATGTTCGTTGCCGACACAAGATCGTATGTTATCGTCGTCCGCTTTGTGTTCGTCCCGTCGCGCAAATTTCAGAGAATCGCAAGATCGTACGCCTGACCCTCTACTTACACTCTGCTGCGGAATGTGCCGCGTCACTAATCTTCCGTGGCCGTCGTAGGTTGTCGTTGTGGTCTGCGTTGCCGGGCTTGAAGAATTATCGAGATCGGTCTGCTCGACCACCAACGCCTGATCGAGCCATAAATCCCAAAAATGATCCCGATTTCCTACTCGATTTCCCACTTGACCCCATTCCTTGACCCAGACGTTCGGTTTCCCACAGCTCCGCTATTTGTGCAATTTAATAATTTCGCCAGATTTACCGCCGACTAGAATGTTTAATTCACTAATAACGTAAATCGAGGTCAGCTCACTTGACGCGGAGCTTTTATACACAATTGTCCAGGTTTCACCACCGTCTGTTGAGTGCAAAACGACTCCTCGTCCTCCGTTGTCAATATCAACATCTAGGCCCTCAACTACTGAGCCAACGGCGATCACTTCGTTTAGTGAAAGGAATTCAACTTCCGAGAAATAGAAGCCCGGCAGCCTGAATCTTTTCCATGTTTTGTCGTCTTGCTGAACCGCAAGCATTCCCCAAATACCTTCTGTCGCAACTGCACCTCCAGACACAAAAAGTCGTTCGTCGGCTAACTCGCCAAGATCACATATACATGTTTGTTCCGGTTCATCGGGTAAATACGAGGAGAGTCGCCATGAATTTCCGTTGTCATTGGACCTGTAGATTTTCCCCCGAATCGAGAGAACGGTGATTTCATTATTACTCGTAAACAGAATGTCTTTAAGAAAATCCCCGATGCGCCCATTCTCATCTCTCGCAGCCTCGTTCAAATGTTCCGAAAGATCATTCCAATTCTTTCCTCCGTCATCTGAGCAGACAATTAGATTCAAAGATTCCTTAAAATTCTCCGGTGCTTTTTTTCTGCCGACAACGCACACTTTTCCACTCGAGTTCACAGCGATGCGTTCGAAAAGTGCCGGCGAGATCGAATAAACGGTCTGCCAAAGCTCCCCCGCGTTCTCGGATTTGAGAATCTCCGCGATAAAGGCACTAGGAGATTCCCTACTGACTCGGTACCCTGCTACAAATGCATTCGTACCAGAACTGAATACAAGATCGTTAATTCCAACCTGAGTATTTGATGCAACCTTTCTCCAAGTCCCGTTTTTGTCGAAAAATTTAACGAAGCTCTTAAACGCTAGTCCATATATATTCTGTGCATCCTGAAAATACACGCTATCAATTTCCTCATTTGTTTTGGTCGAAAAGACCCGAACGTTCCAAGACGATGCGGTCAATTTTTCGACTGAAGACGACACGTCAACGACTGAAATCCCGTCGCTTACGGAAGAATCGCGGACGGGTTTCAGAGAGTTGGGCTGTGTCAATACTCCGTTGCAACTTGAAACAAATAATGTGAACAAAAGGATAGGAAGTAATCGATTCCACGTTGGCCACAACACTTTCATAAATTTCCTCACGTTTGCACAATCTGTACTCGCGATCAAAGGCGCGATTTGTATTTGATTAATACACAGTTCTCAAATCCCTGACCAGAGTCGTTGTCCCTATCGTAAGGGTGCCGTCTGCCGGTTTCGGGATGAATCCATGGATCCGGAAGCGTTTCTGGCCCACCGACTATGTTTTGTAGGGCATTTCCCGTTTCATGAATCTGCGTGTGAATAAAACCAGAGATACCAAGACCTGCACCTTCTCTCGCTTGACCTAGGGAAGTGCCAGATTCGCGATCCGAGGCTGTGAATGTAGTATTTGTTTGACCAGTGATATTTCTGCCGCCATAGTTATCCGGAAAAGAAAAAATTCCATAAAACCTGTTGCTGCTGTTGGAAGCATGTCGCAACTCCCACGGGGCAGTTCCCAAGGCACCGAGTTGGGCTTTCGTAAATGATGTCGTAACATTTCCGATTGAAAACGTTGATTGTGTTGAAACAGTATTATCGGGATTTAGCACATTTATTGTGCCGCCATTTAGCACGTCAAACGTCATTTCTCCGTCGATACTTTTGCCACTCCATTTAACATTTTTCAACTTTACGGCATTCCATCTTTGAGCGCAGTAATCGACCGCCTCGCGAAGCTTTTTCAAATCAACCGGCGGCGGCTCGGCCGGCTGCTGCTGCGTCTGCGGGATGAGTGACCAGTTTAAGGCCCAGCTATTGTCAAATACGATACTTGTCAATCTCCACCCGGAGTCAGAGCCGACGTGGTTGATGTCATCGTCGTTGCCAGGAATTCCGTCGGG
>JBQTJB010000168.1:0-2939 GCA_052387555.1 Blastocatellia bacterium | reverse complement strand
TCCGCGTCATCAATACGCCGTCTTTATCAATTGTCATTGGATAGATTCCAAAAAGCTGGTTCTTAAAATTCTGAAAGAAAGAAACGTCTTCCGGAGGGAGAACATTCATGCGTTCAGGGTTTGGTTCCGGGATCGACGCGCCTATCAATTCAAGCTGCTTTTTAGATTCGGCCACGTAATCGCTGTTCGGATAATCGCGGACAATACGCTGAAAGTAGCGGGCCGCCTGGTCAGTCTCTTCTTCAACCAAATAGGTGTTCGCGAGTTTGAACAGTGCTTCATCCATGTATCCGAAATTAGGATACTTATCCAATATCTCGCGGTAACGTGACTGTGCCCCCTTCAGGCCGCTTTTTCCTTGTCCAACGGACTGGGTGTAGTAATAATTAGCGATAAGCAGATTATGCGAACCTAGATTATTCTGAACCTGCTTCAAACGCTCTTCCGCGTCTTTACGAAGAATCGAGTTCGGGTAGTTTTGCAAAAGCGCTTTCAGGCGCGTCTCGGCGCGTTTTGCACGAGTTGCGTCGCGGTCGGGCAATCCGATCTGTCGCATCTCGGATTCCGCAATTTTCAGCACAACTCGATCCGCGAGGGGATGAGTCGGGAAAAACGTCAGCCAATCCTGATAGGCAGAGATAGCCTGAATAAGAGCGCTCGTAGAGCCCTCAAGGAAAAACGAATCGGCAACCGCCAATTTCGACATCGGAAGGTATGGTGAATCAGGATAAGTGGTGATTATGGTCTGAAACAGCAATCTGCCTACGTCGAAGTTCTTTTTTCTAACCTCACGGGTCGCAACTATAAAAAGCTCGCGATCGCGGCCGGGCGTTACAGAACCAATGAGCTCATCGTATTCGTCGTTTCCACCGCCGCCGAATATGCCCAGGAACTTCTTCTTTTTCTTGATCTCCCTCGGTTTGCCGATCTCGGATTCTGGATTAGCCCGTGCCGATGCGGTCGCCACCAGTACAGCATCCGCGCGTGTTTGCAGTTCGGAAACTGCCGTCTCAAGCTGGTCAATATCCGATGCCTCGTATTTTTCCGACCGGTCCAATTTACCGCGTAAACTGTTCACTTCGGATTGAAGCGTCGAAGCTTCTTTCTCGATTGATTTCAAACGTGCAAGCGGCGAATCCGAATTTGCTTTTTCTTCCTTCGTCTTCTTTTCGTCTTTGCTTTCTTCTTTCAGCACGGATGCCGAGCTGGCTGCGGATCGTCGAATATTCTCCAGCTTCTGCTTCATTACTTCCAGCCGTTGAGCCGGCGAGCCGTCGCCGGGCTTCGTTTGGCCGAAAGAAATGGTTACGGCAAAAAGAACTGCGGAAAAAAAGATTAATAAGCTTCTGTGTGGATAAAATTTCATAATTCCATTATTGCTGTTCAAAAAAACTCTAAACCCAAACCGTTCCTTTTTCTATCAAGCCACGGACTGCCTTGGCAGCATCGCCGGTTCCGTAAACAGCTGAGCCGGCTACAATGATTTCCGCTCCTGCGTCAATGACATCCGATATGTTGGAGGCGTCTATTCCGCCATCGATCTCTATCTGTGTCTCAAGTTCCCTGTCATTAATCATTCGCTTTAGCCGCCTAACCTTATCGAGAGAGGTCGTAATAAACTTTTGCCCGCCGAATCCCGGGTTAACTGACATAATAAGTACAAAATCCGCAAATGGAAGTGTTTCTTCCAGAGCCGTAAGCGGCGTTGCCGGGTTTATCGCGATCCCGGCTTTTGCCCCTGCATCGCGAATAGCAGTTATCGTTCGGTGCAGATGCGGATCCGCTTCAACGTGAACCGAAACCATGTCTGCCCCGGCCTCGACAAACTTCACTGCGTAACGGCTCGGTTCCGAGATCATCAGGTGCGTATCTATCGTTAGCTTTGTTGCCTTCCGAAGTGACTTCACGACCGGCAGCCCGATAGTTATGTTCGGCACGAAATGGCCGTCCATTACATCGACGTGCAACACCCGGGCACCGCCTTCCTCGACCGAGCGGATTTCTTCCGCGAGCTTCGAAAAATCTGCCGATAGAATCGAAGGAGCTATTTCAAACATTCGCTGTACTCTTACTTTGTTGCTGTATCAAATCTATTCGTTGCACAAACTACTGTGGCCTTGGACGTTCACCGGCAGGTTTCGACGAATTAGAGCGTGATAACGCTGGCGGCTTTGGCGTCGTTCCTGTTGATGTGTTCCTGTTGCCTCGCTCCGTGGAAGGCGTGCCTGTATCTTTCTTGTTGGAATCGTCCGATTTCGAATTTCCGCCGTCGACATCATCTGAATTTGTGGTCGACGTTGCGGTGTTCGCGATCACGTCACGGGTTGTGTCGGCCTTTTTCTTGTTCGTGTTTGCGTTGGAATTCGATTTAGGCTTTTTTGGTTTATCGGAGATCATTTCCCCTATCTTTTCAGTGTCGTCGGACTCAATGTCTTTTATAAGCGATTTCGGCGTATCATCTCCAGTGCCGCCGGATTTGCTGACAATCACACGTATCGTCTGACCTGTTTTAACCGTTTCGCCAGCCCTCGGAAGCTGTTCGAGCACGGTATTGATCCTTTCGCCGCTCGCCCGGTCGGCTCGCCTCTTTATTTTTAGACCCAGTGCCGCAAGCTCTTTTTCGCTTTCGATGAAATCTTTCCCGACGATCTCAGGAACCTTTATTTCAGTTCCGGAAAGCGACAGATAAACAACTGCGGCCATTCCAACGAGAAATGCCCCGAGCAGAACCACTACGGTTACTAGCCGGCCAAATGCCGAAATGCCATTTGCGAGAAAGCCCATGTTAAGTTATCCGCCAAATACAACAAAAGTTTAACATTTTGTTACTAAACAAGGAATTACAACGAGAAAAAAGTGTAAGTTAAAAATCTCCGGCTGGATGCATCAAGACAAATAAGTTATCCGTTAGATCTTTCGAATTCTGCTACAAAGAATCC
>JBQTJB010000167.1:0-23486 GCA_052387555.1 Blastocatellia bacterium | reverse complement strand
CGACGAACCGCCGGTATAGAAATGATATGTATCGATCACGTTTCCGACGCTTTCCCGGTCAACGAGATCGACAATGCGGCTTCCGAGATCGAGCGTTTGAACTGAATTTCCTGCTTCGCCCAAAAATTCAAAGCCAATCTTGACGCCATGCGGTTCCGCTATAGCGGCAAGTTCGTTCAGCACGCGAACGGATTCATCGACGATCTCCTGCTCCGATTTCGGCCCTTGTCTCAATGATCCCGGGACCGAAAGTACATAAGGGCAGCCGATAGCCGCCGAGATCGCTGACAGTTTTTCACACTCAGCCTTGATCGCAGCGTAATCTTCGTCTGTTCGCCACGTAATATGTTCCAGCGTATTGATAGAAAGCACTTCGATATTAATCTCGACCAGCAAAGCTTTAAGATCCTCGACCGCGTGCTGTTCAAGATAATCGTAAAGTTTGTTTGACCTCAATTCGACCAGTTCAAATCCCGCAGCGGCGGCGGCTCGAACGTCGGTTTCAAGATCGGCGGTCATCGTCGTCGCGCCGTTTATTGCAAGTTTCATTTTCCAGAACTCCGTTCAAATAAGTAATAAATTTCGATTCTAACACGCCGCAGGACGCTGGCGGAAACACGTCCGGAATGGAGTGTGACGTTTTCTTTCTGCAACGCATTCGATTGCCTCGTCGTCTAAATATCGGTTAAGCTGTCAACAGTAACCCGCTCTTCCCGCTTTACTAAATATGACGAAATATTTCCTGATAATCGTTCTGTTCATTGTATTTTCTTTTCCGCTTTTCGCGCAGCAATCGGATGCGGCTCTGCGGCGTGTTCGCGAACAGGACATCATCAGCCGCGATCCTTCCGGCAAGCTGCAAACCCTGCCCGCAGCTGAGCATTTATCAAGGGCAGAGGTTTATTCATCAAACCGACTTTTTCCCGAAGCACGCGAGCATTGGTCAAAGGTTTTCGAAAATTATCCGAACGAAGCCGGCATGCCAAAGGCCTTGTTCGGCACGGCGCGGTCGTTTATGTGGGAACGCAAATACGACAAAGCTGTGGAGTGGTTCCAACGGCTTGCGAAAGATCATTTGAATACGAAGGACGGCCGCGAAGGCCTGGCGTTCCTCGGAGCCTCATACGTGCGGCTCGGTAAAAACCTCGAAGCCGTAAAAGCTTATGAGCAATATACGGCGATGTTTCCGCAGGGCGAGCGAATCGAGTCCGCCCACCTTAATATTATCGATGCTCTTCGCGAAGCAAAAAAATACGACGAGGCAAATAAATGGGTCGATAAAACGGTTCGGCTTTTTGCCGGAAAACCAAGTGAAGTAAACGCGTTTCATGCGAAGCTGCGAATGGAAATTTATCGTGAGAATTGGAATGTGGCGGTGCAAACAGCCGACGCAATGTTGAATGGAAAGAGTTTTGCCGGAACTATGGCGAGCAGCGATGAGGTTAAATTCTTGCGAGCGTTCGCATTAGAAAAAGCTGGAAAGAAACTTGAGGCTTATGATGGTTATGCGTCAATCTCGCGAAGTTACACCTCTTATTTCGGCGATCTTGCAGATTCTATCGAACAAAGCGATTGGGAAATGGACAATACGCAGTCGATGACAAAACTCTTCAACGAACATCCTGTGATTTTCCGAACCGAGCTTCTGCGCGAATCCAGGAAACACAGTATCGATCCGCGTTTTCTGCTCGCGATAATGAAACAGGAAAGTTCGTTTCGTGCGAATGCCAAATCGCCGGCCGGTGCCCGCGGCCTGCTCCAACTCGTTTTCGATACCGCCCTGAAATACAACAAGAAGGCCGGCTATCCGAATCTGCAACCGGACGACCTTTATTCGCCGAGCGTAAATATAGCAATCGGCTCCGTTTACGTCGCTGAACTTAGGAACGAATTTGGCGGCTTATACGAAGCAATCGCCGCAAGCTACAACGGCGGCGAAGACAACGCCGCTCGGTGGCTAAACCGCTCAAAACCGAAAGAACCGGGTATTTTTGTATCAGAAATCGGTTTTGCCGAAACGAAAAATTACCTCTTTAAGGTAATGAATAATTACCGTGTGTACAGCTTCCTTTACGACGAAAATTTAGTAAAGAAATAAAAACCGCAAAATACGCTAAATACGCTTCATGTGTTTAGCGGTTTATTCTATTCTTCCCAATCGCCTTGCCCTTCGCGTTCGACGTGGTAGCCGGCTCCTTCCAGATGTTTGTGTACGTCGCGGCCGTGTTGTTCGTCGCGTACCTCGAGAATCATTTCGATGCCAACGCGGCCAAGCGGAGCAAGCCATATCGCTCGTTGGTGATAAACCTCGACTACATTCGCGCCGGTCTCGGCAACTGTATTCAAAAGAGCTGCGAGCATTCCCGGACGATCCATCACAAGCAGTTTCATGATAATGTAGCGGCCCTGTCGAACCAATACCTGTTCGATGATGCGGGCAAGCAGGTTTCCGTCGATATTTCCGCCGCAGAGCACGGCGCAGACCGTGTCGTCCGGCTTTACTTCTATTTTTTTCGCCAGCAACGCGGCTACGCCCGCCGCTCCCGCACCCTCGACCACGAGATGAGCGTTTTGCACGCAGTGAAAGATACCGCGGGCGATCTCTTCCTCCGAAACCTCGACCACCTCATCGACAAATTCACGGATCATCGGCAAAGTCTTTTCGCCTGGCCGCTTTACGGCTATACCGTCCGCAATTGTCGGCTGGCTCTCGCATTCGAGCGGCTCCCCGGCATTTAGAGATCGGTTCACTGGTGCAACATTTTCGGCCTGCACGCCGACGACGCGGACATTCGGCAAGAGATTCTTGACCGCCAAAGCAATGCCCGAAATTATTCCGCCGCCGCCGATAGGGACAACGACCAGGCTTGCTTCCGGCAGATCCTCGACAATCTCCCAGCCTATCGTTCCCTGCCCGGCAATTACCAGATCGTCGTCGAACGCATGAACGTATGTATAGCCGTGCTCTTGCTGGAGCTTGCGCGAATGCTCGACGGCTTCGTCGAAAGTTGTGCCCTTTAGTATAACTTGCGCGCCCTGTGCACGCGTTGCGATAATTTTTGTCAGCGGAGCAAATTCCGGCAAAACGATCACGGCTTTGATATTGTGCAGCCGAGCCGCCAGCGCAACTCCCTGGGCATGATTTCCTGCGGATGCGGCGACCACGCCGCGACGTTTTTCTTCATCCGAAAGCCGCGAGATTTTATTGTACGCGCCCCGAACCTTGAAAGAACCGCTTCGCTGCAGGCATTCCGCCTTTAAGAATGATTTCGCGCCGATTTCGGACGAGAGCTTTTCGTCGGCTATTATCGGCGTCGGATTTATTATGTTTTGGAGCGTTTTGCGGGCGTCCTGAATGTCGGAGAGTTTGACCGTCATAATTCGTGGAATTATAAGTCAATCAGCCAGGTTTGCAAATTCGCGTAGATTTACCTTAACAATGACGCTTTGCGGGCAAAGGCATGAAAAATGAAGATTATCTGTGGATATGTACTGCGGAATATGATGTGTTTACTGTGCCCGCTCGGCGTCCATGTCTGGTTTTCAAAGAAAAAGGATTTCTCATTAGCGATCCAGGATCGCCCTTATTCACTAACGCGTGGTTGCGCCGGTGAATCTATCATCTGAATCGCGCTTTCTTTTAAATTTATTCCCGCTGCCGGGAGCAGGCATATCTTCATAATTACCCGCAAATAGGCTATAGTATCGGTATATTCATTTTTGGAGGAAAAGATGGAGCTATTTGGCCTCGGATTTATTTTCCTGATCTTTCTGGGCATTGCGCTGCTGACCGTTGCCTGGAAGACGATTAAGATCGTGCCGCAATCAAGCGTTCTGCTTATCGAACGGCTTGGGCGATTTCACAGAGTTGCAGCGAGCGGTTTGAATATCATTGTTCCGTTTTTCGAATCGCCGCGTGCCGTTTATTGGACCAACGTTCGGCCGGGCATAACGTCGATCGACCTGCGCGAGCAATACATAGACCTTCCGCCGCAGCCCGTCATCACGCGCGATAACGTGACGATAAACGTCGATTCCGTGGTCTACTGGATGATCACCGACCCGATAAAATCGGTTTATGAGATCAACGATCTGGTCGGAAGTCTTGTTCAGTTGACTATCACCGGAATGCGGTCGGTGATGGGCGAAATGGACCTCGACCACACGCTCTCCAACCGCGATGCGATCAATTCCAAGCTCCGGCTGATCCTTGACGAAGCAACCGATAAATGGGGCGTTAAGGTAACACGCGTTGACGTAAAGAACATCAATCCGCCGGAAGACGTTCGGATAACGATGGAAAAGCAAATGACCGCCGAGCGTAACCGCCGTGCTCTGATTCTGCAAGCGGAAGGCGACAAGCAGGCCGCCATCACGCGTGCCGAAGGCGAAAAACAGGCCGCAGTTACGCGTTCCGAAGGCAACAAGCAGTCCGCAATTCTCGACGCCGAGGGCGCCGCGCAGGCAAGGCTTGTAGCCGCAAGCGCCGAGGCCCAGGCAATAAACCAGATCGCGCAAATCATCGGCAGCCCCGACCAAACCGCCCAGTATCTGATCACGCAGCGGTATATCGAATCGCTTCAAAATATGACGCGAACGCAGAATTCCAAGGTCATATTTATGCCGATGGAAACATCGACTATGCTTTCAAGCATCGGGGCGATAAAGGAAGTTTTTGCCGAAACCGGTGAAAAAAGCGAACAGCCGCAGCTTGCAAAGCCAAAAGGCCCGCGTGAACTGAATCAATAGTGTCGGAACGCGGGCTTCCAGCCCGCCTTCCGACAACGAAGTTATTATGCTCATTCTAAAAATACTCGCAGTCGTCGTGATTCTTGCCATTGCTGCCATCGCGATCGCGGCATATTCCTTTGGCTTTATCTTCAACCCGTCGCCGACGACGCCTGTGAACGAGAAATCTATCTACGAATTTACGATGAAGAACATCGACGGAGCCGACGTAAAGCTCGATGCTTATAAAGGCAAAGTGACCATGATCGTCAATGTTGCGAGTAAGTGCGGCCTGACTACGCAGTATCAAGGCCTGCAAGCCCTTTATGACAAGCATAAGGATAAAGGCTTCGTCGTTCTCGGCTTTCCGGCCAACAATTTTCTGGGACAGGAACCCGGCACTGAAAAAGAGATAAAAGATTTCTGCACGCTGAAATACAACGTTACGTTCCCGATGTTCTCTAAGCTCTCGGTCAGAGGCACCGACCAGCATCCGTTCTACACGTTCCTTACTCACAAGCAGTCGAACCCCGGTTTCGACGGCGACATCACCTGGAACTTCGAAAAATTCGTCGCCGATAGGAGCGGCAAGATCATCGCCCGCTTCTCGCCGACAACGACTCCCGACGACCCGAAAATCACCGAAACGATCGAAGCCGCTTTGGCGGTTAAATAAAAGGAAAGATGTCTCAGGTGGTGACCGGTTCTGCCGGACAATCTTTCCGGGAACGCGGGCATCCTTGCCAGCATGTTTCCACCGGACGTGAAATCTGTGTTCGTGCTCATGCAGGCCAGGCATGTGATCCGACGCATGCCCCACCTGCCCCACGTGCCCCACGTTCGCCGTGTGATAGAAGGCTATTAGACTCAACATTTACGTTGCCCCGCCGCGGGGCGGAAAACTGCCCCGTTCTGCCCCAATCAGTTCCTGTTGGTCCAACTCAACGAATCAATGGATATCCCACAGTCTCGATAAGACGTTTACCAGAGCTTCTGATAAAATGCTGTAATGTTTCGAAAATTTTTGATTTTGGCCTTGATTTTTATACTCGCCGCGATTGGGGCGTTGGCAGTCGGGTCGTATTGGCTGCAAAGTTCGTTGACCACGCCGAAGCAACACGACAAGGCCGGCGAGTACATCGTCATTGAAAAAGGCTCAACACCCGCTCAGATCGTTGCAAAACTGGAAGGCGAAGGCATACTTTCCGCTTCAATGCCTATTTTGCTTTATTTGCGGACGATGGGCGACGCCTCGAAACTAAAGGCGGGTGAATACCGGTTTGCATCTCCAATAACGCCTATGCAGGTACTGGCCGAACTCGAAAAAGGCGAGGAACGTACAACAAAGCTGACAATCCCCGAGGGCTTTACGCGTTTCGACATCGCAAAACGCATAGTCGAGAAATTCCCTCAGACGCCGCCGGTGGATGAAAAGCAGTTACTTTTGCTGATGGAGGACACTTCGCTGATCAGGGACGTTGCCCCCGAAGCCAAGAATCTCGAAGGCTATATGTACCCGAGCACGTACAGCATGACGGTTGACGCCAAACCAGTCGAAGTTATTCAGACAATGGTGGAGCAATTCAAAAAGGTCTGGAAGCCGGAATGGAACGATCTGGCGAAGCGGCTCGGCCGCTCACCGCATGAGATCGTGATCATCGCATCTCTGATAGAGACCGAATCGAAATTCGAAAAAGAGCGGCCGATAGTCGCTTCTGTTATCTACAACCGGCTGAATAAGAACATTCCCCTCGGTATCGACCAAACTGCAGTGTACATTGCCAAAATGGAGAACCGTTGGGACGGCACGATCAATAAGAGCGACCTGGATTCGACATCGCCTTACAACACCAGGAAATACGGAGGCATTCCGCCGGGGCCGATATCGTCCGTATCGCAAAGCGCTATCGAGGCCGCGCTGAATCCGGCAACCACGGACTACATTTTCTACGTTCTGAATGTCCAGGCCAACGACGGCTCGCACCACTTCTATGCCTCCGCCGCCGACTTCGAACGTGGCAAAGCCGAATATCAAAGGTGGTTAGAGAAAGAACGGCAGGAGAAACGGGCGAACGAGGTGAAATCCCAATGATCAGACTCCTCGCCCTTGATCTTGACGGTACGCTGCTCGATTCGCGCGGAAAGGTTCCTGATGCGAACCGCGAGGCGATACGGGCGGCTGAGGACGCGGGCGTCCTGGTGACGATCGCAACTGGCCGCAGGTTTCGTGATGCACTTCCGGTTGGGCTGGAACTTGAACTCAATGCTCCGTTGATCACGCATAATGGCGCGCTTTTGAAATACGCAGAGTCGTTGGAAACGGTCGCAGCTTCCCTGCTCGATCTTGAAACGACGCGTGAGATCGTCCGCGTCGGCAAGGCGTTTGGCGGCGATGCCCTTGTCAGTGCCGACCCTCACGGTAAAGGATCGATGCTTTACGACCGCGTTTCGAACGATAATCTTCCGCTGCAGAAATATCTCCATTGGGCTACTTATCTGCATGGTGATGAAGCAGAAACTGCCGTCATGCACGTCGTCGATCTTCACGACGCTCTACCGGATCATCAGGTGATCCATATCTCGTTTTCCGGCGGCTGCGAGCCGATGGGCCGTATGCTGGAAGTGTTAAAAACGGAACTCAATGGCGAAGTGACAATCTTGCCTACAATTTATCCGCATCTGGATTTCACGCTGATCGACATTCTGCCTCCCGGAGCCACAAAAGGAACCGGTGTTGAAAAATTGGCTGCGATCAACGGCCTGAAGGCTGAAAACGTAATGGTGATCGGTGATAATTTTAACGATATTGAAATGCTCGAATACGCCGGAACCCCCGTCGTGATGGGAAACGCCGATGTCGGTTTGCTGAAAACCGCAGAATTTTATAAAACAGTTACTAATAACGAAAACGGCGTGGCTGCCGCGATCGAAAGGTTTATTTTGAATTAATGAAAAGGGCTCTTTATTCACTAATCATTGCTTTTACGCTCTCTACTTTTGTGATTTCTCAAGAGTTTTCTCATAGTCGTTCGAAAAAGATCGCCATTGTAAATAAATATGCTTTTGACGACCCCAAAACCGGTATAAGAAAATTGAGTGCGGCTTGGAGCGTTATGTCATCTACTTGCTGTTTTCCCGCTTCATGTACGAAAGAAAACTACACAAAAAGAAAAACTTTACTGATTGATCCAATTTTACGAGAAATTTCTTGGTTTATTATCGACACAGAAGTTCACAACGGTTTTTTGGTCTTGGACGGCGTTGCTCTTGAACAGAACGGAAACCTACTGGCGTTTAACAAGCAGCTGGATATAACCGCTCCGCTCATAAAGCATTTTAACGAACAGGTCGAAATAGCGCTCAAAACGCCATTTATTGTGACTGTACCATCTTCGAACATTGCAACAATCGATACAAAGCTTTTTTTTGATCATACCCATGGAATTAAAGGGTTGAAAGGTTTACAAAGTGACGCGACCACTCCAACTGACTTTTGCGGATCGAAAGAACAATGCGACAAGATATTTTCAGCATTGCAGGTATTTGCCGATTCAAAGGGCTATAACTTAGTACTCGATTCTGGTAAACCGATTCCGGAAAAGCTAGTTGGATTCCGCTTTACGAACATAACCACTGAATTTGTAAAAGAATATAACGGCGCTAATAAATAATGGGAGATATTAATGGCAAATAGAACAGCAGTTATAGAAACCAGCAAAGGCACGATCAAATTTGAGCTCTTGGAACAGGACGCTCCGAAAACGACAGAGAATTTTCGGCTTTTGGCGGATAGAAATTATTACGACGGTGTTATTTTTCACCGCGTTATTCCTAACTTCATGATCCAGGGCTGCGATCCGCTTGGCGAAGGTTATGGAGGCGAATCGGCTTGGGGCGGCAAGTTCGATGACGAGATCGACCGAGCGTCCGATCTTTACGCCGGCGTTTATGAGAAAGGCACTGTCGCCATGGCGAACTCCGGCCCAAATACAAACGGCTCGCAGTTTTTCATCATGCACATCGACTATCCCTTGCCGCCAAGCTACTCTAAATTCGGAAAAGTGCTCGAAGGTCAGAATGTTGTGGACGTTATTGCCAATGTCGAGCGCAGCCCCAGCGACAAACCGATTGAACCGGTTGTGATGAATCGCGTTTATATAGAGGAACAGGCTTCCTGATGCGTGCGGTGTTGCAACGGGTCTCGCGGGCAAAGGTAACTGTTGCCAGCGAAACAGTCGGCGAGATCGGTCGAGGAATTCTTGTTCTGCTCGGCGTCTCTGTTCGCGATAATGAAAAAGATGCACAGTATCTTGTCGAGAAAACGTTGAATCTTCGTATTTTTGACGATTCTGACGGCAAGATGAATCTTTCGATACTGGATAGTTCGGGCGAACTGCTCGTGGTTTCCCAGTTCACTCTCTACGGTAACGCAACGAAGGGAAGACGGCCTTCATACATCGACGCTGCCATGCCGGAAGTGGCAAATAGTTTGTACGATTTTTTTGTTGCCGAGTGCCGTAAACAAATCTCAAAGGTAGAAACCGGCCGGTTCCAGGCGATGATGAATATCGAATTGGTGAACGACGGACCGGTTACAATACTGCTGGACAGCGAAAAGAAAATTTGAATATGAACATCAGAACGATCGTATTGGTTTCTATACTTGCAATTGCAGTTACGGCGTGTGGTGACAGCCGAACCGCATCGAACAAACCCGGAGCATCACCCGAAGTAAAGAAAGGTGTTCAACCCGTCGCGGATGCAGAGATTGCCGTTATCGAAATGGAGAACCCGGCTGCTTACGGCACGATCAAGATTGAGCTTTATTCTAACATCGCTCCGAAGATGGTCGAAAGATTCAAGGAGTTGGCAAAGGAAGGCTACTACAACGGAATTGCTTTTCATCGGATCAATCAAAGCGTGATACAGGCCGGAGACGCAAATACAAAGCCCGGCGCAGCCGATCAAACATCCGTCAGGAAAGGAGACTCAGGCAAACCTAATGTACCGGCCGAATTCTCTGATTTGTCCTATGAGACAGGCACTCTTGGAGCCGCAAGGCTCAGCAACAATGTGAACTCGGCAAACTCACAATTCTTTATCACTTTGAAACGCGAAGCAGACTTTGATAAGAACTATACTATCTTCGGAAAGGTGATCGATGGAATGAACCACGTTCGAACTATTTCTGGCGTACAGCCAAAGGATGGGGAACGTCCGGTCGAGCCCGTTAGGATCAAAACGATCAGGATTGAACCAAAACCGTAGAGTTGGTAATATTGCCTCACAATTTGCTCGCGTAGCTCAGTGGATAGAGTGCTTCCCTCCGAAGGAAGAAGTCGCAGGTTCAAATCCCGCCGCGAGTACCAGATCG
Organism: Blastocatellia bacterium; assembly: GCA_052387555.1. Taxonomy (GTDB): domain Bacteria; phylum Acidobacteriota; class Blastocatellia; order Pyrinomonadales; family Pyrinomonadaceae; genus OLB17. The sequence goes on along the minus strand of JBQTJB010000167.1, from coordinate 13,384 downwards.
AATAGAAAAGGCGTTCAACACGAACGCCTCTTCGCTGCTAAGTTATGTGTGTGATTTAGCGAATCTTCAACATCGGATCGCCCAGAAGCGCCCACGACAGCCGAACATCCGTACCGCCTGGAATCGTAGTTTTAGCATCGCGGACAAGATCGCCCATTCTTGGAATCGTGCCGGCACCAAGACGGTTGTAAAAACGCGTGGCCATTATCTCCTGTAAGTCCGGCGTGGTTAGCCCGGTCGATGCCCAGGCAGCAACACCGCCGCCGATAGGCGATTGGACCAGATTCTCAGCAAGGCTGACACCAACAACGCTGAGAAAATAGCCATTCTGGCATGTAAGCATGGTGAAAACCGGTAGAGAATTCACATTCGTCAACTGCGGTACGTGGTTATTCGAAAAGAACCCGGAATTTGCCCACGCTCCTACTGATCCGTGTCCGGAGTAATTAACAAAATACTTGCCGGCATTTATCGAGGCAATGATGGCCGGATTCGGATTCGGATCACCGCGAGAAATCATAGTTGTCGGGGTTCCAACAGGCAATTGATTACGAAGCCGTCCGTTTAGACCTGCAAAGTCGTATCCGTCCGGAAGATCATGCGTGAATAAAACACCGCGGCTGAGTGGATTTGCTCCGAGATTCTGTTCCCAGTTCGTTACCTTGCTCAGAACGGTGGAAATCGTTGAACCGCTGCGTGCCGCGATGCGGCCGACTGCCATCTCGGCAAGTCCGTCACCATTAAAGTCCGCAAGATATTCGTCACTTCCGGTTTCATTGAAAATAGTGTTGACCATTCGGGTAGGAACAAAATTGCTGAAGCCGAATCCGAGATAGTTGCGAGGATCAAGTGAAGTATCACCAAGCATCAGAACGTAACCTGGAGCTGTACCCCAATTGTTGTTTGCATAAGCGAGAAAATCCCGCATAGCATCCGCCTTTGCGACGCCATAATTGAATTCGTCAAATATCTCATTAACGTCAACTACCTTTACGACCGTACCCTGATTTCTGCGGTAATTTGCCCATGTTTCGGCTTCGGTCATCCAGTCTTTATAGGCAATGATAACGAGATTCGCCGCGTGAGCAGTAGTCCTTAAGTTTTCTGTATTGTTTTGTGTGATTGAAACGACCGGTAGTATAGCCGAATCCTCAACCGCATATAGCAGCCGTCCCCGGGCAGCAGGTATTTCAATGCGAAACGTTCCGTTATCCGGTTGCGCAATTACGTTAGAGTAAACATTCGGGGAACCCTCTTCGGTTATGTCGAAAACTCTAACATTCGCGCTTGAAAAACCGCGAACTCTGGCGGCACGCGAATTCTGCGTGTAAAAAGGCAAAGTGCTTTGATTTGCCATGTGCTGACGACGAAAACTTACATCGATAGAATCGAAAAGATTGTAATCACCAGTCGGCCCTATCGCCGTCATTTCAAGAGTGTTCGCGCCTTCACGCAGAAACGAGGTCGGAACATTGATTCCCCTGGAAAAAGGCGCTTGGCCGACGCCAAGAACAGAGCTGAGAATTTCGCCGTTCAGGACAAGCCGAACCTCGTGAAAACCGGTCGAAAACCCCTGAAACTTTAAGCCGAGTGACGAATTTGGCGATGCAAAATCGACACCGGAAAGGTTAAAAGCGAGCGTTGACGGAGTTTCAGTAATTGGTCGGCCCCAAAAATTGTCAGCGTCGCCGTTCAGTATGTTTCCAACATAAAAAGTCCGTTCTTTCAAAACAAAAGTCTGATAATATCCGGGTGCAACTACGGTGCTTCCGTTAGGCCGAATTACCCTCGAACCCATTCTCTTGCCTGCCGAAGCGGCGTTGATCAAATAATAAGTGCGAGTATCGCTCTCGATCGTATCAATGCCGGTGCCATAAAACTCGACGTAGTCTGCATTCGGCCCCAGGATTATCGCCTGTTCGTTACCTTCCGTATACAACTGCCAAAGATTGGGGTCGGTGTTCACGTTAAAACCACCCGCGGACAATTCATCTCGGGTGATGCGATAAACTCCCTGCTTTCTGACTCCGATTCTTACACCCGGCTGCGAGATAACCGAGCGATGTGTATCAATATTGGGTGCGAGGCTGTTGTTCTCGATCTCTGTCAAAACTTCTTTCGGAAGTACCAGATCGTTTTCCTGAAGCCTTCCCACATCGATATCTTTGCGGCGAATAACAGAATCAATGTTGGGATCAAAGAGATTTTTAAGATCGTCGACTGTTTGGGTAGAAAACGTAGTGCTGTTGATCCGCTTTGACGATCTATCAACCGCCTCAATCGTATAGACTGATTCGGATGTGCCTTCGGCGTCGAGTAATGTGTAAATTTCTCCATTAAGCGGAAAGTCACCTGTTTTGAAAGCCGATCCGGGCGTCATTACATCCGAAACGAGATTCCTGCCGCGCAAATCTATGCGATATACGTAAAAACCAACGTTGCCGCGTTCGGCCTCCATTGACCATCGAACAACGACACGTGTTCCATCCGAAAACGCTTCAGTTGTGCTAAAACGTGTTGTTGTCTCGGACTTATCAATTGGTGCTGCCTTCAGCTCAATGGGCCCCTTCAGCGTCTGTTCACGGTGTACCTTCTGTGAGAAAACTTGAATGACTCCTGACGATGATAGGATCAGAATTGCTAGAAACGAAACCGCTTTTTTCATTGGTATTTACTCCTGCATGCCTTTCGGCGATAAACAAATTGTCAGTGTAAGCGTAATTTACAACTTTTGAGCTGGTTTGCCAAGATTTTTCACGCTTGGCTTTCAGTTATTGGCTTGTATGGAATGTGTTGCACCGGTGATAGTAGACAACCGGCTACATCAAACATTCCATAATTCCATGAAAATATTCCCGCATACAAAAAAAATATTCAGTAACACATCATTTTGCGACAAGTTGGCGCAGAACGTATGGAAGTATGCCTCCGCCTTTGTAATACTCAAGCTCTATCGGCGTGTCTATCCTAAGTGTTAATGACACTTCCTCATTTTTTCCGTCCGCTCTGTTGATACGAAGAGCTGCATCCTGTCTCGGCCTGACGTCAACACCTTCAAGACCGGATAAATCAAATGTCTCGGTGCCGTCAAGCCCCAGAGACATTGCGGTTGCCCCATTTTTGAACTGTAGAGGTAATACGCCCATGCCGACAAGATTCGACCTGTGAATTCGTTCGAAAGATTCGACGACCACGGCTTTTACGCCCATTAATCTTGTCCCTTTCGCAGCCCAATCACGTGAACTTCCCGTCCCGTACTCTTTTCCTGCAAAGATCATTAAAGGCGTATTTTCAGCTTTGTGTTTCATCGCCGCGTCGTAGATCGACATTTCCTCGCCATCAGGTTGATATTTAGTAAAACCGCCTTCAACAGGCGACACCATCAAATTTTTTATTCGAACATTCGCAAATGTCCCGCGAAGCATTACCCTGTCATTTCCGCGCCGCGAACCGTAAGAGTTAAAATCTTTCGGATCGACGCCAAGTGATTGCAAATAAACACCCGCAGGCGAGTTTGCCTTGATCGCGCCCGCAGGCGAAATATGGTCGGTCGTGACCGAATCGCCAAAGATCGCTAAAGCTCTTGCACCATGAAAGTCCGAAAACTCACCGGTTTCCATCGAAAAGTCGTCGAAATACGGCGGTTCCTGAATATATGTAGAAGAAGCGTCCCATTGATAAACTTTGCCGACGCTCGATTCGATTTGATTCCATAGTGGATTTTTCTCGGCAAATTCGCTGTAAAGGCGTCTGTATGTTTCAGGATCGAATGCGGTTTTCAAGACTTCCTTGACCTCGTCCAGCGACGCCCAAATATCTTTTAAGAAAACGTCGTTATCATTCCTGTCTTTGCCGATCGGTTGCAGGTAAACGTCCTTGATTACCGTCCCTGCAAGAGCGTAAGCAACAACAAGTGGAGGCGACATAAGAAAGTTCGCTTTTACGTTCTGATGGACGCGAGCTTCGAAATTACGGTTACCGGACAGAACCGACGCCGCAATAATGTCATGTTCTACGATCTCCTCTTCTATTGCGGAGTCCAGTGGTCCTGAATTGCCTATACAGGTCGTGCATCCGTATCCGACGAGATTAAAACCAACCTCATTCAAATATTTCTGCAAACCGGCCTTTTCGAGGTATTCCGTAACGACCCGTGATCCAGGCGCAAGTGAAGTCTTAACATACGGCGGAACCTTCATTCCCTTTTCCACGGCCTTCTTCGCGACAATTCCCGCGGCGATCATTACTGCCGGATTCGATGTATTCGTACAGGATGTAATCGCTGCGATCAACACGTCGCCATTGCCTACCGATGTTTGAACCGGCGGACACTCATTCTCAGCAATATCTACGCGGTCCGGTGTCGGTCGATTATTAATCATTTCGACTTCGGTCGTTACGTTTGTATTGCGCTCGGTCGTTTCACCTAAAACCGGCAACGGTATCGATTTACCAGTTTGGTCTCCGCCGCCAGATACGGTCTCGGCAGGAAACCCACAAAGCGTGACAATATATCGTTTGTTCAGTTCTTCGGCGGGCTTTCCGTATCCACCATCGGCAACAGACTGGGAAAATAACTCGATAAATCTATCGTCCAGATTCGAGAGCTCAATGCGGTCCTGCGGACGTTTCGGTCCCGCCACGGAAGGATTAATAGTCTCGAGATTCAAATCCAGGGTAACCGAATAATCGACCTCGCCCTCTTTCGGAATACCGAACATGTTCTGGGCGGTGTAATAACTTCTGACTGTCCCGATCTGTTCGTCATTGCGGCCCGTGGAGGCAAAATATTCAAGCGTCTTTTCGTCGACGCCAAAAAAACCCATCGTCGCGCCATATTCCGGTGCCATGTTTGCAATCGTTGCTCGGTCGGTCGCATTGAGAGCCGCCGCTCCATCGCCAAAGAATTCCACGAATTTGCCGACGACATTCGCCTTGCGGAGCATCTCGGTTATACGCAGCACCAGATCGGTCGCAGTCGCTCCTTGAGGAAGCTCACCAGTAAGGTGAACGCCAACGACATCCGGCGTCAGAAAATATACCGGTTGTCCGAGCATTCCGGCTTCGGCTTCGATGCCGCCGACGCCCCAGCCGACAATTCCAAGTCCGTTTATCATCGTCGTATGCGAATCCGTTCCAACCAACGAATCCGGGAAATACACGCCATCGCGCTCGAACACGCCTTTTGCGAGATATTCAAGATTTACCTGATGAACTATTCCGATTCCCGGCGGAATGACGCTGAATCCGCCGAAAGCCTGTGTTCCCCATTTCAAAAAACGATAACGTTGTTCGTTACGCTTGAACTCCATTTCCATGTTCCGCTGATAAGCGGCTTCGCTCCCAGCGTAGTCGACCTGCACAGAATGGTCTATTACCAGATCGACCGGAACGAGCGGTTCGATAACGCTTACGTCTTTTCCCATTCTTAGGACAGCAGTACGCATTGCGGCAAGATCTACTAAAAGAGGAACACCTGTAAAATCCTGCAAGATCACCCGGGCCACGACAAATGGAATCTCTTCGGTGCGTTCCGATTCCGCCTGCCAGCACGCAAGTGCACGAACGTTATCTTCGTTTACCTTCTTTCCACCATCGAAATTTCTGAGAACTGACTCCAAAACGATCCGAATCGAAATCGGCAGTCTTGAGATCTTGCCTATTCCCTCGGCCTCCAATTGCGGCAGCGAATAATAGACCCCTTCCTCTCCGGACCCCGTTCGAAAAATCTTCCGAGAACCAAACAAATTATGTGTCATATCGATAAAAGGCGGTTTTACGAGCGCATTGGGCGAAAAAAGATCCCGCCCAACATAACTTAATAGTATAACACTAAATAAGGCGTGTTTTGCACGAAGAAAAAGCCATATGGAATGAAATTTGAGTTAGATTTACTTTAAACGATTCACGCCCAATTTCGTCAGCCAATTAAGTAATCGGTACCTTAAAATGCGAGGCTTTAGAAACTCGGAGATGCCGGTTGTCTTACGCGGGATGCCGTCGCGAAGAGTGAGTGTCATCTCGTTCAGCGTGCGGATGTAATATAAGCTCGAATCGGCAACGGCGATCGTTTTTACCCGGAGCTTGATGCCGTCGTCGGCACTAAAGCGAATCCTTGTGGGATATCGGATTCCATACGAAGACCGAGCGTGAGCTTGTTCTTCATAGGAGACGCGGTTTTCAAATAGCTCGCCGTCACGAACGATCATTAAGCGGGTTGAAGGTTCGCCGGCGCCCGATTCCGAGTATCTTGCAAAAACCGCCGTTGAATCGGCAAAATGAGCTCGCCCGCGGTGCCATAAACCGACAGTATCGGCAAAAAAACGCTCGTCCATATTGTGGTCGTGATAACCGGTTCCGCGGAACGAAAAAGTCTCAACGGTATGGCCGTCATTTTCGAGCAGCCGAATCTTCCCGGTAACATCGGCTCGCGGAACGGCCATATTCCACACATGAATATTTTTAGCTGATGAAGGATACTCGGTCAGGAAAGATGATTCTATAAGCAAAAATTCCAGACGTGCAACGAATCTTCGTCCCCGTGGCAGTGATCCAGATACATTCAAAAGGTAGCCGGAACCATACGTTTCACTATCGAATACGATCGTGCTTTCGCCTATCCTGCACCCAGGACCGGGTCCAAGCGGTTCGAATTTGTCGTCGCTAAACTCATTGGTCGAGCTGCAGACAGCCTTGCCGTTACGAAAATACAAAAAAGATACAGCGGGAAACCGGCGAGACTTTTCTCTGCTTTTGATTCTAGAATTGTATCTGGGCGAATCGATCGAGTTATCGAAAAATGTGATCGCAAACGCATCCTTGCCGTCATCGGAAAGCGCGTCGAAATACCACCATTCATATGCTCCCGGAGAGTCTTTCAAGCGATAGCCGTCATCCGCGACAGACGAACAGACCAACAGTTTTTCCAAGGATGGGTTCTGCACTTCAGGGGGCACTTGTTGTTTCCTTACAAATCGCGTGAAGAGATAAAACAAAAGCAGAATCGCAGAAATTCAGATTTCTGGCAAACTATTGATCCAAAATTGAATCAATAAAGCGAGAAACCGCTCTTCCCTAACTTAAGACAAACAGGAGACAACATGAAATCGATATATCGGATTGCGGTACCAATATTACTGTTGACTACAATTTTATTCGCCGCCGCCTGCCCAAAACGGGTTAGCATCGCGGACATCGAAGCAAATCCAGGGAAGTACAATGACAAAGAGATAGCTGTCGCCGGAACCGTTAAAGACAGCTACGGAGTAAACATTCCCGGTACGCCGATTCGCGGCGGCGCATATAAGATCGACGATGGAACCGGTTCGATCTGGGTGTTTACCGAGGACATAGTTCCGTCCAAAGGAGCACTGATCGGAGTCAAAGGCCGGATCGGAAGCGGCGTAAATTGGAAAGGCAGGAATTACGGCCTGGGAATGTACGAGAAGGATCGCAGGTCCGCAAAAAGATAGCCACATACAGCAAATGGCATCATAACGGCAACCACGCTAAAATGCTGATTGCCGTTTTTATTTTATGGGCGTGATAATTGATTCGTTTCAGCAGAGCTTTTCTCGTCTTCATTGCGTTTCCTCGGAGTTTGTCTCAATGATCCCGGAGGATCGACTCTTTTGGCGGCCACGGGACATTGGCGATTCGTTTGCGATGTTTTCGTGCGGCGAATACATACTGCGGGCGGCTGCTACCGTGGAACAGACATTCGGCGGCATAACCACGCGGCTTTGGGACGATCCGTTCGAATGGACTCTTCCGGAAAAGCTTCACGATGCCGCCTTGATTCAGGAATATATGGATGAGGTCGAAGTGACCCGGACAAAAGGGTTCAGCTATTTCACTTCGGATGACGATTTGCTGAAATCAATTCCTTCGCCTAAACAATTATTGCCGATCTTCGATCTTCTGCTGTCAACCCTGACGACCGCTTATCACTACCAGGGCCGGGCTTTCGCAGTCTTACAAACTTTTTCCGGCGAAAAACTGCCGAGTCTTCTGCCAAAATCACAGAGGCGAATATAGCTGCTTTTGATAGCCTCTGGCCGGCGAACTTCATTGCAATGTGAACTTTTTCGTGTAAGAATTCGTTAGTTCCGGCGTTGTCCAGAGCTTATTTCGAGGAGAAACAAGATGCATTGCCCACGTTGCGGCCAGCAACAGGTTTCAGATGAAACTAAATTTTGCTCTCGTTGCGGTTTCCAGCTTGGATTGGTTGCGGAACTGCTCGCCAATGGAGGTTTTCTCCCGCAGCTTGCGGAACTCTACAAGGGAAGGAGCACTCTGTTCACTCGCAAGAACGGCCTTATCTTTACTGCACTGTGGTTTATTTTTTTTGTGATGATGATTCCCGCCTTTGGCGGCCTGGCTGATGCTGAAGAAGTATCGGCGGTTTCGGCGGTTTTCGGACTGTTCTCGACGATGATGCTATTCATTACGTCGCTCGCTTTTCTGAAACGAGCTCCCAAAGCATATGAGCTCAAGCAAATCGACCCTATGAATCAGGCCGCCTCTCTTTATGGTTCAGCAAATCTAAACGCATTGCCGCCTCAGCAGAGTATTCCTGTCACTGAATATACAGCTCCGCAAGGTAGTTGGCGTGCCCCCGACACCGGTGATCTGGTTCGCCCGGCCAGTGTCACGGAACAGACGACAAAACTCCTTCAAAAAGATCGCGATACTCAATAACCGACCGCTTCACCGTCGCTTCTCGAATCTATTGCTCCCAAACGCACGCCATCTTTATCGATCATGATCCCGGTTGCGGATGCAATATTTCCCGGTTTAGATGCAAATTTATGTCCGAAACCGGTCAAGATCGACATTGTGTCCGGCGAAAGCCCGTATTGCTCATATGATATCTCGTCCGGGAACCATTGGTGGTGGATTCGCGGGGCGTCTATCGCGGCTTGGATGTCCATGTCAAAGTCGATTATGTTGATTACAGACTGCATAACCGCAGAGATTATTCTGGGGCCGCCGCGTGCACCGAGAGCGAACCATACAGAGCCGTCCTTCTTCAAAACGATCGTCGGCGTCATCGAGGAAAGCGGCCGTTTCCGAGGTTCGACCTTGTTGCGTTCGCCTTGTATCAAACCAAATAAATTGGGTTTGCCGGGCCTTGCCGCAAAATCGTCCATTTCGTCGTTAAGAATCACTCCGGTTCCCTTCGCCGTGACGCGCGAGCCGTACAGGTCGTTGATCGTGTAAGTATTGGATACGGCGTTTCCCGCAGAGTCGACGATTGTATAATGTGTCGTATCGTTCCCTCCTACAGGGACTATTTCGCCAGGTTTGAGACGAGAGCTCGGCGTCGCATTCTTCAAATCGATGGTAGTCCGTCGACGTGCAGCATATTCTTTGTCGATCAAGACGCCCGCAGGCACATCGGCGAAATCAGGATCGGCCATGTACTCCGAACGATCCGCAAATGCACGGCGCGACGCTTCGGTATATAAGTGGTATTTCGCAGCGGAATTGTGACCCATCGCATGTAGATCAAAAGCCTCAAGCATGTTCAGAACCTGGAGCATTACTAGTCCGCCCGAACTTGGCGGCGGCATGGTTATTATCTCGTACCCGCGATAATTGCCTTTTAATGGCGTTCGCTCCTTGGCAATATAATTCTTTAGATCGTCGAGTGTGATGAGGCCTTTATTCGCCGCCATGTCTTCGGCAATAAGCTGCGCAGTTTTACCGTTATAAAACTCGCGTGCCCCCTGCGACGAGATTCTGCCTAATGTCGCAGCAAGTTCGGGCTGTTTGAAAAGATCGCCTTCTTTGAAATAGTTGCCGTTGTTCAGGAATATGCGATTGCTGTCTGGATACTTTGCAAGATGTTCCTTGTAGGCAATCAAAAGGCTGGCGAGCCGGTGTGTTAGCACATACCCGTTCTGCGCGAGCAGTCGGGCCGGTTCGACTAGTTCGCGCCACGAAACTTTTCCCGATCCGTATTTTTTGAAGGCCAAATCGAAACCGGCAAGCGTTCCCGGAACGCCTGATGCCCGGTAGCCGATAGTGGATCCGCCTTCGCCGCGAATCAAATTACCCTCGTTATCAATAAAAATATCCCGATTTGCCGCCGCCGGAGCCATTTCGCGATAATCGATTGCCGCTGTCCGGCCATCTCTAAAACGAATCATCATAAACCCGCCGCCCCCTATATTTCCGGCTTCGGGGTAAACTACGGCGAGGGCCAGTCCTACTGCGATCGCCGCGTCAACTGCGTTTCCGCCTTTTTTTATAATGTCGATGCCGACTCGGGAAGCGAGGTCGTGCTGCGAGGCTACCATTGCGTTTTTGCCTCTGACCGGTTCACGCGTGGCTGCTGTCGCTGGCTTCACCACAATCAAAGCCGATAACAGGGCAAAAACTACCAGAACCGAGGTGGAAATGCAGGCAAGCTTTGTCGATTTCATACGGGAACTTTACCAAATGTCGTACCGCGCGCCAAACGCGATGAAATTATCGCCTACAATCTCGAACCTTAGCCGGACAGCCTTTTCAATTAATCAAAAAGCCGCTATAGTCAATTTTCGTTTTCCTCTGAATGCGGTTTTATGACTTAATTTCCAACAATGATCGAAGGCGATAGTTGCAGCAATGTTTTTGACGCGTTTTTCACCAAAAAATGTGGTGCAAAAGATCGGGCGTTTCCCTACGCGCGTTCGTCGGAATCTGTCGGAGTATCGCTTCTTCGCCTACATGGCAATCCTGGGCCCGGGCATCATCGCGGCAAACGCGGGAAATGACGCCAGCGGCATAGCCACCTATTCCACCGTCGGTGCCGGTTTCGGCTATTCAATGCTTTGGGCATTTGTGCCTATGGTACTGAGTCTTATAATCGTGCAGGAAATGTGCGTACGAATGGGCATTGTAACAGGACAGGGTTTGGCCGACCTGATTCGCGAACAATTCGGAGTCCGGCTCACGGCGTTGGTAATGGTAGCTTTAGTGGCTGCCAACACGGGCGTAATAATTTCGGAATTTGTCGGTATCGCTCAGGCATCGGAACTTTTGGGAGTTTCACGTTTTATTGCCATCCCGATCGCAGCTGGTTTGATATGGTGGCTCGTCGTGAAAGGTTCGCAAAAACGGGTCGAACGGGTGTTTCTGGCTATGTCGCTGGTGTTCTTCTGCTACCTGATTTCGGCGTTTCTGTCGAAACCATCCTGGTCGGAAGTAGCAGTCGGTTTCGCAAAACCTAATTTCACTTTCGAGACTGCGTATCTCTTTACGATAATGGCGTTAATCGGCACGACGATTACGCCGTTCATGCAGGTGTTTGTCCAATCGTCCGTCGTAGAAAAAGGTCTCGATAAAGACGATCTTTCGCTGGCTCGGGCAGACGTTATAGTCGGAACCACATTTGCGTGTCTGATCGCGGCATTTATAGTAATCGCAACGGCAGCAACGCTTCATAAAAGCGGGATTACCGAAATAGATTCCGCCGCCACCGCCGCCGAATCGCTCGTCCCGATCGCCGGCACCTATGCCAAGTATCTTTTTGCAGTCGGCTTATTCGGAGCCGCCATGCTCGCCATGGGAGTGCTGCCGCTTGCCACCGCGTATTCCCTCAGCGAGGCACTCGGGTTTGAAAAGGGACTTTCCCGCTCATTTCGCGAAGCCCCGATTTTTCTCGGCATTTTTACCACGCTAATATTGATCGGTGCTGTCGTCGCGATGGTTCCCGGCATACCGCAGATTAAGCTGCTTCTCGTTACGCAATGCGTGAACGGCCTGTTGCTCCCGGTCGTCCTGATCGCGATAGTCACTCTTGCAAACAAACGCGAAATAATGGGTTCTTACAAAAACGGCCTGATCTTCAATATCTTCGCTTGTTTCGTCACCGCCGTAGTTTCATTGCTTTCAGTCATGTTGATTGGGAAAACGATTGCTGATATGTTTTAGCACGCCAAGTATGCCAGCACAGGTATTTCAACGAAAAGCTTTTCTTTTTGTCGTAGTTTCCGGCATTGTAATTTTAGCCCTTTTTGCGGTGTCCGTAATTGAGAGTTCTATACAGGAGTATTGGCTTCATCAATTTGCCCTGAAACTTATCGACGGTAAATTAACTAACGCGGACGGCAGCGAGCCAAGCATGATGTCGAGCACTGCGCTGAGCCTCGCCGTCAACATCATCCACATCCTGAAAGTGATTCTTTGGATGGCTTTGGTCATCTCGATAGTGCGGTTTCTCGCCTTTCTTGTTTTTGAAACAGCGTTGAAACGCGCGGCTCAATCTGAAGTTTCATCACTTTTGAGGACAGTGCTCTCGATCGTTATTTACATTGTCGCTTTTTTTATAATTTTTCAAACGCAATACCCGAGTGTTCAGCTTGCAGCTTTATTTACCGGATCGACCATTTTGGCAATTGTCGTAGGTCTGGCTCTGCAAGATACGCTTGGAAATCTTTTTGCCGGAATCGCATTGCAAGCGGATCAGCTTTTCCAGACAGGCGATGTCGTTACATTAGCCGATGGCAGAGGCGGAGTCGTCGAAAGCATCTCTTGGAGGGGCGTTCGAATCCGGACGTTTCAAAACAAGATTTTGGTATTGAGCAATGCGGTTCTAGGTAAAGAGACGATGGAGGTTGCGCCTAAAGAAAATCTTAATGCACGGCTTGTTTTCTTTAATACTATTTATAGCAATTCACCTTCGAAAACCGCGCACGTCGTCCGCGAAGCCGTGCGGCAGGTAGAAAATGTCTCACAGAAGTATCGGCCCATCGTTCGCATACGAAATCTGGGCGATAACGGCATCGACTGGGAAGTAAAGTTCTGGTGCGAAGATTACTCGAAATTTAACGATACAGACGCACTCGTGCGCCAACGCATCTGGTACGTTTTTAGCCGTGAAAAGATAGATTTTGCGTATCCGACCCGGACGGTTCACATGGAAGAGCGGCCTGTCGAAAGGACGTTCGAAGAATATGTTATTTCAACCGTCGAACGTCTAAGCCGCATTGAAATTTTCGCCCCGCTTGCCGAGAACGAACTGGAAAAGATCGCCCAAACTTCCGTAACGCGCGTGTTTGCCCCGGCAGAAGCAATAGTGCGTCGAGGACAGGAAGGCGATTCGATGTTTGTGATAACTAGCGGATCGGTAAAGGTTCAGATACCCGAGAACGATTACTTAAAAACGATCAACAAACTTAGCAAAAACGATTTTTTTGGCGAGATGAGCCTTTTGACCGGACAGCCGAGAACTGCGGACGTTATCGCGGAAGAAGAAACCGAAGTGCTTCAGATAAAAAAGACTGCGCTGAAACCGATTTTCGAGTCGAATCCGGAGCTTATGAAGGCCATCTCCGAAATAATCGACGAACGGCGAAAGCTTTTGGTCTCAACGGAAATTCCAGAAAACGAGGCT
>JBQTJB010000166.1:0-2478 GCA_052387555.1 Blastocatellia bacterium | reverse complement strand
GTTTTTTTGAAACGATGCGGCAATCTCTTTCCAGAGATCTTCCCTTCCCTTTCCAGTTACCGCCGAATAGCTCAATACGTTTCCGCCCGGCATCGCCCTCCGAAAAATGCCGAGCTGCTTCTGCATTTGATTGGCGGACAGCTTGTCGCACTTGGTAGCAACAACTATGTGCGGCTTCCGGTTATGAATCAGCCATTCGTTTAGCTGCATATCAAGCGTTGTCGGTTGATGCCGTGCGTCGATAAGCTGTATCGAAAGAACAAGCTCTTCGCGTTCCGACAAATAATCCTCTGCCAACTTGCCCCAATCGGAACGAATCGACTTTGATACGCGTGCATATCCGTAACCGGGCAAATCGACAAAGTAAAAACTTTCGTTTATAAGAAAGAAATTTATGCTCTGTGTTCGGCCGGGAGTATTTGACGTTCGGGCAAGTGATTTTCTGTTCAAAAGCGAATTGAGCAGCGACGATTTGCCGACGTTCGACCGTCCGAGAAAAGAAACCTCGGGAAGTCCGTCTTTTACCCAATGGCTGCGGTCGAACGCACTCTTAACGAACTCTGCGGACGTTATCTTCATGAGTTGTCCGACAACCCGGCCACGCGGCTATTCGATCACGGTCGAAATCCCGGCTGAAGGAGCGTCAACATCCCAGAGCTGTGGTGTTTCGATCTTCTCAACTTCCTTCTTTTGCTCCAACGCAAAGTTCAAAACTTCGTCGATCATATCGACCGTGTGAATAGTCAGATCGTCACGCACCTCTTCCGGGATGTCGGCAAGGTCTTTCTCGTTTTCCTTCGACAGAATAAGTGTTCGAAGCCCGAAGCGATGTGCAGCAAGCAATTTCTCTTTGACGCCGCCGATGGGCAGAACCTTGCCACGCAGCGTAATTTCACCTGTCATTGCCACGTCGTGTCTCGCGGCTTTTTTGGTTAGGGCCGAGACCATTGCGGTTGCGATCGTGATGCCGGCACTTGGGCCGTCTTTTGGAATCGCACCTTCCGGCACGTGAATATGCAGGTCTTTCTCGCGGAAATCCTTTGGATCGATGCCGAGGTCCTCCGCACGCGAACGAACACAGGTTAAAGCGGCACGGGCCGATTCCTGCATCACTTCGCCAAGCTTTCCGGTGAGCGTGATCTCGCCTTTGCCCGCAACCAGAGTTGCTTCTACCTGAAGCACGTCACCACCAACTTCTGTCCATGCCAATCCATTGACAAGGCCGATCTCGCTCTTTCGGGAAATGTCCTGTGTGCGGAACCGGATTGTGCCAAGCAGTTCGCGAACCTTTTCGGAATCTATGACCACGCGGAAATCATCTTTCGCTTCGGACACAACAAACTTTCGGGCTATCTTTCGAAGGCAGGAACCGATCTCGCGTTCGAGGTTTCGTACACCGGCCTCACGCGTGTAATGGCGTATGGTTTCGAGTATCCCGTCGTCGGTAAACTTCACTTTTTCGGGATCGATGCCGCAGTTTTCGCATTGCTTAGATATCAGGTGGCGTTTTGCGATCTCGACCTTTTCGCGTTCCGTATAACCGGAAAGATGCAAAATCTCCAGCCGGTCTTGCAAGGCAGGCGGAATCGTGTGAAGCACGTTCGCCGTCGCGATAAAGAATACATTCGAAAGATCGTAATCGACGTCTAGATAATGATCGCGGAACGTGTTGTTCTGTTCCGGATCTAAAACTTCCAATAATGCAGCCGATGGGTCGCCGCGGAAATCGCGGCCTAGTTTATCCACTTCATCGAGCAGAATGACCGGGTTTATTGTTCCAGCTCGTTTCATCAACTGAACTATCTGTCCGGGCAAGGCACCGATGTAAGTTCTGCGATGTCCTCGTATTTCGGCTTCGTCGTGAACGCCGCCAAGAGCCAGCCGCATAAACTTTCTGCCAGTCGCATTTGCGATCGATTTTCCGAGGCTGGTTTTTCCTACACCCGGAGCACCGACAAAGCAAAGAATCGTCCCTTTCGGATTTTTAACCAGCTGCCTGACAGCGAGAAATTCGAGAATGCGTTCCTTAATCTTTTCCAGACCGTAGTGATCTTCGTTAAGCGTTTTTTCAGCATCGGAAAGATCGTCGATCTCTTCGGACCGTTCCTTCCAGGGAACATTTATTAGCCAATCCAGATAAGTGCGTGAAACCGTGCTTTCGGCGGACATCGGCGGCATCGCTTCAAGCCGTGTAAATTCCTGAAGAGCCTTGTCCCGGGCTTCCTCGGTCATGCCCGCTTCTTCGATCTTTTTCTTAATGTCTTCGAGTTCTGCCTTTTCGTCCTTGCGGCCAAGCTCCTTGTGGATCGCCTTGATCTGTTCGTTCAAATAATACTCACGCTGGTGCTTATCCATCTGCTTCTTCGTCCGCGAATGGATCGAGCGGTCAAGCTGACGTTTCTCGATCTCGTTTTCGAGAACGTCGACCAATTTCTGAAGCCTTTCAGAGACCGAAAAGGTTTCAAGCCGGTCCTGTTT
>JBQTJB010000165.1:0-7058 GCA_052387555.1 Blastocatellia bacterium | reverse complement strand
GAATACAAGGAAGACCCGGCCACCAATTTTCAAGTTTTGTTTCTCGATATTCGCAGTTTCAAAAATATCAATGACACGCTCGGCCACACGATCGGCGACAAGGTTCTTGCCATCGCAGCAAAGCGGTTTTCGCGGCTGGTAAACGCCGAAGACACGGTGGCGCGAATCGGCGGAGATGAATTCGCTATCATCTTGCGAAATCTTTCCAGTTCCGGAAAAGCGCAGAAAGTCGCACGGCGGATTTACGAAAGCATAACGCAGCCTTTTTCGCTGAGCGGAAACAAGATCTCGATCGATCTGAACATCGGCATTGCTCCGTGCGACGCCGAGTATAATACGCCCGAAGAAATTCTTCGCGATGCTGATATTGCCATGCATTTCGCCAAGGAAAAGAACGACGGATTTGCTGTATTTACAAAAGAGCTTCGCTCGCGATTCCTAGAACGCGTCCGATTCGAGATGGATCTTCGCCAGGCCATCGAGCGAAAGGAGCTCGCGGTTCATTATCAACCTATAATCTCGCTTTCGGATGGCCGACTTATCGGCTTTGAAGCCTTGATGCGCTGGCACCACAGCGAATTCGGAATGATTCCGCCGAATAAATTCATCCCGATAGCGGAGAATTCGGGACAGATACAGCCGCTAACGGTTTGGATACTACACGAATCAACAACTCGTCTTGCCGAATGGCAAAAGATCGGTTCTGAGTATAAGGACCTTGTAGTGAGCGTAAATATCTCAGGGAAGCATCTTTCGAATGAGGACCTGATAGAAGATGTCGAAACAGTTCTTGAAGAATCTCGCATCCGGCCGGAAACACTCAAACTGGAGATCACGGAAAGCTCCGCAATGGAAAACGCCGAATATACGATCAACGTTCTGAAAAAGCTGAAGCAGATCGGCGTTCAATTGAGCATTGACGATTTCGGCACGGGCTATTCGAGCCTGAGCTATCTGCAAAGACTTCCCTTCGACACGTTAAAGATCGACCGTTCTTTCGTTTACAGCGTCGGAGAAAATGGCGAAAATTCAGAGATACTGCAAACGATAATATCGCTCGCGAAGAACCTTAGAATGCGTGTCATAGCAGAAGGCATCGAAACCGAAAGCCAGTTCTACGTGTTGCAAAATCTTGGATGCGACTACGGCCAGGGATTTTTAATGGCGAAGCCGAAGGGCCGCGAAGAAACAGAGCGTCTTCTCTACGAACGGCCGAACTGGCTGCCCTTCGCGGAACTGGAACATTTCAACGAAAATAACGCAAACATTGGGGACGAGAACCTGCCGGTTTTCTGAACGGAGCCTGTAATTTTGAATCTGGCCGAACTGGGTCTATAATCATTGAAAATCCAATTCGATGAGGTAATTTGCGCGTTATGATCAGAAAGTTCTTTCTTGCCCTAGCCATTTTCACTCTTTTAAGTTCTTCAATTCCGGCCCAGAACGGGTGGAGCTATCCGAAACCAAGGAAAACAGATCAGGTCGACGACTATCACGGCACGAAAGTCAGCGACCCGTATCGTTGGATGGAGGATGCGCCGCTTAACGACGACACAAAGGCGTGGATCGAAGCCGAGAATAAACTGACCAGTTCTTATCTTGCGACTATCCCTGAACGCGCGAAGATCAAAGCTCGTCTGACTGAACTTTGGAACTACGAACGCTACTCGGCGCCAAACAAAATCGCAGACGGTTTCTATATCTACTCAAAGAACGACGGGCTGCAAAACCAGAGCGTCCTGTACAAGGCCAAATCGATAGATGATCCTGGAACGGTCTTTTTTGATCCGAACAAGCTGACTACGGACGGCACGGCTGCATTAAGCGGCTCATCGTTTACTGATGACGGAAAGCTTTGGGCATACGGCGTTGCCAAATCAGGTTCGGACCGCACCGAGTGGAAAGTGCTGAACGTTGAAACCGGCGAGCATCTTTCCGACACGCTTCGGCCGAACAGGCAGGGCGGAGTTTCGTGGCTGAAAGATAATTCGGGATTTTTCTACAGCCGATTTCCAGACGCGCAAGCGGGATCCGAACTCAAAGACGCGAACAAGTTTCAGAAGATATATTTTCATAAACTCGGCACGCCGCAGTCGGAAGATTTCGTTGTTTACGAACGCCCGGAAGATGGCGAACTGTTTATGGGCGGTGGCGTAACGGAAGACGGCAATTGGCTTGTAATAAGCGTTTCGAAAGGAACCGAACGCATGAACATGGTCTATTTCAAGAATCTGACCATGCAAAAAGCCCCGATCATCCCGCTCGTTACCGAACGTACCAACAGCTATTCGTTTGTCGGAAATGACGGCCCGGTTTTCTATTTCCGGACTGACAAGGATGCCGAACGCGGCCGCCTTGTCAGCGTCAACGTGCTCGCCCGCTCGCACATCTGGAAAGAGATCGTTCCGCAGTCTGCCGAAACATTGAACGGCATCCAGATGATAAACGACCAGTTTGTCTTAAATTATTTGAAGGACGCGTATACAAAGATCAAGATCGTCGACAAAACCGGCAAGCATGTCCGTGATGTAGAGCTTCCGGGCATCGGCTCGGCCGGCGGTTTCGGCGGTAAGCAGAAAGACACCGAAACCTTTTACAGCTATTCGAGCTACAACGCTCCTCCGACGATCTATCGTTATGACATGACGACCGGAAAAAGCACGTTGTTCCGTCAGGCAAAGGTGAAATTCGATCCGTCGCAGTTCGAGGTAAAGCAGGTGTTTTTCACCAGCAAAGACGGCACAAAGGTGCCGATGTTCATCACGCATAAAAAAGGCTTGAAGCTCGACGGCACGAACCCGACTCTGCTTTACGGTTACGGCGGCTTTAATATTTCGCAAACACCCGGCTTTTCAGTTGCTCGTCTGCCATGGCTCGAAATGGGGGGTGTTTACGCCGTAGCCTGCATCCGCGGTGGCAGCGAGTACGGCAAGTCATGGTGGGCCAACGGTGCAAAATTAAAGAAACAGAACGTCTTTGACGATTTCATCGCCGCCGGCGAAGCACTTATCGATCTCAAATACACAAGCACGCCGAAACTTGCCATTCAGGGCGGTTCCAATGGCGGCTTGCTGGTCGGTGCGGTTTTGAATCAAAGGCCAGACCTTTTCGGAGCCGCGCTCCCGGCCGTCGGCGTTATGGATATGGTTCGGTTTACGGAGTTCACGGTTGGCGCCGCATGGAAATCAGATTACGGCGATCCTAAAGATCCGACCGAATTCAAAGCTCTGTACGCCTATTCGCCGCTGCACAATATCAAGCCGGGAACAAAATATCCGGCAACAATGGTAACGACGGCAGATACCGACGACCGCGTCTTCCCGGCTCACAGCTTCAAGTATGCTGCCGCGTTGCAGGAAGCTCAGGCCAGCGATGCTCCGATACTTATCCGCATCGAAACAAAGGCCGGCCACGGCGCAGGTAAGCCAACTACCAAACAGATAGAGGAACAAACCGACATCTACGGATTTTTGGTGAAGAGCCTCGGCGTCAAGATGCATTAAAGGGAATCTTCTTTTGCAGCAGCAAAAGCCGCTCTATTACAGGGTGGCTTTTTTCTGTTCATAAATCAGCTTGTAAATAAGTTTAGCGGTGAAATGTGCAGAATTCTTTTGGTTCGGCTCCTTCGTTGAAAGTTCGAGGTTCGCGGGTTGGACAATTAACAGTTGCTCGTAGACCCGTAATCGGACAAACAATCACTACTGCACCTTGGCGGCGAGCGGTTCCGCGATTTGCCGAACCTTGTGCAGAAGACGATGACGGTTCCACTTTATCCTGCCATGTTCCTGCTACCGGTGTTGGTGAGGGAGATTGATTGCCATTTTCCGTTTGGGGTTCAGGGAATTCCTTATCTTCGTCCAGCAGCATTTGTCTATTTGGAATTGTGCCCCCGACAAATAATTCGACGCGTCTGAATTCAGCCGGAACGTCGGTAACAAAAATCTCTTTCTGCTCAGGCGGTTCTTCTACCGCCCACGCCGGATCTTCTAACGGCGTTTCGCCGGGCGAAGGAGTCGGCGAAGGTGATAGAGCAGCTTTTGGGTCGGTCGAGGCCAAGCTGTCTAGTTCACGAATTAACGAGCCGTTGCGGATGTCGATTTCGGCCTTTCGAACATTCGCGGGCATCGCCCAATCGCCGTTCCATTCGGGGTGAAGATCAAGAGCCTCTCGCATAAAGTCGGCCCAAATCGGCATCGCCGAATCCGATCCCTTCATCCCGAGATCGTCATTGTCGTCAAAGCCGACATAAACAACACAAACCAATTCGGGCGTGAAACCGGCGAACCAACCGTCTCGTGACGTGCCGGTCTTGCCGGCAAAAGCGGTCTTACCGCTCACGTTCCGCAGCCCCCAACCCTGTGCCTGTGCCGCCGTGCCGCGGTTGATTACGTCCTTCATAATGTCATTCATTATGTACGCAACGTCAGAGCGTATAACGTTTTTCTTGTCGAGCTTCGGTGCGGCTTTCGTCGTGCCGTCGCCCGAAGTCACCTGCGTGATTGGCGTCGGCAAAACGCGATCGCCAAGATTTGCAAACATCGTGTAAGCGGTTGCAACCTGCAAAGGGGTTGACTCGGCGGTTCCCAGCGCCATCGACGGATAGGCGCGTTCGACTTTTGCCATGCCCGCTTTGTGTGCAAGATTCATCACCTTGCCGACGTTGACCTGCATCCCGATATCGACTGTGATCGTGTTTTTGCTTTTGACCAGGGCATCGCGGAGCGTGATCTCTTTGTTCGAGAAAAAATCGCCGTAATTGTTTGGGGCGTAGCTGTCCCGATTGAAAGTGAATACCTTCTTTTCGTCTTTTAAAACGGTTGCCGCCGTGAAAACGCGCGTCGCCGTGTCGTAAGCAGAGTTGATAGCGGTGGCGTATACAAAAGGCTTGAAGACCGATCCCGGCTGCCGCATTGCGTTGGTCGCGCGGTTAAATTGATTCTCCTGATAATCACGGCCGCCTACCATTGCCACTATCTCGCCGGTTTTGGGCCGCATTGCAACGAGCGCCGCATTCAAATTTCCTTTTGGTTTTTTTGGAAAGAACTTATCGAGCTTTTCAAGCCGCTTGCTGACAATTTCGTAAGCGATTCGCTGAAGATCAGGATCAATCGACGTGTAAACGCGAAGATGCTGAAGTGCTTCGGGATCGTTGACTACATTTGGCAATTCGTCGATTACATATTGGGAAAAATAAGGCATTCCCTGTAGATCCTTTTTGCTTGAGATCTGTTTGAGCTCGAGTTTGGTATTACGCCCGTTTTCATATTGCTCGACGGAAATCTCACCGGCTTCGAGCATTGATTGAAGCACCTGATTGCGACGTTCAGCTACTTTTTCTGGATTCTTGTAGGGCCCATATCTGTTCGGGCTTCGAATAATTCCCGCTAAAAAAGCCGCTTCGGAAAGGTTTATCTGAGACACGTCTTTTCCAAAATATATGTTTGATGCCTCGCCCACGCCATAGATCGAAACTCCCGATTGCTGTCCGAGATAGATTTGGTTCGAGTAGAGCGTGAATATCTCTTTCTTGTTCAGCCTTGTCTCCAAAATTACCGACATAAAGGCTTCGGTGATCTTGCGTTCCCAAGTCTGGTCTTTGGTAAGAAGCAGATTTTTTACAAGCTGCTGAGTTATCGACGATCCACCCTGATTCGAAAGCGGCGTGTTTTCCTCGCCCTCGTATCGGCTCCAGAGAGCGCGTCCGATTCCTCGAATGTTTACGCCGTAGTGTTCAAAGAAAGCGCGATCCTCTGTTACAGTAATTGCCTTTACGAGATGCGGCGGAAGATCGTCGAACGAAACCGTTTTTCGCCGCCCGTCCCCTTCGGCCGCTATCGTGCTCAGTATCTTTGGTTCGAGCCGCGTTTCGCGTTCATCGACCTCGGTATCGAGATTTCGAATCTTCTCGACCGACTTCCCCTCTTTCGAAAATGAAACAACAAGATCGCTGAATACCTTTTTCGAATCGATCATTCCGGTTATCCCAGGTTCGATCACCAGCCGCCCGGAATCTATTGAATAACGGCTGCGAGATGCATCGGCTTTACTATTTTTCTCAATGTATCCGGCGGATTTCAGATATTCCACCAGGTCGGGAAGCGTAATAGCCTCTCCTGTTTTTAATGTTTTGGGCGCTGAATACACCCCGGCAGAAGCGGTATAAACTTCGCCGCTTAGAAGACGTCGATCTATTCGATCAGAAAATTCGAACCAAAAATAAGTGAGCGTAAGGAACACGCCAAGAGCGAGAATCAGCGAAAGCGATATAGTCCAGGGATTTACAAAAAACCGCAAAATGCGACGAAACCGAGACCGCGTCGGCGGCACGTACGCCGAAACACGACGAGCCTTGATCCAGCCTTTCGGTGGACGCTTTGAGCGCGTACTGCGGGTTTGAGAAAGGTCTGGCATTTCAGGAACGAAATATGCTTTGTTAGTGAGGGTTTTGTTTTCGGCGGTTGCCCTGTAAAATTCTATAAAGTTTGAACAGGTCGTGTCCAGTTAATTATACCTATGAAAACGCTTGTAACGGGTGGTAGTGGCTATCTCGGAACGCATATTCGCCGAATTTTAAAAGCCGACGACTTTTCGCGCCGATCAAATTTGGACTTGCTGATCCCGCAGGATGTGCAAATTGTTCAAGACTACGACGTTGTTATTCATCTTGCGGCACATCTCGATAAATCGCCGGATGCAGCAGAGCAGGTTTTTTTGACTAACGTCGAAGGTACGATAAACCTTTTGAACCAGATGAAGAAGGACTCGGTGTTTATATTCGCTTCGACGAAGGACGTTTACGGCCGTTTCGCTGATAATCACCGTGAGGTTCCCGAGGAATGTCAGACTTTATATGCAGGCCAATCCGCCCTCGAATGGTCTAAACTGATTGCCGAACGTTACGTCGAATTTTACTCGAACCAGAATGAATTTCGTTCCTGCATATTTCGGCTCTCGACCGTTTACGCGCCGCGTTCGGATGACAACACGCCGAATTTTGTAGGTCATTTTGCCGATGCGATCAATAAGGGAGAACGAATCGCACTTCCCGCAAATGGCAC
>JBQTJB010000164.1:0-18305 GCA_052387555.1 Blastocatellia bacterium | reverse complement strand
GGCGACAAATGGTGTCTCTGCATGCTCCGCTGGCGCGAAGCTCTGCAGGCCGGAATGGCTCCACGCGTCTATCTCGAAGCCACGCACGAAGCGGCTTTGACGGTTGTCAGCCTTCAAGACTTGAAACTACACGCCGTCGAGGAATAAGGTGAAAAAGCTTAAAAGTGAAAGAGTGAAAAAACAAATCGGGCGTCTGTCTTTAATCTTTTGCACTTTTCCACCTTTAAGCTTTTGCATTTTTTACAATGGAAACCGTCGAACATCTACGACATCTTTATGCATATAACGATTGGGCAAACCGCCGGTTGATCGTTTCGCTAAAAAATGCCGATTCAGACAGATCGCGAAAGATCCTTGCCCATTTACTTATCACCGAAAAGGAATATTACGAACGGCTTTATGGAAAAGACTCGACCGGTTTCGACTTTTGGCCCGATCTGTCTTTGGACGAGTGCGGAACGCTGGCACGCGAAACCGCCGAGGCCTATGAAAAGCTGCTTCGCAGATTCGACGAAGACGGGCTGGACATACGTGCTAAATACCGCTCGAGCGAAGGCGTTCCTTATGAAAACACCTTTCGCGAATTGCTTACTCACGTTCTGATACATTCGTCCATTCATCGCGGCAACATAATGCTGAAATTGCGCGAAGACGGTTTTGAACCACCGAAGATCGACTATATTATCTACCTAAGAGAAACGAAGTATATCTAAATGCTTCGCCTCTCATGCAGGTGAGCAGCCTGCGTTCCCAGCATGGAAGCAACCGCAGAACAATTCGTTTTCGATTTCCACAAGGAAACGGCACAGATCGTCGCCGAATCCGGTGAAGAACTGAAACTGAAACTCGGTGAGTTTGCCGGTCCGCTCGATCTGCTTCTGTATCTCATCAAGCAGGAACAGGCGAACATCTTCGATATTCCGATTGCCAGGATCACCGATGAATACCTTGCCTACGTAAGGCTTATGAAGAGTCTCGACATTGCCGTCGCCGCTGATTTTCTGGTGATGGCGGCTACCCTGATCGAGATCAAATCGAAGATGCTGCTTCCGCGCGACCCCAACGTCGAAGAAGACGAAGAGATCGAAGATCCGCGACAGGAACTCGTCGACCGGCTGCTCGAATATGAAAAATTCAAATCCGCGGCACAGATGCTGTACGAGCGGACAACGATCGAGCAGGCCGTATTTAAACGCGGCCAGATCGAATCGGACGATAACAACGCCGAAATAAGCGCATCGGTTTTTGATCTGCTGACGGTATTTCAAAAGATCGTCGCCCGCCATAAAGACGAAGTTCAGATGGAGATTCAGCGCGAGGAGATTTCGCTGGCCGACATGATCCGTAATCTCAAACGCCGCATTTTAGAGGAAACCGAGCTAAGCCTTCTTGCATTTTTTGAGGAAATGCACAACCGTCGCGAGCTCGTCACCGCGTTCATCGCCGTGCTTGAGATCGTCCGAACCGAGAGCGTAAAGCTTGTGCAGAAAACTACTTTCGGCGATATTTTATTGAAGAAAATTTAATGGAAACCGCAACCGAATTAGTGAAAAAGAATTCCCGAAGCACCTCGGAGCTCGTCGCCCTTGCCGAGGCTTTGATCTTTGTGGCCGACGAACCGATTACTGTTAAGCTGCTGGCGGAAATCCTCGAAGAAGACCGCGAATCAGTGCAGGTTGCGGTGGAAGCCTTAAAAAGCGAGTACGAAACTCGTGAAAGCGGTCTGCAGCTACGCGAGATTGCCGGCGGCTGGCAAATATCGACCCGAACCGAGTTTCACGAGGAGATTCGCAAATTCCTGAAGACGCGGCCGTCGGCAAAACTTTCGCTCGCTTCTCTCGAAACGCTCGCCGTCATCGCTTACAAACAGCCCGTTACCGTTCCCGAAATTCTCGAAATCCGAGGCGTTCAATCAGCGTCGGCGATCAAGACGCTTCTCGAAAAACGTCTGATCGTAACCAAAGGCCATAAGGAAACTGTCGGCCGCCCGATGCTGTACGGCACCTCGAAAGACTTTCTTATTCAGTTCGGATTGAACGATCTGTCCGAATTGCCAAGCATAGAGGACTTTGAAGATCTGGTTCAATGAAGATAAGGCGATCAGAGAATGCTTTGGTGTTCCGCGAAACGCCTGGATGTCTTTGGGTTTTTGGTCTCTTTTTTGCGATTATCGGATCGATGTTCATTTACGGCTCTCTAGGCGGGTATTCAAATTACAATGAAGCCTCGCCGTGGGTTATAGCCGCGCACCTTTTTGGCGGAATTTGCGCCGTAGCAGCTGGTTATTGGGTGATATTTAGGGCGCCTGTCACTACGGTTACTATTGACCGCAAGGAAAAAATCGTGAGACTAAAACGCCGAGGCCTGTCAGGGAAGCATGATCGCGCGTACACGTTCGATGAGGTGATAGAATTTCGTCTCATTAAAGACATTGACAGTGATGGCGACAATGTATGGTCATTAGGCGTTGAAATTGTCGAGGATAAAACGATCAAGATTTCTGCCATATCAAGCCCGGACGAGAGTTTCAAACGAGATCTAGTCTTCCAGGCAAACCAGTTTATGCAAAAGAAGATGCCTACATATAAGGAAGCTTCGGAATTGGAAGATTGAATCGAAAAGCGGTCTTTAACAAATTTTGGTCTGTTTTTTTATGCTGGAGAGACTTCAAAAATTGATAGCCCAAGCGGGCGTAGCTTCGCGCCGTGCCGCCGAGGAACTTATCCGCTCCGGCGACGTCACGGTAAATGGCGAAACCGTAACCGAACTCGGCACAAAGGCCGATCCTGAAAAAGATCACATCAAGGTTCGCGGCAAGCTGATAAATACCAGGCTTCAAAATCGTGAGTTCGTTTACATTCTTCTGAACAAACCGAAAGGCTATCTTTCAAGCGCGGTCGACCCGGAAGGACGAAAACTTGTAACTGATCTGATCAAAGGTTATGGAAAATTGCACCCGGTCGGGCGTTTGGATTTCAATACCGAGGGATTGATTATCTTGACGAACGACGGTGATTTTACAAACAAAATTACGGGTTCTAAAAAGATCCCGAAGGTATATCACGTTAAAGTCAAGGGATTGCCGACCGACGTCGCGATACGAAAACTTGCCCGCGGCGTCCGGCTCGAAGACGGGTTCAAGACATCTCCCGCCGAAATAAAACCGCTAAAGCCGACAGATAAAAACGGCTGGTACGAGGTAACGCTTTACGAAGGGCATAATCAGCAGATACGCAAAATGTTCGATTCGATCGGGCATTCGGTAGTTAAATTGAAACGGACGAAGATAGGAAATATCGAAGATCGGTGGCTGCCGACCGGAAAGCATCGAAAATTGACTGGCGATGAAGTTCAGGCGTTCCACTCGCCGATGAAAAGAAAGTAAGTCCTTAGACCAAAGCTCGGTGCTCAAACATCAAACACATGTCCTGCACAACCTTATTGCCCGCCTTGGCAAAAGTCTCAGCGGCTTCATCGTCACGAATGCCAAGCTGAAACCACACCGCTTTTGGCTTTCTTTCGACGATAGCAGCCACATGCTGAAAGATATCCTGCGACCGCCGGAACACGTTCAACAGATCGATCTCGCCCGGAATCTCCGCCAACCGGCGATATACCTTCTCGCCCAAAATCTCGGTCACTTCCGGGTAGTAGACCGGTACCGGAATGATCTCAAACCCGGCGTTCTGCATATACTTCGGCACGTAGAAAGCGGGCTGGCCGCTATGCGATTCGGGCTTTATGCCAAGCACCGCGATCCTTTTCGTATTGTTCAGAAGATCGGCGGTCGCGGCATCTGTGGTTAGTATGTTCTGCCTCCACTCCATAAGGTCAATTGTAGCCTGTTTGACACCTGATGCAGAAGCCCGCACGCAGTAAGGGCAATGTCAGGACTCGTTTTTTCGGTTTATATCCTTATCATTGAGCGTTACGCCCTTACTAACGTGCGGGCTTCTGCAGACACCTTGCAGTATAGCTCGACATTATGCGACTATAATCTTTATTTATACTTATGAACTTTGAGCTTAACGAAGAGCAGCAGCAGATAAAACACAGCGTCCGCGAATTTGCCGAGAGCGAGATCCGTCCGAATGTAATGGAATGGGACGAATCGCAGCATTTTCCAGAAGAGCTTCGCCCCAAACTTGCAGAACTGGGTTTGATGGGCGTCTTGTTTCCGGAAGAATACGGCGGTGCGGGAATGGGTTATGTCGAATACGCCACGATCATCGAAGAGATCGGTCGCGTCTGCGGTTCAGTCGGCCTATCGGTCGCCGCTCACAATTCTCTTTGTTCGAATCATAT
Organism: Blastocatellia bacterium; assembly: GCA_052387555.1. GTDB lineage: Bacteria > Acidobacteriota > Blastocatellia > Pyrinomonadales > Pyrinomonadaceae > OLB17. The sequence goes on along the minus strand of JBQTJB010000164.1, from coordinate 14,000 downwards.
TTATATGTTCGGCAGCGAAGAGCAGAAACAAAGATATCTTGTGCCGCTTGCTCAAGGGCGGTCGTTCGGCGCGTGGGGTTTGACGGAGTCACAGGCGGGATCGGATTCGGCCGGAACGCGAACCAATGCCGTTCGCTCGAACGGAGGCTGGAAAGTAAACGGCTCGAAGAATTTCATTACGCACGCTATCGCCTGCAACACGCTCGTCGCCGTTGCCGTAACCGACAAATCGAAGGGAAACCGAGGCATAACGGCATTCATTTTCGACAAATCGATGGAAGGTTTTCGCTCGGATAAAAAAGAGAACAAGCTTGGAATGCGTGCTTCGGAAACCGCATCGGTCGTATTCGAAGACTGTTATGTACCGGACGAAAACCGGCTCGGTAACGAGGGCGAAGGTTTTTTGCAAGCGATGCAAGTGCTCGACGGGGGACGCATCTCAATTGCCGCTCTTTCGGTCGGTATTGCACAGGGAGCTTACGAAGCCGCATTGAAATATTCAAAAGAACGACAGCAATTCGGCAAGCCCATCTCGGAATTCCAGGCGATACAATTCAAACTGGCCGATATGGCAACACAGATCGAATGCTCTCGACTTCTTACGCTGCAGGCAGCGGCAATGAAGGACGCCGGGAAAACCGTTACACAAAAATCCGCGATGGCAAAACTCTACGCCTCGGAAACGGCGGTCAGGGTCTCGGAAGAATCGATCCAGATACACGGCGGTTACGGCTATACAAAAGATTATCCGTCCGAAAAATACTGGCGCGATTCGAAGCTTTGCACGATCGGCGAGGGTACATCGGAGATACAACGCCTTGTGATCGCAAAATCTTTGTTAAAGATGTAGTTTATGGAAATTTAGCTTCCAGAACGGGCGGTTGCGCGCCCGTTTTCTTGTTTTTATGATTGAAAAAGCCTAAACTGTCGCTCATAACTGAAACAATTGGCGTTTCATGTTGCATCTGTGCAACATTTTTGCTATTATTTTCCTCTCTAAAATTTCACTTTAAAAGGAGTAACAACATGAGTACCACCAGCGCAGCATTATCCAACAATATCGCCTCCGCTCTAATCGCAGAAATGGAGCAGGAAGCCGCAACGGCCAGAAAATGTCTGGAAAGGGTTCCGGCGGATAAGTTCGATTGGAAACCGCATGAAAAATCGATGAGCTTTGGCAAACTCGCCTCGCACATCGCCGAAATGTTCGGCTGGACGCCGCCGACGCTTCAGCAGCCGGAACTCGATTTCGCCAAAATGGATTATAAGCCGTTCGAGCCGCAAACGACCGAAGAACTGGTCGAATACTTGGACAAAAACGTCGCCGAAGCCCTAGACACGCTGCGAAACACGCCCGATGAAGTGTTTATGGAAAACTGGACGATGCGTAACGGTGAACAGATTTATTTTACGATGCCGAAGGCCGTCGTGATGCGCTCCTTTGTGATGAACCATATTGTTCATCATCGCGGCCAGCTATCCGTTTATCTTAGACTCAACGAGATTCCGGTTCCCTCGATCTACGGACCGTCCGCCGACGAAGGCCAGATGTAAATTGGGTTATTTTAATGAACGTAGACGCGAAAGCAGCCAACGCCTTCGCGTCTTTTTGTTTGAAATTGTAAGGAATCCTTAATAATGTGAGAATATCTCGTTAGATATGAGTTGATTCTATGTCTGAGATGAGATTTACAACAATCTACGAAAAAGCGGACGAAGGCGATTAAATTGGCTATGTTGCAGAGCTTCCTGGCGCAAATACTCAAGGCGAAAAAATTGAAGAAACCCTGAAAATTTAAGGGAAGCAGTAATGCTTCTTTTAGAATCGTACCGTGAGGATGCCGAAGATCGATTCGAAAAACCTAATAATGCAACCAAGGAGGAATTGGTTTTGCAAGCGGCTTAAAATGAAACGAAAAGATTTGCGATTACTTAGGTGTGCCACGTCCTTAATGTCTTTTAATGATCGACACTGAAAAACTTTTTGCCGGTGATCCGCGATCCATAGCACGCGCAATTACCAGTATCGAAAACGGCTCGGCGGATGCCGCTGAACTGATGAAGGCTGTTTTTCCCAAGACGGGAAAAGCTTTGATCATCGGCATCACCGGTGCTCCCGGGGCCGGAAAATCTTCGCTTGTCGATAAACTTGCTTTTCACTACAAAGACAATGGTGAAAAGATCGGAATTGTCTGCGTTGATCCCTCAAGCCCGTTTTCAGGCGGAGCTATCTTAGGCGATCGCATCCGGATGGCGACGCTAGGTTTGGACAAAAACGTCTTTATCCGCTCGATGGCGACGCGTGGAAATCTCGGCGGCGTTTCCCGCGCAACTGTCGATGCGGTCGCGATCCTGGATGCCGCCGGTTTTGACAAGGTTATTGTCGAGACGGTCGGCGTCGGTCAGGACGAGGTCGAGATAGTAAAGACCGCCGATGTTTCGGTCGTCGTGCTTGTCCCCGGAATGGGCGACGATATTCAGGCGATCAAAGCCGGGATTATGGAGATCGGCGATGTTTTTGTGATCAACAAAGCCGACCGCGAAGGCGTTTTGCGTACGCAAAAAGAGCTGGAATCGCTGCTCAGCCTTGCACACCGTCCCGATTTTTGGAACCCGCCTATCGTCAAAACAATTGCCACCGAAAGCAAAGGCATCGAGGATCTGTCGAAAGCCATTGAAAGCTATAATGAATTTCAGCGCCAGAGCGGCGAAGCGGGGCTGGTCCGCAAACAGGCGATAGCCCGCTGGCGGCTCGTAGAGCTTCTTCAGGAAAAACTGCTCGAAAAAGTGCTGAGCAAGAACGGGACGAGCGAAAAGCTGGACAATTTTGCCAGGGAGATTGCCGAAAAGAAAAATGATCCTTATTCGGCTGTCGAGGAATTGCTCAGTTAGTACAACAGACTGTTAGTCTATCGCTAGTCCAGGCTAACAATCTGATTCACATTATGAAGATCAATCATCTCGGCATCGCAACAAAAGGCATTGACGAAGCTCTGAAATTTTGGGGCGACGCTCTTGGTCTGGAAAATGTCCACACCGAAACGGTAGAAGACCAAAAGGTTCGCGTAGCAATGCTTCCGATCGGCGAAAGTAGAATCGAGCTGTTGGAACCTACGAGCGAAGATTCGCCTATCTCGAAATTTCTTGAAAAACGCGGCGGCGGTATTCACCATATCGCCGTCGAGGTCGAAGATATTGAAGCCGCCATGGCAAAACTAAAGCAGCAGGGAATGCGTTTAATTGACGAAACACCGCGCACCGGTGCCGAAGGCTGTCTTGTCGCATTTGTTCACCCCAGCTCTTCAAACGGCGTTTTGCTCGAATTAGTGCAAACCGTTGATTAGCATCTGCATCCTAGCTGTTTTACGCTTGTTTTGGTATTATGGCGGTTTGGTTTTGCGAAATGAGTACTTTTTGAAAGTGAGGATTTAGGAATTGAGTAATTTAACAAAAGGCCTGATTTTATTATTGGTCATTCTCGGCATCGGTGCCGGGTTGGTATTTTGGAAAAGTAAGGTCGGCGGACATTCCGACGGCGGATTTAACAGCATTTCCAAAGCGGACGTAGAGATGCTTCTGGCCGATGTCGCAAAGAGCAACCCAATGGTTTTGAAGCGTTTCGCCGAAGATCCGAAGCTGAAAAAGACACAGCTTGATAATCTTAAGCAGCTTCTTGCTTTTGCAAGCCAGGCCGAGCGCGAAGGACTGGTAAACGAGCAGCCGTATCGTCAGGAAATGGAGAATATTCGTTCCGAGGTTATCGCCGTCAATTACGACCGTGAGATCAACAAGGACAAGGGGCCGATGCCTCCGTTCGGTTTTATCCCTGAAGATCGCGTGAAAGCGTTTTGGGGCGAAGGCGAACAGCCTCAGAAATCCTTTTTCGATAACCTGAAGGACAAGATCGGTCTCGGCAAACGCGATAACGAACTCGCCTTTCAAAAGTTCCTTGATACGAAAGTCACGCTCCTGAAAGAGGGAAATCCGCAGATGAAGGACCGCGAGATATCCGAGGAAGAAAGATCCCAGGCACGCGAGTTTTTTGCAAAGATCGAGATCTACGAACAGGAATACATCGACAAGGTCAGCGCCAACGAAATCCCGAAAGAATTTCAGGATAAGGTCAAACTGCAGTTAAAGCTTCAACAGGCCCAGTTTCTTGCCCGCATCTATTCGGACAAGACAGCCGAGAAAATGAAGGTGACTGATGAAGATGTCGACAAATACATCGCGGATCACCCGGAACTCGGTCCCGGCGAGAAGAAGGCTAAAGCAGAAGAAATTCTTGCCCGCGCCAAGAACGGCGAAGATTTTGCGGCACTTGCGAATGAATTTACGCAGGACCCAGGCAACAAAAACGAGAAAGGCGAACCACAAGGCGGGCTTTATAAAGACGTTACAAAAGGACGAATGGTCGCTCCTTTCGAACAGGCCGCTCTTTCGGTCGAGCCCGGCCAGATCGCACCGAATGTGGTGGAGACCGATTTCGGTTATCACGTCATAAAGCTGGAAAAGAAAGGCGAGGGAAAGGATGGCAGCGGACAACCGACGGAGATGTACGACGTTCGGCATATCCTGATCTCGACCGGCTTTAAGGACCCGGAAAACCCCATGGCCCGCGAAATGCCCATAAAGGATTACGTGCGTCAAAAGCTGGAAACCGAAAAGGAAAAGAAACTCCTCGAAGACATTATTGCCAAAAACCAGGTCTCTGTTCCCGATGATTTAGACGTTCCGCAGATCTCCGACGAACAGCTTCAGGAATCGATGAGGCAACAGCAGCAGCAAATGGGAATGCCCGAAGGCGATGACATTGATGCGCCGCCCTCGGCCAAACAACCTGAAACAAAACCTGCTCCGAAAAAGGGTAAGTAGTCGGTATATCTTGCAATATGGAATTCAGATTAGACGGAGGGGCGGCGTTCGGAGTCGTCCCTCAAGTTCTTTTGGTATGTCAAAAACTGACAAGATCCGTGAAAAAGTTTATTAGGAAATTCCGATGCGAACATTGATTTTGATGACTTGCTCTGCTTGCTTAGCTCACTCGGTTTTGCTGAGAGAATTATATTTTCTCCAAAGCAGACGTTGAAGAAATTATCAATGTTCAGCCCAAACTAAATAAGGCAAAAACATATCAAGTCAAACAAGTTCGTAATATAATCTTGAAGTACAAGCTTGGATCAGGCGATGAGTAAATACGAGATCATTATCTACTGGCGTGCGGACGACGAAGCTTTTGTTGCAGAAGTCCCGGAATTGCCGGGATGCATGGCTGATGGTGCGTCATACAAGGAAGCTTTTGCAAATGCCGAGGTAATTATTCAAGAGTGGATTGAAAGGGCGAAAGAGATCGGCCGGGCGATTCCAGAACCGAACGGGCGGCTTGTTTTTGCACAGTCGAATAATTAATGGAACAAGTTAAAATCGGAATCATTGGCGGCAGCGGCCTTTACCAAATGCCGGAGTTGGAGAATGTGCGGGAGCAAACGGTAGAAACGCCGTTTGGAAATCCGTCGGATGCGTTTATCATCGGCGAGCTTGAAGGCGTAACCGTTGCTTTTTTGCCGCGTCATGCTCGCGGGCATAAGTTTTTGCCGACGGAAGTTCCTTACCGGGCAAACATTTACGCGATGAAACTGCTCGGAGTCGAGTATATCCTTTCGGTCTCTGCGGTCGGTTCGCTTCAAAAACAGTACGAGCCTACCGATATGGTCATACCCGACCAGTTTTTTGACCGTACGCGGGCAAGGGCGAAGGAATCGACTTTTTTTGGCGAGGGGATCGTTGGTCACGTTACCTTTGCTCATCCGGTCTGCGACGAGTTGGGGGACATACTCGAAGCATCCTGCAAAACTGTCGGCGTAAAAACCCATCGCGGCGGCACGTACGTTTGCATGGAAGGGCCGGCGTTTTCGACCAAGGCGGAATCGAACGTCTATCGCCAGTGGGGAATGGACATCATCGGCATGACCAATCTGCAGGAAGCCAAACTTGCCCGCGAGGCCGAGATCGCCTATGCAACGCTTGCTCTGGTCACCGATTACGACTGCTGGTACGAAGGCCACGACGACGTTACAGTCGAAATGGTAGTCGAATATTTGAACAAAAACGTCCGCAACGCCCAGCTGATTTTGAAGGACGCCGTCAAAAAAGTAGCCGCGAAAGAAACACCGAACCAGTATCGCAACGCGATCAAAAACGCCATTTTCACTTCGCCAGATCATTGGCCGGCAGAAACGGCGAAAAAGCTTGAAGCGATTATTGGCAGGTACAAGAAATAATCATCTGCAACGAGCAATCGCGAGAGGTCTCCAAAGCATCAGATAACTGTGAGTATTGGTATGTTGCCCAGAAGATTGGCTCTTATAGTCTTGTCCACGCTAGCGGCTGCTTCTCTCGGCCCCGCACAGTCGGTTTCTTCTTCGGTGGCTGCGAACAAAACAACGCGAGTCAATCTCTACCACCACCTTGGATCAATCGAAGTCCCCAGCGATTTCATCGGTTTCGTTAAAGCGAATTGGACCGATGCCTGGGGTGGATATGTAGAGTCGTCAGACGGAAATTTTCGCGTTACATGGCTCGCTGGCACGATCCAGTATGTTCGTGAGACTCGCAAGAAGGATATCCTTTGGACGAAGACGGAAGAAATAGGACAATCAACCGTTGAGGTATCGCTGCTACGCCGAAAGAAAGTTGAGACATTGGTTGCTAAGATCGGTTGGTTAGAGTTGAGTAGCACGGTTAGCTCAGCAGAAGATGAAAAGCTGTTTCGGTCAATCGTTGCTTCCTACCAAAAAGAACGATGTACGACATGCAGGTCACTTCCGTTCGATGTCCCGAAATGAACTCACGAACTAATTTGAGTTATTTGTTATCCTAGATTTGATATGAAGCGGATATTGTTAGTCTTTCTGTTTGTTAACGTTATCGGCCTGGCTTTTTCTACTGCGGCATCTGCCCAGCGTAACGTAACGCCTGCGATCGACCGCGATCCGATCCTGGAACTGGACGCTAAACACAATCTCGACGTCGCATGGCAGGCTTTCCGGCCCAAAAAGGCTTACAAGCAGGTTTTGCTGCGGTTCGAAGAGACTTATGCCGCTTACCCGACCTTTTCCAAGATCGACGAGTTTCTCTATCTCGCCGGAATGAGCAGTTACTATCTTTCGAAGAACGAAGGGAAACAAAAGGTCAATCTTAAATCGGACAAGGAAAAAGAGAAATTCGCGCCCGAAAAACTTCGTGAAGATGCCGTCGCCTATTTTTCCCTGATGATCGAAAAGAATCCGCAGAGCCAATACAAAGATGAAGCGGAACGCATCTTGAAGGAACTCCAGCCAGCCAAATGACCCTAAATCAGGTCACGATCTATTCCGAAAAGCCGGTCGAAACCGTCGAGTTTTTTCAAAAGCTTGGTTTGAAAATCATCGTCGATTCACTTCCGCGTTACGCCCGGCTCGAATGCCCCGACGGGAATTCGACACTTTCGGTTCATATCGCTGACGACGTTGCCGCTACCAATAACATTGTCCTGTATTTCGAATGCGACGATCTCGACGGCGAGTTTAAACGGCTCAGATCCCTCGGCCTCACCTTTGACGAAGACCCGACGATGCGCGAATGGCTCTGGCGGCAAGCATATTTGAAAGACCCGAACGGCAACAAGATCTGCCTGTTTTACGCTGGCGACAATCGCAAAAACCCGCCCTGGCGTGTAAAATAGACAGAAGTCAGAAGCAAGAAGACAAAAGTCGACGTTTGCAAAGCTGAATTCTGTCTTCTATCTTCTGAATTCTGTCTTCTGAATTCTGCATACTTATGTCTTTAACTGTAGTTGGTTCTGTCGCGTTCGATGCGCTCGAAACGCCGTTTGGCAAGCGTGATCGTGTTCTCGGTGGTGCGGCAACGCATTTTTCTTTATCCGCAAGCTTTTTTACAAAGGTGAATGCTGTCGGCATTGTCGGCGGCGATTTTGGCGATTCGGAATGGGACGTTTTCAAGCGTCACGCGATCAATACGGATGATATCGAGGTCGTGCCGGACGGCAAGACATTTTTCTGGAGCGGCCGTTACGATTACGATATGAACACGGCGCAAACGCTGGATACACAGCTAAACGTGTTCGAAACTTTCGATCCGAAACTCTCGGACAATTCAAAATCGGCTAAACTTCTTTTTCTGGCAAATATTCTGCCGATGCTGCAAAAAAGCGTTCGCGAACAGTGTCCCGATGCAGAATTTGTTGCAATGGACACGATGAATTTCTGGATATCTTCGATGAAGGAAGATCTGATTGAAACAATTCGGGTTGTGGACTGTATTATCATCAACGACGCCGAAGTCCGGCAATTGACCGACGAACCGAACATACATAAAGCTGCCAAAACGATCATGGATTACGGCCTCAGGGCAATCGTTATAAAAAGAGGCGAATACGGAGCGACTCTTTTCACTAATAATGGATACTTTGCCGTTCCCGCATATCCGCTCGAAAGCGTTTTCGACCCGACCGGAGCGGGCGATTCGTTCGCCGGCGGCTTCATGGGTTATCTTGCAAGCCAGAAAGAAGTAGTGGAAGAAACCCTTCGCAGGGCGATGGTTTACGGTTCGGTGATGGCGTCGTTCAACGTCGAAAAATTCGGCACTGAGCGGGTCGACGAACTTGATTATTCCGAGATCAATCAAAGATTCAAGGACTTCAAGCGAATGACGCACTTCGACGAGATCCCGTTTGAAAGAGCGTCGATTGCCGGCTAAATTTACTTCTCGAACATGGCGAAACAGATGCATAATTCGCTGGGCACGTTTTCTCGGAGGTCGTCTACCCTTCCGCAGGCTGCTCTGAGCATATTAATGCTTGCATGTCTGCTTGCCGGAGCTGGTTTTGCGGTCTATTCGATGAGTTGGCCGTTTGTAGTCATCTTCGCCGCGTCGATTCTCGGGCTCGCCGCCTATACATGGTTCTCCTTCGAACAGTCGCGGCGTTTTGCTGCCTCGAAGGATCAGCGCCGCATAGATTGGGAAGCCGCCCTGCCGGAAGTGCAGCGTCAGAATATCAATGTCGAGGTTTTCGAGCTTTCGAGAATTCTCGAAGTCGAAACCGAACAGATCGGCGACCTTCAATCGGCTTATATTGTGGCCGAGGATCTTGCCCTGCGGCAGATACAGCAGGAGGAAAATGTTCCATTGATGCGGCATGTGAGCATCGGAAAAGTTCCGTTCGACGCTGTGATGGTAAAGAACGACGTCATTGCCTGCTGCGAGGTTTCATTTCTCGTAGCTCCCGATCTACGTCAGGATAAGGTCGACGCGATGATGCGCAAGATCGTGCTTGTAAAACATGCGATTGAAAAAATGAAGATAGGGATGAAGGTACGGCTCATGATGATCCTTATCACGCAGATGCCCCGCGAGGACGAGGAAAGCCTGCGTGCCTCGCTCGGAACTAAACGTTTTACCGATACGCCTGTCGATATCGACATTCGGCTTCTGGATTTTGAGGCGCTTCAGCGAATTTTTGTTACGGACTAAAAAAAAGTAAATTGTGAAAAGATAATGGTGAATAGGTGTAAGTGGTCTCCCTTTCTATTTATGATTCACTATTCACAAATATAATATGCTCGAAAACAAAATAGGAATGATATTCGGCGTGGCCAATAAACGGTCGATCGCTTGGGCGTGCGCTGCCGCGTGCTCCGAACATGGAGCAAAACTGGCGTTTACGTATCAGGGCGAGCGGCTTCAGGAAAACGTGGAAAAACTTGCGGGCGAACTGCCGGATTCCCTCGTCGTGCCGTGCGATGTTACCGATCAGAGTGAGGTTGACGCAGCTTTCGAAGCCGTCGGCAAAAAATATGGAAAGCTTGATTTTGTAATTCATTCTATTGCATTCGCCCCAAAGGAAGCCCTCGAAGGCGAGTTTGTAACGACTACACGCGACGCTTTTCGCACGGCACTTGAAATCAGCGCGTTTTCGCTCACGCAGGTTGCTCTCGCCGCTTCCCCGCTGATGACCGAAGGCGGCAGCATCGTGACAATGACCTATTACGGAGCCGAAAAGGTCGTGCCAAATTACAACATCATGGGTGTTGCAAAGGCTGCGTTGGAAGCTTCGACGCGTTATCTCGCGTCCGATCTCGGCAAGCAAAATATCCGCGTAAACGCGATCAGCGCCGGGCCGATAAATACGCTTTCCGCTCGCGGCGTCAAGAACATGAGTTCGCTGCTCGGCTATGTCGGCGAAAAGTCACCGTTAAAACGTAACGTCTCGTCTGCCGAGGTGGGCAACACCGCGCTCTTCCTCGTCAGCGATCTTTCGTCCGGCATCACCGGCGAAACGATCTACGTCGATTGCGGATACAACATCATGGGAATCTAGAAATTTTAGATTTTCGATTGGAAGAATGGAGCAGTGCTTTTCCGGTTATGAACGATCGGCAATCGCAAATCGTAAATCTAAGAAATGGCTGAAACCGACGCAAACAAACCTAAGAAGGCAAAAGACAAGGACAAGCCGCCCGAACCGAAGACCGTCGCCGAGGCAAAGAAGCGTGAAAAGGCTCCGGATTACTGGCTTTTGACCGATGACGAAGTTTTGCTTCGTTCGCCGGAACCGGAAGACGAGTACAAAACTTCCGATTCTTGGCGCGTATTTCGTATTATGGGCGAATTTGTCGATGGTTTCGACAACCTGGCGACAATCACCCGCGGCGTGTCGATATTCGGGTCTGCCCGTACAAATGAAGCAGACGAAATGTACATTGCCGCCCGCGAAACGGCGCGGCTGCTGGCCGAAAGCGGATTCGAGATCGTCACCGGCGGCGGCCCGGGCATTATGGAAGCTGCGAACCGCGGCGCGTTCGAAGCGGGAAAAGTTTCGGTCGGCTGCAACATCGAGCTTCCCTTTGAACAGATCCCGAATCCGTACCAAACGAAATCGCTGTCATTCAAATACTTCTTCGTCCGCAAGACGATGTTCATCAAGTACAGCAATGCGTACATTATTTTTCCGGGCGGCTTCGGAACGATGGACGAGCTTTTCGAGGCGTTAACACTCATCCAGACACGCAAAATTCGCAACTTCCCGGTCGTGCTTTTCGGTTCGCAATATTGGCGAGGACTGCTGCAGTGGATAACCTCGACGATGCTGAACGAGCACAATATAAACCCCGAAGATCTGAAGCTGATACATTTAACGGATTCGCCGCAGGACGCAGTCGATTTTATTGTCAAGACCTGCGATTCGGGAATCAATAACGGAAAATGAGATTTGAGATGCGACGCGTAAAAGAAGATTTTCTACATCTCAAGTCTTATCTTTCACCTAACACGTCTTTCATCCATTCAAGATAACTCTCCGATACATTCGCCGCATCGATAGCCACTATTTCCGGCACGCTGTAGCTGTGGTTTGCGCGGATAAATCTTTCGAGTTCGTCCCATTTTTCCGGCAGCGTCTTGATCAGCAGCAAATGCTCGCCTTCTTTGTGCATCTTCCCTTCCCAAAAATAAACGGACGTCATCTTCGGCAGTATCTGAACGCACGCCGCCAGCCGAGCTTCGACGATCTTTTCCGCTAAACCTTCAGCTTCGGGCGACCCCGAAACCGTTGTCATAACTATTTGCATATTCTTCACCCGGCAATAAAAGGGGCCGCAATGGCCCATTCTATAACAATTCGCTTCCGGAGCCTTACGGCGTGGTGACGGCGTTGACGGTGTCTGAGAAGAGGCCGGACTGCACGTTGCCGATGAGGTAGCGCGCTCTTAGTTCGACGGCGCAGGGCAGATTTTGGGTGCTTGGCGGGATGGCGATGTCGGCGGCGTTATCGATTTTCATTTCTATGGCGATGCCGTCCGTTTTTCCGCGAACGAATTCGACCGTGACGATATTGCCGGGCATCGCTTTTGCTTTGAGCGTCGGCTGCAAAAGATCGGGCTCGATGCTCTCGCTTTTTGCCGGGACGATGCCGAGCTGTTCGCCTTCTTCTTCGGAATAATTCGGCGCGACGCGAATTCGTTCGACGAGATTCACCAGCCGCTCAAAGATGCCGGACAGCGCCGTCGGCACCAGCCCGAAAACCGGCGGCGGCAACGCCGCAGCCGGGTCGCCGTTGTTTCCTTCTGTGATCAGCTTGCGGTACGCCGTCAATCCCTTGTCGAACGAATCAACCTCGACCGCCGAATCCGCCAGCCATTGAAACGCCGCGTTGTCCGCGTTCACCGCCGCCGTAAAACCCAACCCCGCGAACAGCGCCACAATGACCTCCCCCTGAAAACAGTACCGATCTAAAATAGAGGAAGCCGGGTAATTATGACACTATGAGGAGACATAATTGCCATGAAGAGATCGAAGTTTACGGAGCAGCAGATTATCTTCGCGCTGAAGCAGGCGGAGACCGGCACATCGGTCGCAGAGGCATGTCGGAAGATGGGGATCAGCAATGCGACGTATTACGCGTGGAAGTCGAAGTATGGCGGGATGGATGCGTCGGAGCTGAAGCGGATCAGGCAGCTTGAGGAAGAGAACGGGCGATTAAAGAAGATGTACGCGGATCTGGCCCTGGAGAACATGGCGATCAAGGATCTGCTGGGGAAGCTCTAGAGCCGGACCGGCGGCGATGGGCGGTGGGATTTTTGATAGCGATATGGTCGCTCTCGGTGGTGAAAGCTTGTCGGATCGCGGGGCTTTCGCGAAAGGCGTGGTACTTAGGCGACGGCAAAGAGAGGGCGGATAAGAGGGATGCTCCGGTGATCGAGGCCCTGAATGAGATCGTAGAGGCTCATCCGCGATGGGGTTTTTGGATGTGCTTCAACCGGCTGAGGCTGTTGGGCAAGCGGTGGAACCACAAGCGAGTGTGGCGTGTTTACAAGGCGATGAAGCTGAACTTAAAGCGGCGGCGAAAGCGTCGCCTTCCCTTTAGGGAGGCTGCTCCGCTTGGCACCCCGCCCGCGGTCAACAACACATGGTCGTTCGATTTCATGAGCGATCAGCTTTATTCGGGAATGCGGTTTCGCATTCTGAACATCATCGACGAAGGCGTCCGCGAGGCTCTCGACATCGTCGTTGATACGTCGATAACCGCAAAGAGGGTGGTGAGAACGCTGGAACAACTCAAAGCTCAACACGGCGTCCCTTCGGCGATCAGAGTCGATAACGGCACCGAAATGACCGCCCAGGTATTCGCCGACTGGTGCAATGAGAATGGCGTCGCGATCAAATACATCCAGCCCGGCAAGCCTAACCAGAATGCGTACATCGAGCGCTTCAACCGCAGCTTCCGCGAGGAAGTGCTCGACCCGCACATCTTCTCGACCATCTCGCAGGTCCGAGACATCAGCTGGGCCTGGATGCTCAGCTACAACGAAGAACGTCCCCATAGCAGCTTGGGGAATATCCCGCCGGCCGAATTCAAACGCCGGCTTTTAGCAGAAAACTCTAGTTTAGACCTGTGCCCTTGACGGTGAGCTTACGGCTTGCGTTTGTCTGACATCTCTCCTAGAGAATGCGAACGGCCAGTCGCTTGCGCCGAGATATACTGTGGATAGTAATATCGATGCTGCATGTGAACTTAATAATCGCCACATAGATTCTTTAGTCGTAAGCGTAAAGCGTGGTAATGAGAGAATTTTTATTATAACAAAGCGCAACTCAAAGGAAAGAAGTGTAGTAGATAAAGCGAGATTAAGCTCGGCGGTGTCGATACTCACGCAAAGTAAGGATGTTAGCATTGAAGGAATTGTAACTGGCGTTGGTGAGCCTGATTCTACGTCCAAAGGTAGGCTGGAATTTTATCTAGGTAGTGAATTGTTTCTCGTTTCATACGCGGAAAATGGTAAGCACGTGTGTATGACTTGTTGTAACTGATGAATTTTAAAAAAACTGAAGTGGTCTAATTTAGCTGGATACAAATCTCACGCTCAGAATGACAGATTCAACCGGGTAAGCACGAATCTGGAAACGCCGTCGGCGAATCAGACGGACTGTCCGAGATTTACGGC
>JBQTJB010000163.1:0-4114 GCA_052387555.1 Blastocatellia bacterium | reverse complement strand
TCGACAAGTGTCCCCTGGTCGCTTCTATATTCGAGCCTGATCGTTAACGAGCGTTCATTTTCGCCCAGGCCTTTGTCTTCGTAAATATCAACGAAATCAACACTTTTGCAAAGTTCGATTCCTTTTTCAATTATTGTCCTGCGAATCTTTGAAAAGGTTACATCGCGGCCTACCGTGAACGAAACATCGCGTATGATCGAAGGATATTTCGGTAAAGCAGTATAAAAAACCGGCTCCGTCGTTTCCGCAAGAACCGTTTGTAGATCGATCTCGGCAACATATACTGGTTGCTTAAACTTGTAATGGGCCGAAATTTCCTCATTCAAGCGTCCGATCATGCCCACTGATTTCCCGTGCAGCGAGATCGATGCCGACTGGCCTTTGCGAAGATGACGCGCGTTGTCGGCTTCGAATGCGAGACCCGAAAACCCGACGGCTTCCATGGCGGATTCGGCCGCGCCCTTTGCATCGTAAAAATCAAGATCTCTCGCGGGCATCGCTCGATCTGCCCGCAATTCGCCGCCCGTCACGGCGATCGCAAAGAGTTCCCGCTCCGTCGGCAGACCGTCTTCGCCGGATTTTGCAGCGAACACTTTTCCGATCTCGAACAGCTTTAGATTTCGATTCTGGTAATTAAAATTCAGCCGCACCGCTTCGAGCAAGCCGGGAAGCAGCGTCGGCCGCATTCGTACCGCGCCTTCGATGACGGCGTCGCGAAGCTCTACAAATTTGCTCTCGATATTCCCATCAAGGATTCCCGGAACTATTTCGTAAATTTCGTCGAACTTTGTATCGATAAAGCTGTAAGAAATTGCCTCATCAAATCCCTGATCTACAAGCGCTTGCCGCAGGAGCTTTTTGCGCGCTTCTGTGGCCTGGTATTCACCGGCTCCATATGCTGGCGGTAGTTCGTCGGCTATATTTTCGTAACCTGCATGTCGGGCAACTTCTTCGACCAGGTCTGCTTCGATGGAAATATCATGACGCCAGGATGGAACCGCAAAGCTCTTTGATCCCAAATCTGAAATTTCAGATTTCCGTACTTTGGATACTCCTAATGCATCCAATATTCGAACACATTCAGCCGTATCTAAAATTAGCCCCGTCAATCTTTTGACGGCCGCCGAAATATCTCCTGATTCAACTTCTTTGGCTTCAAATCTTGCTGGATATACGTCTACATATTCGCCCGCTTCTCCGCCGGCGAGTTCACAAATTAATTTGGTCGCACGGTCCGATGCGGCTTTGAGATTTTCGATATCGACGCCGCGCTCAAAGCGGTAGCTGGCTTCGGTGGCAAGGCCGAGTATTCGCGATGTTGAGCGAACTCTCTCTCGCTTGAAACAAGCTACTTCAAGTAAGACATTCGTCGTCGATTCGGTAATTCCGGTCTCCAATCCGCCCATAACGCCAGCAACGGCGACGGGTTTTTCGGCGTCGCAGATTACAAGCATTGATTCGTCCAGTTTTCTTTCAATCTCATCGAGGGTTTTTACTGTTTCACCTGATCTTGAATTTCTAACGACGATCCGATTTTCAGCGAGCTTATCGAGATCGAACGAGTGCATTGGCTGTCCGAGCTCGTGCATTACATAGTTTGTGATGTCGGCCACATTGTTTATCGCCCGCTCGCCGATAGCCTCAAGCCGTTTTACCAGCCAATCCGGCGACGGGACTATTTTGACGTTTCTGATGATCCTGGCCGTAAAACGATGGCACAGTTCCGGCGCTTCGATCCGCACAATTTCCGGCGCAAGCAGCGACGGAAACGGAGCATCGGCAACTCGATTTTCGTTGCGTCGCTGTTCGAGCATGACCTGCCCGCCAGTAATAACACCGATCTCGCGTGCAATACCCAAATGCGAAAGGCAATCCGGCCGGTTCGACGTCAGGTCGATGTCCAGAACAAAATCATCGCCGTGAGGATGAACGCCTTCGACTGCCAACCCGACGCGCGTTAGCGCGGCGGCGGTCTCCTCGGCAGAAAGTCCAATATCAATAAGCTCCTTGAGCCAGTTGTAGCTGATGTTCATTTGATCAAAGCGTTTATCGTATCCCAAGACAAGTTGGGACCATCCAAAAGCAACGAAAACTCGTTCAGAATATTTCGGCCCAAGATTCCTTCAGCTTGATCGTACGCAACGAAGTTACCGCGAAACTGCTTCCCGCCGAACTGTAGCTCAAGGCGCACATATAGTCCCTTACTCGTGGATCCATCAAAGCCAAAGAGGTCCAGCGTATTTTCTTCCGAAACCTCAATTCCGATACGGCGGCAATGCGTCAACGGCAACAACGTAATGTCTGATCCGGTATCGAGCAACATCGGTACATCGCGAATAGTCTCCGACGTTTCAATGTTCTTGAGAGTGATTAGTGAAAACGGAGCGGCAGGGGCGTATTGGTCGTTATACCTATTCATCTTCTATGTCAGAAACCTCAAGCTCGAGATCGGCCAGTTTACTTTTATCCAATAAACGCGGACTCCAGACCCGAGGGCTTCGTGGCAATGCGTCAGGAACAAGGACGTAAACTTTCGCGGCTTCAGGCAGTGTCGAACCCTCAGGCAAGATAACCTGACCATTCTTTACAGTTCCTTCAAGCGTGGTAACTGACATACATCTACTCCTTCCTAAATATTATCACGCTATCACAAAGTGCACGAGCTATTGGTCAATTTCAGCTCCTTGAGCGAGTTGTAACTGATGTTCATTGTCCTAATTATTCAGCGAGGGCTAGAAACTCATTTCGTGAGATGCCATCGGTTTTATATACTTCCCAATCTTTTGTCTTTTTGACCATGGAAACCAGAAACGACGAATGTCGGTAATTCTCAATCAAGTAGACCATGACTGTCCCACGTTTAGACGAAATCGTTTCGCCGCTAAACCAAAGGAATAGCCGTGGCTTTACGGATGCTTGAAGTGCGTTTCGACCGGTAATGTTCTCGCTGCTCGGTTGATAGTAGTGAAGGACACCAAAATCCATAAGTAAGTACTCTTCCCCAACTCGCTCATAACAACTTTGATCAATAACTCTGTCGGGAATAAACGGCGGAACCTTCAGTTGATTCCGGTCCCACCAACCCAATGCCCCCAGCATTTTGCCTTGAAACCCGCGCCACTTCGCATCGAACGCTCGATCGATTTTAACTATCCATGCATTTGCCGGCTCATTCTGATTCAGAAGATTGACGACCAAATTCTTGACGATATCTAAGAAGATCGGATCGTCACTATCAGTTGCGGGAATGTCTATCACCTAAACTGCTCCAAAAATCTCACGTCGTTTTCGAACATGTGTCGGATGTCGTCGATGGAGTACATCAACGCGGCCATGCGTTCGAGGCCGAATCCGAATGCGAAGCCGGAGTAGATTTGCGGATCGACGCCGACAGCCTTCAACACGTTCGGATGCACCATTCCGCTGCCGCCGAGCTCGATCCAGCCGGAGCCTTTGCACGGACGGCAGCGATCAGAAGTGAGCTGTGAGCCGTGAGCCGTGAGCTGTTCGAGAGAAACCTCACTATTTTGACTGCTCACTGCTGACTGCTTACCGCTTACTGTTCCCGTTCCGTGACATTTGAAGCACGAAAAGTCGAATTCCGCCGACGGTTCCGTGAAAGGGAAGTAAGACGGACGAAAGCGCGTTCGAGTATCTTCGCCGTACATTCGTCGTAGCCATTCGGTGACCGTGCCTTTCAGATGAGCCATCGTGATGCCTTTATCGACGCAGAGCCCTTCGAGCTGGTGAAACATCGGCGTGTGCGTCATGTCGGGCGTATCACGACGGAAAACGCGGCCCGGTGCCAATATCCGCAGCGGAACGCCACGGCGTTCCATAGCACGGATCTGCACCGTCGATGTCTGGGAACGCAAAGCAAAGCCGTCGGTCGTATAGAACGTGTCCTGCGATTCGCGCGCCGGGTGGCCGGGCGGGATATTTAACGCGTCGAAATTGTAATAATCCGTCTCGATCTCACGGTCGTCCTCGATCGCGTAACCCATCGACACAAAGATATCCTCGATCTTCTGCCTTAGGATTGTGATCGGATGCAAATGTCCCGTTCGTGGACGTCGTCCCGGAATCGTCACGTCTAGCCGTTCGGCCTCGGTCC
>JBQTJB010000162.1:0-3520 GCA_052387555.1 Blastocatellia bacterium | reverse complement strand
TCTTTAACAGAACCGGTGTCATAGATCTTTTTAACGAGCGATGTTTTGAGTGGCTCGCCGGCCTGATTCACCGTGCGGTCTGAGGGTGGAACGCCTTTGACTCTTAGCAATTCCTTGATTGCCGACGGAACGGTATTTATTAATGTGACTTCGTTTGAAGCCGGTGCGGCCGGAAGGTGCAGAATATTTTCAACCAGAATGATTTTTCCTCCAGAACTGAGAGGAACAAACATTTCATAAACCGAAAGATCGAAACAGATCGAAGTGGAAAGCAGAACGCCTTTCAATTGATCCGGCGTAAAGACGGAAAGCGCCCAGCTTACAAATGCCACTGCGTTACGATGTTCGATTGCAACACCTTTTGGTTTTCCGGTCGAGCCGGAGGTGTATATGACGTAGGCGAGATTTTTCGCCGAAGACAGTGGTTCCGGATTTATGACTGGTTCCGCGCTTATTAGTTCCGCATCTTTGTCTAGATACACGACGGTCGCCGTTTGATCTACGAAAACTTCCACCAAAGAGCTCTTAGTAATGAGAACTTCCGCCCGCGAATCCTTAAGCTTATACGCGAGGCGTTCCTTAGGATATTCCGGATCGAGCGGCACATAAGCCCCGCCTGCCTTGAGTATTCCAAGGATTCCTACGATCATTTCCACTGACCGCTCGACGCAGATTCCGACAAGAGATTCCGCTCCGATGCCGAGAGACCGAAGGTGATGAGCAACCTGATTAGCACGTTGGTTGAGTTCCCGATATGTAAGCCGCTGATCTCCAAATATTACCGCTACGGAATCAGGCGACCGTTCTACTTGTTCCTCAAACAACTGGTTGATGCACCTGTCCGTCGGAAAATCAATTTTCGTATCGTTCCATGCGACGAGAAGCTGTTTTTTCTCAGCGTCATCCAACAAAGAAACATTCGCCAAAGACTGATCCGGATACTGAGCAATATTTTTAATGAATGTCGAAAAATTGCCGGCCAACCGTTCAATTCCGTCTCGATCGATCTTTTGTTCATCGTAGATCCAACGACAACTCGACCCTGCATCCGAAGCCAAAAGCGTCAACCCGCTGTTTTCATTCGAAACTGATTCGTCCAAAGATGACACTTTGCTAAAAACGATCGGAAATGAAAGCTTTTCCTGAGAATAAGCGAGGGCCTTGAGTTGCGGATGCCTCACTACGATGTCGCGTGAAAATGTATGATTAGCCGTCACCATGTCCGTCTCTGCCTTAACAGATTCGGACAAATCCGCAAATGTAATGAATCCGTCAGTTTTTACCCTTAATGGCACTTGCCGCGAAAACAAATTCTCTAGTCCTTTGATCTCTTCATCAATTTCAAAGCTCGAATATCCGATATCAAAACTGTCGTTGGCGGTTAAACGCGCCCAAAATGCGGCGAATGCCGTCAATAACAAGTCGCTTTTCCTACAATTCGATTTCCCTTTTACAAATTCCTCGAACTCATCCGGCAGGCCAATGTCCAAACTTACAAATTGCGAGTTTTCCAACCGGGAACCGTCTTTCCAAAATGGAGGAACCGCTGGCTCCATCTCGGACAGCTTTCTGACCCAAAATGCTTCTTTCTCAGTCGTTTTGTTGTAAAGCGGATCCAGACGCCGGGTTAATTTTTGATCGGGATTTTCAAACTCGAAGCCTTCTGCCAGGCTATAGTTCAAAACAAGATCATTAATCGCGATTTTTCGTCCGTCAAGTGATAAAATCCCGCTAACAATAACTTCCTGATCCGCAGTAGAAATCCTTAAGAAATCCGCCCCAATTTCAGTGACTGTTCCTGGTCTGGTTGATGATTGGGTATTTGAGATCTCAACTGACGAAATGATAAAGAAATCACTTCCGATGGCAAGTTTTGCACGGCCGAGCGGGTTTGAGTGAGACCCGAAATCAAGAGCTCGGACCAGAGACGAAATCCGCGAAGCGGGATTGTCCCACGAAATCAGACAAGCGTTTGCCGGCCTTTTGTAACGGGCAAAGAAAGTGCGATTTTCAAGATTCTGCTTTTCAATAACGGGAGTTCCGCGCGATAGATCATCAACTAATTCCTCGAATGCGCTGACAGCGGCTTCGTAACATTTTGTGTTTAGCGTGAGAGCGGTGTCATTTTCCGAAATCTCGACGCTTCGCTGCTTCAGGATGTCGCCGGCGTCCACAACGTCGGACATTAAGTGCCAACTGATGCCATGTTTTCTTTCGCCGTTGATTATTGCCCAAGATGTTGCATGGGTTCCCGCATAAAACGGCAGCGGAGCGTCGTGATAGTTGATAGCCAGCTTTTTGGGAAGTCTCAAGGTGTCTTCTGTCAGGATATGCTGATTTACGATGCTGAACAGGTAGTCGAAAGTAATGCCTTTTAATTGTTCAGAAAGATCTCGATCAGGAACGAAATAAGGAATCTCGTTTTGCTCTGCCCAACGTTTCAATTCGGGGTCTGACGTCGCTACTCCGCAAATAGCGTGGCCGTTTTTTATCAACAGTTCGCCGCAGCGAATAGGTAATGTGCCGCTTCCAGCCAAAACGCAGTTGAAAAAGCTAACCTGCTCCTGATCCGTATGTTTCGGTTCGGATCTATCAACCGTCGAACTCAAAGCCGACGCTGTTTTCTGATTAGTTTCGGATAGTGCCCGAGTGTCGATAGATTCACCCAGCTTTGCCGCAAGCACTCTAACGTATGGCTCGGTAACAATCGATCCGTGATGTCCGGGAACTTCATGAATTTCCATATCGCCCGACACGAACTTATCCCAGCCTAATGTTTGATCCGGATAGATGCCGAACGGCTGTTTCAGAGCCCGGAAGATCGTGACCTTTCCCTGATACATTCTTCCGGAATATTGCTTTCCTGCTCGCTCGATCTGATCTTCAAGTTGTATCAGACTTTTCGGGATTGGCCGATTAAGATTTGTATAAATTGCTCGAGTGAAAGACTTTCGCGCATTTTGTATTCGGCGCGAATATTTATTCCAAACCTTATTTGCTTTTTCCTTAACGTAAGCCAGTCGCTCACCGGATCGGAGCAGGAAAATCGTATCCCTGTGGTGCTGGTACCTGCGCAGATAATAAAAAAACTTAGACAAAATCTTGGTCGTTCCGGGCAATTTCTTTGGATAGCCTGGTGCTCCCGTGTCGAGGAGTGCAAGTAAGGCAACCTCTTCCCCCTGATTCCTAAGCTGCGCCGCCATTTCGAAGGCAGCATATCCCCCGAAGGACGAACCGCCGAGGTAGTACGGCCCCTCCGGCTGTATCTCTTTCATCTCTCTGATGTAGAACTCCGCCATCTCTTCCACCGTAGCGTGCCCCACCTGCCGTCCGCCTACCCGCCTCGCCTGTATCCCGTAGAACGGCTGGTCTTCTCCCAGATGCTTTGCCAGATCCTTGTAGAACAACACGTTCCCGCCTTTTGCGTGAATGCAGAAAAAAGGCGGCTTCGTCCCTTTCGGCTGGATCGCCACGATCGACGACTCCGGCTCTTCCCATCCTTCCATCCTGATGATCTCAG
>JBQTJB010000161.1:0-5983 GCA_052387555.1 Blastocatellia bacterium | reverse complement strand
TTTTCCGGTGCGGCCGGAATAAACGTCGGTTTGTGGGAAGGCGGCGCGTTCGTCGCCAACTTTTCTCATTCTCACCGTGCTCCTGCGCTCGAGGAGCTTTATAACAACGGGCCGCACATAGGAAACGTCACATTTGAGATAGGCAACGAGAATCTGCAAAGCGAACGTGCAAACGGAGTCGATTTTTCACTTCGGCATCAGTCAAGCAGATTCAGCATAACAGGCGATGTATTTTATTACAGGATCGACAATTTTGTATTTCTCGCCCCGCAGGATGAGGACGGAGATGGCGACGTGGATATCGAAGACGGCCTTCCTGTCGGGCGCTATGAACAAGCTGACGCGAGCTATTTCGGAGCCGAGATAAGCGCCGAAGCGAGCTTCAATAAATACATCGGTGCCTTTGCCAGTCTGGATATGGTAAGAGCAAAGTTGATCGATGACGAAATTAATATTCCGCGAATTCCTCCGGCACGCGCCAAAGTCGGTCTCGATCTTCGTTACAAGGACCTGAGCATTCGCCCGGAAGCAATTTTTGCAGCCGACCAGGAAAAGGTATTCCCCCTTGAGACGCGAACTGCCGGCTACGGTCTGTTCAATGTTGCGGGGTCGTACACGATCGGGCGGCAGCATTATGCCCACATCTTTTCATTCAATGCGTTCAACTTAACAAACCGTCTTTATCGAAATCACATAAATTTCATCAAGGACTTTTTGCCCGAGGTCGGCCGTGGTTTACGGGTAGGATATACCATTAGGATCTTCTAATTAGGCACTAAACTCGGCGGCTTTATTCTCCTTCCAGCGTTTCGGCTATACTTAAAAGTAGTTAGACGTTGGGAGGATTTCTTTGCATGAAAACTGAAACTTTGCCTTTCGATACAGCAGATGGAGCGACGAGCGCTTATGTTGCGTTGCCCGATGATGAAAACAAGCGGGGCGTTGTTTTGATCCACGAATGGTGGGGGCTGAATGACCATATAAAGGATATTGCAGGCCGTTACGCGGATGAAGGGTTTATTTGCATTGCTCCCGATCTCTACCGGGGAAAAGTAGCGGCAAATTCGGAGGAAGCGTCAAAAATGATGCACGCTCTCTCCATCGAAGACGGACTCGATACGATCTCGAATGCAATGAGCGCCGCACGCGAAGCCTATTCGCTGTCGCATTTCGGCATAACTGGTTACTGCATGGGTGGAACTTTCGCGCTTCGGGCAGCGTGCGAGATTGAGGGCATAAGCGCAGCCGCTCCGTTTTATGGAGATATTCCCGAAGACGATGTTTTACAGAAGCTCAAGTCTCCGACGATCTTCTTTTCCGGCAAGCGTGACGGTTGGATAACACCCGAAAAGGTCGCCCGGCTCGAGGATGCGGCAGAACGGTTCGAACTGCCCGTTCATTCGATAAAGTACGATGCCGACCACGCTTTTTTTAACGACACGCGGCCAGAGGTTTATGACCGCATCGCCGCGGACGACGCATGGGCCCTGGCGATTGGTTTTTTTAACGATAAACTGTAGTGGATTATTGAATAACCTCTGAAATATTCGCAGGTGGCGAGTTGATATAGCTCGGCACTTTTTGTTGGAGCTTGCGTTCCTGCTTACGCCTGTACATCGCCGAATCGGCGTCGGCAATCGCTTTTTCGAGTTCGGCCATTCCTGCAAAATCCTTAAACCCCCATGATACGCCGACTTCCATCGGCTCAGGTAAGTGTTCTATTTCCAGGGCTTGAAGCATTCCTTCCAGCCTGGACATGCGAGTCTCTGCCATTTCGGAGTCCATGCTGATCATGATTACAAAGAATTCGTCGCCACCCCACCGGTAGATAAGGTCTTCCGCTCGTATGATGTCACGAATTGCTTTCACGACATTTCGAATGACAGCGTCTCCGGCAGCGTGGCCGAAACAATCGTTGATGCTCTTTAGATTGTCGATATCGAAAAACCCTACGCAGCCTGAAACAACCGTTCCTTCTTCACCGCTTCGTTTAACGAATCCGTAGAACGCGTGGCGGTTAAACGCCGCCGTAAGCGGATCTGTGTGGACAAGTTCCTCAAGCTGTTTATGAGCCTCCATAAGCCGTTCGTTTGAGGTTTTGTAATCCGACAACACCTTCTCAAGCAAAACGATAACCATGCCGAAGCCCAGCGTCGTTTGCAACACCAAATCGAAAAGCGAATTGTAGGTTAGGAGAGACGTTGAGTATTCAAAAACATTACGAGCCGTGAACAAAACGAAGTAACCAAACAAATCCAAAGCGAGAAGTGCAAGAGCCACGTGCATAACCCGCCAACCGAAGCTTCGCTGTTTTGATTTTTGCAAGGCAAAGAATGCCGCAGTGTAAAAACCGGCAAGTATCAGCGCATGGATATGAAAAATGTCATTAAAATCAGGGGCCAACAAAGGAAGAAAAAGCGCGATGACTACAAACGGGATGATAAAAAATTCTGCCCGTGCTTTGAGCTCGTAATCGCCATCCAGACTTCGGCATCCGGCAACGAGCATGAATCCGAAAATATACTCGCCAAGAAAATAGTAGGTAAATAAGAGCGTGCCGAGGTCGGAATAACTGAAACCGAGCCGCAGACAGATCAGCGCAAACGAGAGGCATAGCCAGGCAATCGTCCAGTACTTCAAAGCTGTCACCTTCAGCGAGCGTCTTAGGAACAACGAAAGAATCGTTATCAGAAAGACACCGTTTAGCTGGACGATGAGACCTAGCTTCGAATCCATAAATAATGTTCTTTGGGAATGGCAGGTAGGAGTAAAAACCAGAAGGGTAGAGGAAACGCGAGTCGGCCACAGGTCGCGACACCTTATAAGCTTATATTAAATGTGGTTTTAATGTCTATAAATTTTTTAGGAAGCTTTTAAGTTCAGTTTCGTTAGGAAGCGCAGTTCTGGCACCGACTGAGCGGCACTTCAACGCAGCTACTGCATTTGCCATAACGGCACTCGCTTCGATCGATTCGCCCGTCAACAGCCCGTAAAGCAAGCCCGCGCGGAAAGCATCACCTGCCCCGGTCGTATCCTGACAGCCGCCGGGAACAGCAAAGCCGGGCGTTTTGATAAAAGTGCCGCCGCAATACAAAAGTGAGCCGGATTCGCCGAGCGTAATTCCGGCTACGGAACACCCGTAACGGGCCGCGATCTCGGTCAACGCGGTTCGCAGGTCGGAAATGGCGATGAGTCTTTCTGGAAAATCCGAAGACATAACCAGAATATCAACAGAAGATAGAAGCTTTTTGGTTCCTTCAAACACCCGGTCGATGTCGATCGAGACGATAACATAATTTCGCTTTGCCTCTTCAGCCAAAACGATACAGGCTTCGCTGTCATGCGGGGAAATATGCAGAACTTTCGTTTTTTTTACCGCTTCGACCGGCGCTTCTGCTGCAGAGTATTTCAACCGCTCGTCCCGCTGCCAGATCACGGTACGTTCACCGTTTCGCATATCTATTACAATAAACGCGGTTTGCGTTTTTGCTTCGGGTATCTTTTCCGCGAGGCTTACATCCACTCCTTCATCGATAAGACTTGTCAGACCGAAAGCTCCTGCTTCGTCCTCGCCGAATCGTCCAGCGTAAGCCGTCCTGACCCCTAGCCGCCGAAGACCGGCCATTGAAGAAGCAATCTCGCCGCCGGCCGCCTGTACATACTCGTTTAACTCGACCTTAGTATTGAATTCGGGATAGTTGGGAACGCGGATCAGAAAGTCGACGGCGTTCGTCCCAAAGCCGAGCACGTCGAACTCTCTGTCCTTAGCCAATTTGAAAGGAAACTGCATGTCGAAAACATTAACACCCGGAAAGATTTTTTAGAAGTGCCGAACGCAGCGGAAAAGGCTTGCAAAGACATCGGATTACAAGTTAGATTGATATACGCAATTTTTTTAGCTTTTTGGTGAAATATTCGAAAATTGACTTTTTTTGGTTTACGGAGAAAATAGAAAAATGCCGACCTCGATTTGTCCCGAATGCACGGAAGAAGTTTATGTTGATGCCGACTCAGAACAGGGCGATAGTGTTACGTGTGATGAATGCGGTGCCGCTCTTACGGTTGTCGGGCTTGACCCCATCGAACTCGATCTCAAAGAAGACGCTGAAATAGATGACTACAGCGATTCAAAGGATTTTGATACCTATGACTATGATGACGACAGGTATTGACCTTTCTCGATCCTGATAACTCGGTACACCACTTTCCCGTATTTCTTAAGTCTTAACTCTTCTTTAACAAATAATGTTTTTCTCTCATTTTGAACGAATTACTGCTACGGTTCGGTCATTCTGATTTCCACAAACCATTCGCCTATAAATTACCCCGCCTAAAAACACTTAAACTTATTTATTTCATAATTTATGACTTTGGCACAGGGTTTGTATTAACCCATGTTGGAAATCTGTGTCTACAGATTTTAGCAAGGCGGTCAGGGTTAGTATTTTTCCTGCCGATCTTGCAGGAAAACCGAAGCAACCGAAGAAACGATGGGGCATACTCGAATATCAGATTTTCAATGGCCGACAAAAGTGCTTTGCGGATCAATGCTTGTTGCAACATTCGCGGTGCTTGGACTCACTTTGCTTCGAGCTCCGTCGTATTCGGTTCCGAAACTTGCAGCACTAGGCACTGCTGTTTTTCTGTCGCTGGTAATCTGCAGGTACCAGACGAAGATTCCTTACACGGAAATCATTTTCTCGGCAAGGGCTCTATTTGTTTTTCTAGGAGTCGTCTGGCTTGGAGTCGGCGGAGCGTTGATATTGTCGGTAACCGGATCAATAGTCCGTTCTTATTCGGCAAAAAAAACGGAAAGGCCGCATTGGTTTGAGGCATGCGCCGATATCGTGGCAACATTTATTTCCGCCTATGTTTTCTACTCTTTTTTGGGCATTTATCCTCACTTCCAGGAAAATATTTCTGCGGTTGAGCTATACGAGACAAATATTCTGATCACGGCTATCTGCGTGATGGCTTTTTCGCATTATGCGATCCACTCTCTGGTTAATTATTTGTTCCTTCGCATTGAAAGCTCGCAACCTATTGGTTCATTGGTCGAACGCCAACTCGGAAGGCCATTCGTTGCTTACGCGATCAATACAATATTTGCCATTTTTCTTTGTCTTATTTTTATTCATTTCGGAATCGAATTCGGCTTCGTGCTTGTACCGATCGTAGTTGCGGGAAGCATAGCGTACAAAATCCACGTCAGAAGGCTCGAACAGAAGACCAAACAGATCACTGATGCCAGCAGAATTCATCTCGCCACGGTAGAGGCTTTGGCGACTGCAATTGACGCTCGCGATCAGGTCGGTATCGGTCACGTTCGCCGGACTCAGATATATGCCATGGGCATTGGCGAACTTCTTCTTCTGAGCGAGAACGATATTCAAGCGCTTCGCACCGGAGCTTTGCTTCATGATATAGGAAAGCTGGCGGTGCCGGATCACATCTTAAACAAACCCGGACGTCTAACCCCCGCCGAGCTAGAAAAAACAAAGATTCACTCATCGGTCGGTGCTTCGATACTTGAAAAAATAGGTTTCGATTATCCGGTCGTTCCAACGGTGAAATATCACCATGAAAACTGGGACGGAAGCGGTTACCCGGAAGGCCTTCGGGGAGAAAACATACCGCTTACGGCCCGTATTCTTTCCGTGGCCGACGCGTACGACACGCTTCGCGGGGCTCGCCCCTATCGGCCCGCCGTTGCTCCTGAAGAGGCAAAAGAACTGCTTCGAATGGGCGCAGGATCAAAATTCGACCCGCGGATAGTCAACACATTCCTCCGGAATCTAGAGGTTCTTCATCGAATCATCGACCGAGAGGGGCTTGGATATGCCACCGATACAAAAGGCAAGGGACAGTGGGGATCGGGAATTCAAATCGACGCCAGCCCAAGCTACGTGCGCGAGATCAAGAAAGCAAATCACGAGGTTTTCACTTTGTATTCGCTCGCAAAGGAATTCAGTGCCTCGATGGA
>JBQTJB010000160.1:0-6812 GCA_052387555.1 Blastocatellia bacterium | reverse complement strand
CAGCTATCGGCTATTGTCATTCGAATCGCTTGAAAACGAAGCGGCATTGAAGGGCGGCCCGACACTCGAACCAACGCATTTCCGTATTGTATTTTACGATTACACGCGTGACATAGCCGTTATCGCCGAAGGTGACTATGCTGGAAAGGAATCTATTCGCGTCTCGACAGATAAATTCGATCCGGGCGTCAGCGGCGAGGAGATCGAAGCAGCTTACTCCGTGATAAATGCCAATCCAAGACTCGGCCCTTTGAGCAAGGAAGGCAAGATAGATCTTTCGGCTGCCATGCCGCCCGTATCAAACCTCAACGGTGAAAGACTGGTAAATATTCTCGTCCAAAGCGATGACGGCACACAGAATCAGGTTGTCGGCATAAGTTTTAAGAATTCGAAGGTTGTTAACTACGAAGGGAACACGCCTCCGACTTGCCGTGCCGCAGCCGCCGGCGGTACTTGCGGCATTTCTAATTCTGGCCAGGGATCGACCGGACAAGGCGTCGCCGGACAGATGCAGTTAACAGTTAACCAGACCGGCACTACGAACCCGCTGTGGGAAATGCTCGTAATTCGCCCATCCTCTTCTTCAGGGGCAAGCGGTGAACGATCGGGACTCGAAATCCGCGACGTAAAATACAAAGGCAAGACGGTTCTGAAGCGCGGCCATGCCCCGATCCTGAACGTACAGTACGTTAATAACGTCTGCGGCCCGTTCCGTGATTGGCAGTATGCCGAAGGCTTCTTTAGTGCCCCGGATG
Source organism: Blastocatellia bacterium (assembly GCA_052387555.1). Classification (GTDB taxonomy): domain Bacteria; phylum Acidobacteriota; class Blastocatellia; order Pyrinomonadales; family Pyrinomonadaceae; genus OLB17. The sequence goes on along the minus strand of JBQTJB010000160.1, from coordinate 6,057 downwards.
CAGGTGCGCAAAACCCGGCTCCCGGCATGCGCATTCTTGCTGCTGGTCAGATTGCAACCACCGCAGTGGAAAGCCGTAACGATACCGGCAATTTTCAGGGTGTTGCGGCTTATACGCAGAATGCAGGCTTGGGCGAAGAGGTGGTTTTGGTCACTGAAATGAACGCCGGATGGTATCGCTACATTATGGAGTGGCGTTTCGGCCAGGACGGAAGGATCAGGCCGCGTTACGGTTTCGGTTCGACCACGAACGGATGCGTGTGCGCCCCGCGTAATCACCACGTTTACTGGCGGTTCGATTTCGATGTGGTTTCGCCGACCAACAAAGTGTTCAAGATCGAGCGCGGACGTAAGTTCATGACGCCTGTCGCGACCGAACTTTCGATCTTCAGGAATTACGGCCTGAACCGCGGGTTTATGATCCAGAATTCGGCCTCGGACGAGGCCTATTCGATCTTCCCGAACCTGAATGACGGGACCGTCACGAACAGCGCCGGTCTTTTGACCGACACTTACGGAGCAGGCGATTTTTGGCTGATGCAGTTTAAGGGAACCTCGGCCTCGCCAAGCGAGCTTGATGATCCCAACAGCGGGTCAGCCGCAAATCTTGCTCCGTGGGTAAACGGCGAGAACTTGGTCAATCAGGATGTCGTAGTTTGGTACTCGGCACACCAATACAGGATTGACGATACAAGTTTAACGCAAATGCGTGACAATGTGCTCAGCGGGGTTCACGTAGTCGGGCCTGACATTCGCCCGATTCGTTGGTAAGCATAACGAAAACCAAAAAAAGCGGCTGATCGAAATAGACGCCGCCTTTTTTGTAGTTTCTGTTGCTTTTTACGGAACGTAAGCCGCCGGAACCGGATAATCTCCGTTGACGCCGAAGCCGACTATCATTATGCCCTGTGTCGAACGGTTCGCATACCACGTTGCGGCAGACGGCCTGAAAACTGCGGTATCGGTCCTTCCGTCCCCGTCATAGTCGCCAGGCGCTGGAATGTCGCCGGTTGAACCGAACGGCACAGCGTAGAAGCTAAAGTTTTCGCTCCTCAGAACAAACCAGAATCCGTCTGACGGACGCCAGAATGCAACATCGGTTTTTCCGTCACCGGTAAAGTCCGAGGCCACCGGCTTATCCGTCGGAAGTCCGAATTGAAGGGCTAGCACGCCGGCGGTCGAACGGCTGATCCACCACTCGCTGCCCGCAACTCCATTTGGCCTGAATATCGCGATATCGGATTTGCCGTCCGCATCGTAATCGCCCACCTGCGGGATGTCTCCATTCACTCCAAAACCTTCGAACCGCACGGCGCCATTGCTCGACTGCAGGATGAACCACGTAGCCGATGATGGCCGGAAAACAGCCGTGTCGGCTTTCCCGTCGCCATCATAATCACCCGGAGCGGGCATATCGCCGTTGGCCCCGAAAGGATATGAATAGAACGTAAAATCTTCGCTTCTCAGAATCAGCCATGCCCCGTTAGACGGCCGCCAATTAGCTACATCCGTTTTGCCGTCGCCGGTATAATCTGCCGGGACGATCTTGTCCGTTCCGGCTCCGAACTGTAAAGCGCGATTTTGCGAATCCGAACTACGGAGATACCACCATTCGCCGGGTCCTGGTCTGAAGATCGAAATGTCTGTTTTGCGGTCGCCGTCAAAATCGACGTGAGCTGCTTTCGGCGCGGCGACTCCGAAAATCGTAAACGAAAATAACCTGGAAACCGAAAATCCATTCGTCGCCCCAGCGTCCGGAACGTACCATCTTCCGTAAAATGTCTGTCCTACCAGCGCCGGGTTATTTGGAATAGCAAGGCTTACTGAACCGTACCCGTTACCCGCACCTGCTCCCGTCAAATTAACCGTGGAACGAGTGAAAGAACCCGAACCCGGAATAGACGAGCCGACGCCTGGATCGCTGGAATCGATGACAACTACCGCCCCTTGAGCCCCACCGAGTCCTTGCGAAACAGCTACAGTAAAGCTCGGGTTTCCAACCAGAGGAGGTTCGATCGCTATTGCGTTCGGCACGATCGCCCCAGAACCTGTACGACCGGTGCCAGAAATTTGCGGGACACGGGTTGATTCGGTATAAAGCTGCGGCCTGTCGAACGGGGGAAGCTCGTTTTGAACGCGCGTATCTGTCAACGGACGCCTCATAAACGCGGCAAGATCCGCTTTCTCCTGCATCGTCAAGTTAAGCGGCCTGATAACGCCGCGGTCGATATTCGGAGCGTCGTGGTCTCCGCCACGGTCGTAAAACTCAACCACATCTTCAAGCGTCGCAAACCGCCCGTTGTGCATGTACGGAGCGTGAAGCTCGACATTGCGAAGCGTAGGTGTTTTGAATCTGCCGTTGTCGTCCGTATTCATTGTCACGCCGCCGCGGCCGACATCCTCATTTTGCGGACGGACGCCTATATTGTGAAAATTATTATCCGTGAGAAGAGCTCCGTCGTGGCATGTGTTGCATTGCAGATTTACAAAAAGCGTCCGCCCCGTCTCTTCCTGCGCCGTCAGCGGCTGGATCTGAGCGGCCCATTTGTCAAGCGGAGTGTGATCGGAAAACAACGAGCGTTCGTGCGTTGCGATCGCCATCGCGATGCGCGCCGGCGTCACGTCCGGCGTGCCGAATGCTTCCTCAAACAGTTGCGGATAATTACGACCGTCTATCCATGATTGCAGCGATAACGGACTGTTAGAAGCCAATGCAAGCGGCTTCGAAGCCGAGACCCGCGCGGCGACCTGCGTCCAGTCTCGTCCGCCATGTGCCATTTCAGCACCTGATACCGGCGGGCCGAGTGCCTGGCTTTCCAGGCCGCCCCAGGCGTTAAGAATTACCGCATTCGTTATCGGGTCACGAAATACATCGTCAGCTCTTCCGTCCCAGAACAGGCCGCCACGCGTATAACCGCCGTTTAAATACGATGGTGATTTGCGGCCAGTTACCTGTTCGTTGAAGCCGAAATGCGTCGCAACCGAATAAGTGCCGTCAACGTTGTTTTTTGGAACGCCCGGCGATCCGAAAACATCGTCCATGGTGCCGAACGTGTTATCGAAACCGGGATTTGTCGACCGCGGAAGATTAATCGCCGTTCGCGGGTCTGATCCGCCTTCGGCCGGACGATGGCACGTGCCGCATGAAACGGTTTTTGTTGAAGACATCTGTTCGTCCCAGAACAGAGTTTTTCCGAGAGCGGCTTTAGCGGCGGTTACCGGATTGCCTGTAGGCGCCGTCGGCGGGTCGAGCGGCGGAAATGGCCCCGGACCGATCGTCCCGATGGCGCGAAGGCCTTGATCCGGCGCGCTTACATCGCTGTTGCCCTGCGTGTTTTCCGCTCTAACCCAATAAAAATAAATTTGATTGGTTACTGCGGTCGTATCGTAAAAATAATTCGCAGGTGTCGTGCCGACGTCCGTCGCTGATCCCGGATTGTTTGTCGTATTGCGGAAAATCCGATAGGTGGTCGCGTAGGGCACTGCGTTCCATAGAATGCCGACTTTGTTTGCGAAGTTCCCGTCCGATGCATTAACGCCCGTCGGGGCGTTTAGCGTATTTCCCGACGCCTTGCCCTCGACTGCAAGCGACGACCGTTCATACGCAAAAAAAGTAAAGCCGAACAATCCGAAAATAATCAAAACCGCAAACTTAAAACGCCGCATTAAATAAATATCTCTCCCGACACCTGTTGATCCTGATAAACCGGTCATTATTTCTTCGTTGCATGTGCCAAATAGCAACTGTGAAGTATAACATTGCATTTTGGCGAAATGGAACCAGCCGGATCATAAGAATGGTCATATATATCAAACAGCTATTCATACTGTCATTCCGCCGCTTTTCGGCTATCTGTAAGTAAAGTAAAATCCTATACAATGAAAAATATCTCCATTGTGATAAGAATTTCCATCTTTGCCGGCATTTACGGTGTCCTGCTTTCGTCGTCAATACATGCTTTTGGCCAAACTGTACCTAAGTCATCGCCGACGCCTGTCCCCTCACCAACGGCAAGCCCGTCGCCTACTCCGCGACCGCAAACTCTGCTGGAGCTGCAATCGAAACTACGTCAGCGGCTGCTCAGTCCGGAATTTCGCCGAGGACAAATCGGCGTTAAGATCGCGTCGATGAATTCGGGAAAGGTAATCTTCGAGGAAAATGCGGAAAAGTATCATATGCCGGCCTCGAACATGAAAAGTTTTACAGTAGCGGCCGCTCTGGAAAAGCTTTCGCCGGATTTCAGATTTGTAACCAGCGTTTATGCACCGACTGGAATGATGGCCGACGGCATCGTCAAAGGCGATCTGCGAATTTATGGCCGTGGCGATATTTCGCTCTCGTACAATTTTCTCGACGGCGATTATTTAAAGGGCATCGACAACCTCGCAGACAAGATCGTCCTGGCAGGCGTTAAACGAGTAGAGGGTGGGCTTGTCGGCGACGAGACATATTTCTCCGGCGACGCTCTTCCCGGAAGTTGGGAATGGGACGACCTTCAATTTTATTACGGGTCCGAAATTTCAGCATTACCGCTAAACGACAATGTTGTCGAAATTGTAGTTAACGCCGGAGCGGCCGGTTCGGCGTGCAGCATTCGCCTGACACCCGCAAACCAGATATTCACTGTAATAAACCTCTGCGTGACAACCGCCGCCGGTTCTGTCAATACGCTGCGAATAATCAAAAAACTCGATCGTAACATTATCGAAGTGACCGGCAATATTCCGGCAAACGACAACGGATTCAAAGGCCTTGTTTCGGTAACGAGGCCGGCCGAATTATTCATGGCTTTGTTAAAACAACGACTTGAGCAAAAGGGGGTCACCTTTACCGGCCATGCACGCGTGGTGAATTCAAAAAAACTCCTAACTGATTTGCCGTCGGTTGAGATCGCAAAACTAGAGTCGCCGCCGCTCTCGCTGATCGCCGCGAAAACCATGAAGCAGAGTCAGAATATGTACACCGAGACTTTGCTTCGCGCACTCGGCGAACAGCTTTTGAGAAAAACGGAAAAGGGACAGGCCGTGGCTTCAAATGCAAATCCCGAAAGCAGCGGGCTGGGCATAGCGGCTGTAAAGGAATTTCTGATCGGCATCGGCGTTGCCCCGGACGGAATAAATCAGCAGGACGGAAGCGGGCTTTCACGGCAGAATCTGGTAACACCGAGCGCGGTCGTCCGCCTTTTCACGTTCATGGGAAAGGAAAGCAAATATTCTACAGCCTGGCGCAATTCCCTAACCATCGGCAGCGTGGACGGCACGCTGCAACGGCGATTTACAGGAACACGCGCAGCGGCTAATGTCCGCGGCAAGACCGGAACGATCACGCAGGTTTCGGCCTTGTCAGGCTATGTGACAACTGCAGGCGGAGAAGAACTTGTTTTTTCGTTGATAGTTAATGGCGTGCCCGAAACGCGTCTGCGAACGGGATTGATAGATGAGATCGTGGTTTACCTGGCGAACTTCGACGGAAAAATCGAATAAAGCTTAAAAGGGGAAAAGAGGAAAAGTCGGATTCGAGAGATCCGAAAACTTTTTCACTCTTTCCCTTTTTCTCCTTTCGACGTTTACCAGCGTCCGCCGCCGCGATCACCGCGTCCGCCTCGACCACCGCTTCCTCCACCGCCTCGATCTTCACGCGGACGGGCTTCGTTGACGACCATGTTGCGGCCGTCATATTCCTGTCCGTTGAATTGAGCGATGGCGCTGTTTGCGGCGTCTTCGCTTGCCATCTCGACGAAACCGAAACCGCGCGAACGGCCCGTTTCCCGATCCATAACCACATTGGCCGATTCAACCTCGCCGGCCGCGCCAAAGTATTCCTGTAAGTCTTCGCTTGTTACGCGAAACGACAAGTTCCCGACGTAAAGTTTGTTACTCATTTTCCTCTATTTATTCTTGACCTAAGAGAAGCAGAAAAAGGCAGGTAAGTTGGAAAAATCCTGAAGAAACTTTCCGTAAATTCAGCGACGCTCGCCTACTCTCAAAAAATTAATGTGCTTCCTGACTATTAAATATCAAACTCTCCAAACCGAACCGAGATAGCGTCGCTTACAAT
>JBQTJB010000159.1:0-3372 GCA_052387555.1 Blastocatellia bacterium | reverse complement strand
CAATCGCCTGCTCCCGCAGGCCAGACGCAAGGCAAGATCACCGAACGCGAGTACGACTCAATTGGAAGATTGCTCAAAGACAAGATCGCAAACTACGGCGGTGCCTACACGCGTTACGAATACCCGGCAAACGGCGTCCAATCGAAAGTGTTCTCGACGATAATCGACACAAACAGCAACGGTATCGCCGACACATCGGACGAAGTATTTAGCGAAAGCTGGGCGGACGGCGCGGGACGTGTTCGGATGTCAAGAACCGAGCATCCGGGAAGTGCCGGAGGTTGGGCGGCGACGATTGCAGAATACGATATTCTCGGACGCGTTGCACGTACTTCGGTTCCGACAGAGATTTCTGTCAGCGGCACGACATGGACACCCGCAGGCGACGACGCAACGCGCGGATTCCTCTGGACGCACCAGAAGTACGACTGGATGGGGAGAGTAATTAGAAAGATAAACACCGACGGCACGGACTCTCCAACCCTCAACGACTCCGACCTGCTCATCTCCTACGACGGCTGCGGCTGTGCCGGCGGGCTGGTGACGACCATCGATGGCGAACTTGTTCCCAGAACGGACACAAGTGGAAATGCCCGACGCAAACAGAAGTCGTACGCCGACATTCTTGGCAGAACGTGGAAAACCGAGACCTACGAATGGAACGGGACGACGGTTTATTCGACCGTCACGAGTCAGTTCAACGGACGCGATCAGGTAGTCGAAAGCCGTCAATACGCTGGGAGCACTTCAAGCCAGACCTATCAGGACACGACCGCGACATTCGACGGCCACGGGCGACTGAAGACCTCGCACCGACCAGAACAGCGCGACGGCAGCAACAACCCGCTCTCGACAACCTACAACTACAACACGGACGACAGCATCTCATCGGTCGTGGATGCGAGGGGAGCCGTGACCAGTTATACCTATGAGAACAACAGCGGAACACCGCTTCGTCCGCTCGTCACGGGCATCGCATGGACGGTTCCGGGCGGCTCAGGTATCGAAGACCCCGCCGACGTCAGCTTCACTTTCGACAACCTCGGCAACAGAACTCAAATGACCGACGGGCTTGGAACAATAAACTATAGTTACAGTCCCTTGTCTCAATTGACAAGCGAAACCAGGATCTTCACAGAAACCCTTCCCAACAAGCCGACTGGAAATTTTAATATTAGTTATGAATATACCATCGGCGGTGCGCTGAAGTCTTATTCAGATCCGTATGGCGAAGAGATCGAATACGCCTTCGACAAACGCGGCAGATTGGACGAGGTCACGGGCACCAGCTTCGGCGGTGTAACAAGCTATGCGAACAATCCGGGTTATCGCGCATGGGGTGCCCTCAAACACCTTGAGTATTCGAACGGCTACGAAATGGACATCGAATTCGATAACAGGCTTCGTGCGTCGGAATTCCTCGTTCAGAATGCCACACCGACGAAGATATTCGATAGATCATACGAATATTACGCCGACGGAAGATTGAAATTGGCAGATGAATCGGTTTGGAATAGATTCGACCGTTCGTTTACTTGGGATCATCAGGGGCGTGTGAAGGATGCAAAATCTGGCGCCGAGGCACACGGTGGAACTGAGACTAACTTGAACAATCTTCCTTATCGTCAAACGTATTCTTACGACCAATTCCAAAATACGACCTCGCGAAGTTCGACCCTGTGGAACTACGGTAGTTGGGAGTTTTCTTATTCTATCGTTAACAATCGAGTAGCGGGTTCGCAATATGACTTTGATGGCAGGCAAACCGGTGGCGATGGTGCGACGTTTAATTACAATGCTCCCGGCCGAATGATCAGTACGGCAAAGGAAGAAAGCTACGAGACTGTGCTTTCGGCCGATGGTTTGGGCCGTGAGACGAAACGTTCAAATCGGACTTGGGACGAGGTCGAGGAAGAATGGACAGATTGGGAATCGACCTACTTTGTTCATTCGAGCGTGCTTGGCAGATTATTGACCGAGGTGGACGATACCGGCAAGAAGCGCCGGGCCTTTGTGATAGCCGGCGGTTCGGAGATCGCGCGTCAAGCATTTAACGATGAAGATGAGGAGGTGGTCTCGTTTATCCATCGCGATGCCGCGGGCCTGAGCGGTCGTGCCACGCAGGGCGGGACAGAACCTCTTTTCAATACAAACGCATATCTCGCAGAAGAAAGGGACGGACTTGGAAATAACGTCGGCATTTTCGGCGACCTTAGCCGGCCCCCGCACGAAGGCGGGAGCATGCAGTCTCCGAACGACTCGATAACGTTCGATCGTGTTGACATCGGAGACTGCGAACTCGACGGTATTGCGACGCCATGTTCATTGCTTGGCAGTATCGGTGAAGCCCTGCAATGGCAAATCCGCCGTCATAACGAGCGTACTGGATTTACCTACCAGCATGTCGATGTTGATCGCTCGCTGCCGGGAAATCATCCTGTGTCGTTCTGGGTTTCGAATACCCAGACGGCGGTAACAAGTGTCCGTAATCCAAACGACCCAGACGACCGCGGCGAAGCGTATTACCAGACTTTCAAGGATGGCCAGTGGATTTCACTCGACCTTTCGTGGGCACCGCAGCGACAGACACAACGATTAGCTCCGTTAACGCCGGAAAAAGATACGGCGTTTCAGAACGCACTTGATGAGTTGATTGGAAGACTAAGGGATGGCAATTTCAGTGAGGATTGTAAAAAGAATGTTTTAGATAAACTAAAAACCCTCACCGGTTTTAGCGCTGAGGCTTTTGCTAATTTCTTAGCAAAAGGGGCCGATTTGTATGACGGCGAAAAATCGACTGCATTAGTTTCTGATTTTGATCCGAATGGCAAGTGGACGATAACGACCGCCAAACGATTTGAAAACACACCTGGTCTCCACGCATTTGTAGGTATCGGCAGCAATGCAACGCGACTTACTATTTTCTTTGACCCAGATTTTATCGAAACAAAAGAGAAGATAAGCTCGTTGTCTGGGCAGAAAGTAAGTGGATTAACAACAAGCAATTTGGCATTTGCTTTTCATGAAGCTCTTCACGGATTTGGTAATTCCCTTGGTTCATTCGACGAAAACAATTCGGTTTTTGGTGACACCAAACTCAAAGAACTTTTCGGTCTAACAGGCAATGGCAGCAAAGTAATTTCGGATCACATCGAAAAAAACTGTTTCAAGTGAAGGATTAAATGAATAAAATTAAGAACCTTGTAAAATGTCCTTTCATCACCAGTTTGTTTATTGTCGCGGTTTATTGTTCATTTCCAATGAATACACCCTCTCAAGATGAACCCGAATCGGACTTACCTGAAGAACTTGGTACTGCTTTGGGTGTTTATAAAATTAACTCTGACAGAAGTACGCCATTTTCAAGTTTTG
>JBQTJB010000158.1:0-2040 GCA_052387555.1 Blastocatellia bacterium | reverse complement strand
GCGAAATCTTTTCGCTGAACGAAGTTTTCTGCTGCTCGCGGTCGTTTTCGCGATCCTGATCGTTTACGGCACTTTCAATGCTGTGTCGTGGATCAATGATCGAAGCAAGCAGAGTCAAGCGCTGCTTGCGGCTCAGGAGAAAGACCTTGCGGAAAAGAAGGAGAAAACCGCTCAGGGATTCAAAGGTTCGACCACGCCCGGCAATTTTCAGCCCGATCCCGCCGATCCTTACGCAATCGGGATGAGTTTGCAGTATGCAGTACTTCCGTTTACTTCAGCGGCCGTATTTTCGCTGGGCCAATCGGATGTTCAAACGATCGATCAAGGAGTTACGATCTCGACCTTGCAGAGAACGAAAGCGGATAAGACCGGCTTCGAAAATCCAATGTCATTTCTCGCTGGCCGTGTTGATCTGTCATTCATAATCGTCTATTTGCTGCCGCTTTTTGTTTTCGCCCTCAGTTTTAATGTGCTTTCGGGCGAACGAGAGCAGGGAATTCTGCAATTACTTCTATCGCAACCATTGAAACTGAAGAACCTTCTCGCGGCGAAGATAACCGCGCAGTTCGCACTAATTTGCGGTCTCGTTTCAATAGTCTCTTTGGCGACGATCTTGTTGGGCGTCCAGCAGATCGATTCGGATTTAGTGGTTCGGACGTTGCTTTGGCTTCTTCTAGTTGCCGCCTATGCGGCGTTTTGGTTTGCCCTCGCCGTTTTTATCAATTCCTTCGGGCTTTCATCTGCAGCCAATGCTGTTACCGCCTCGGCGGCGTGGCTGATCCTAGTGCTCATCCTGCCCTCGCTTTTGAATGTCGCTATATCGGCCGCATATCCTGTCCCGTCCCGATCTGAACTCATCTCCGCCATTCGTGACGTAAATCTCGACATGCGCCGCGACGGCAGCCGTTTGCTTGCCGAACACTATCAAGATCATCCCGAATTGATGCCAAAAAGCGGGAAGGCCGACACCGAAGATTTCGGTCTCGCATTTGTTTATATTCAGCGGGAGCAAAAGAATCGCGTCGCCGAGGTCGAAGATCGCTTCGCCGCACAGCTCGCCGGCCAGCAGAGTCTTGTACGAAAGCTCCGATATCTATCCCCGTCGATCATCGCCCAAGAGGCCTCAAACGACATCGCCGGAACCGGCATCGAGCGCTACCAGCATTTTCGAGCGCAGGTAAAAGAGTTCGACGCAGCCTGGGCTGATTATTTCGTTCCGAAGATATTCCGTCAAGAAAAATTGAGTCTCTCGGATTTCGGCTCCATCCCGCGATTCGCGTACCGCGAAGAAGCTATCGCTACGGTCGCGTATCGAGCCCTTACTGGAGGACTCTTTCTGGTAATCGTATCGATGGTCCTTGTGCTCGCAACGGTGCGCAAACTGGCTAGTTATAGGACGGGCGATTGAAAACCGATGTTGAAACTTATCAGCCTTTCATCCAATTGCGGCGGTGCTCTATGATTATATGCACTCGATAATGTCACAAAACACAAAGTAGTCCGATTAGGAATTTACTTTGGATCTGAATGGGCTATTTTTGTTGACGGCTGCGTGGTACCCGCAACATTACAAGGAACAAGCATCGATACTTGGGCCTGCGACGGTTTCATATGCTTTTGGCGCATTTCAAATGTGCATCCAAATGTCCCATTTACCTAATTGGGACATTGCAAAGACAAATCGGGACATATAATGTGCTCCAAATAGCTTACTGATGTCCCATTAGAGACAGGGCGGCGAGATTGGGGTACTAGGGAAGTAATTGTTTGCGAAAAGTACCGCTTTTCGGTACTTTGTGCAAGAAACAACTTTTGATTTCTTAATGCCGATGCATAGTTTCTTCTGGGTATTTGCATTCATCAACCAGCAAGGCTCCCAATAGCTGAATCCGGCCCAAACTTTTGAATACGCGATTCGGATTCCGACCTCGTTATCCAAAGATGCCTTTGACCGAAGGTAGATTCCACGACCCAAAAGTGACGTTTGTCAAAGAACGATATCGCGATGCACCAGCCTGAAAAAGCGTTGGCATTTCAGAC
>JBQTJB010000157.1:0-8364 GCA_052387555.1 Blastocatellia bacterium | reverse complement strand
TCGCCGAAACTTCTCGCCTCGCAGCACCGTGTCGAGATGGCCGAGAATTAGTATCCGCTTGCCTTTCGTCCCGTTCATTTCCGCGATCAGATGCCCGGCACGTTTTACTTCCGGCGGCATTTCTATCCATTTTACCTTCATGCCAAGAGACTCGAATTCCTTGCCCATTAACATCCCCACGGATTTCACGCCGGCAAAATCTTCGGTAGGACTTTCGATGTTGACCGTCTTTTCGAGAAAGCCGATCGCTTCGGCTGTTTGTTTATCTATGTAGTCGACGATCTTCTGCTCGTCTGCGGCCAGCTTTTGAGCGTAAATTGTCGAAACGGCAAACGGGAAAATCAAAATAAAAAATACAAAACTCGAAAGTGCGTTTTTCATAGTTCAAATAGTTTAAAGATAGATATGAAAACCGGAAAATCCACGAAAGCCGCTAATTATGTTCAGTCCTCCGCATGAGCGGGAGTGAACCATACAAGCAATAACGCAATAAAAGCCGGCAAACCCTGCGTGAACATAATCGACGTTTTGGCTGTTAATCCACCGAAAACTCCGGCGATCACAATGCAGCCGAGGAAGAAGAGTTTTAGATCGCGGCGGCCGGAAACCACTCCCCAAATCAATCCTGCGGCGAGAAACCCGTTGTACAATCCCTGATTTGCCGCCAGCGTTGCCGATGCCGACGAGATTTCCGGAGTCATGCCGAAGATGCGTTGCCCGACGGGATGATTCCAAAAGAACATTTCGAGAATCAGAATTCCGAAATGTTCCACCGCTACCAGAGCAGTCAACATATTCGTGATAATCTTCATGGATGCAGATTCTCCGGTGTTGTCGCCAGATGCAAGATTTATAACCTATTAAGCCGTTACCGACAAGCGTGATTCATGCTGCTTTGGGCGGATCCGTCACGCGGCATTGTCGGTTCGTCACTTTTTTGGAAACATTTTTGGCGGTGTTAAAGTATAAATACAGTCATAACCTATGCTCAGTTGCGAGCAAACAGTAATAAAATTAGAGGAACCGCCGAATTTTTCGCCGCTAACGGTTTTAATTCAAGAATACAAACATGAAGAAAACAAACATCATCAAGCACTTGACCGCTATTGTCCTGCTAAAGGCGATAGTTTTATCCGGTTTTATTTTCGCCCAGCCGGCAGCCGACATCAACGACCGCATTCGCGAGGAAGGCACAAAGAATACACAGGTATTAAAAACCATTCAGATTTTTACTGATGTTTACGGGCCGCGTCTCACCGGTTCTCCGAGCCTGAAAGCCGCCGGTGAATGGGCCGCAATGCAGATGACCGATTGGGGGATGGAAAACGCCGCGCTGGAGCCGTGGAATTGGGGACATCCGGGCTGGGTAAGCGAGAGAGCATCCGGGTTTATCACCGCTCCGGTTCAGGATTCGCTCGTATTCGAGGTACTTGCGTGGACGCCGAGCACGAATGGAGTTGTAAAAGGCTCGGCGGTCCATTTTGTTTTGCCCGACCGTCCTACACAGGCGGAACTTACTGCATATCTTGATTCGATGAAGGACAAGGTGCGCGGAAACATAATATTTTACGGCAATCCGGGACGTGTTCCGGTCAACTTAAATCCGCAGCCTAAACGCATCCCGGACGATCTTGCGAAACAACGGTTCGACCCCAATTCGCCGCAAGCCGGAGGCCCGCCTTTTCCGACTCCCCCGGCGGTTGCCCCAAAACCAGGCGCATTGAATTTTCAAACGATCGGTGAGCAGGTTAACAAATTCTTTCTGGATAACGGCGTTGCCGTTAGGGTAAACGACGCCGGCCGTGAGCACGGGCAGATTCGCGCTTTTTCATTCAGCCGCAGCGAATACGACCCCAGCAAAACGGTGCCGACCGTCGTTTTGCGAAACGAGGATTTTGGACGAATCGTTCGCCTGGTTCAGGGCGGCCGCAAGGTCGATCTTGAGTTCGACATACGCAACAAGATATTTCCCGAAGGCAAAACGGCCTATAACACCGTTGCCGAGATCGTCGGTTCTGATAAGAAAGATGAAGTCATCATGCTCGGCGGCCATCTGGATTCATGGCATTCGGCAACAGGCGCGACCGACAATGCAACAGGCTGTGCCGTGATGATGGAAGCCGCCCGCATACTGAAAGCTCTCGGGGTAAAGCCGCGCCGCACGATCCGCGTTGCTCTTTGGAGCGGCGAAGAACAGGGATTGCTCGGTTCACAGGCATATGTCAAAAAGCATTTTGGAACCGCTGAGAATCCGACGCCGGCGTGGTCGAAATTCGGCGGATATTTCAATCACGACACCGGAACCGGACGCGTTCGCGGCCTTCAGGTTTTCGGCCCTCCCGAAACTTCGACCGTGCTGCGTGAGATCGTTGCTCCATTTGCCGATATGGGCATCGTCGGTGCCATAAGCACAAAAAGCCGCGGGCTCGGCGGTTCGGACAACACGTCGTTCAATCAGGCAGGGTTGCCCGGAATCGGAACCGCCCTCGACCCGATCGAATACGGATCGCACACCTGGCACACGAACCTTGACACATACGAACGCTTGATCGAAGCCGATTTGCAGCAAAGCGCTATTGTAATCGCCGCCGCTGTATATCAGCTTGCGATGCGTGATGAGCTTCTGCCAAGATTTGCACCGGCAGATATGCCGAAGCCGCCGCCGCAAAATTAACCGGATCATACTTGATTTGTTTGGGAGGCTTTCTGAAAAGTCTCTTCAACACGTTGTTGTTCTGTGTTTTCCGTGTCCTCCGTGGTTAAGGCTTTCAAGCAAAACCACGGAGCACACAGAAAAACACTGAAGACACCGAAATAAAACAAACGCGCTTTCTTGCTTCGCTCTCATCAGCCTTGTTTTCAGACTTCCTCTTTTTTATTGTATTTCCCAATTTACGCATTACACGGTTTCATTGTAGAATCGTGGAAATTCGCCAATTAAGAACTTCGAAGAACAGCAAATGGATTTCTTTACGAATCTGAATCTTTTTCTTCTTTTCGCCATTATCGGCGGAGTCGGCTTTGTTTTTCTATTGATTTCTTTGATCGTCGGCGACATTTTCGAAGCGGCCGGTTTCGACCTGAGCTCGGGCGTCGACGGCCATTTGGATTTTGGTTTTCTCGACAGCCGCGTTCTTGCCGTTTTCATCACGGCGTTCGGAGGGTTTGGCTTGATCGGAGCGTGGATGGGATTGGGCGCGCTTGCCAGCTCTTTTGCGGGGCTTGTCGGTGGAGTTATTTTCGGAGGCGTCATTTCGGCATTCGGTAGCTTTCTGGCCGGCCAGCAATCGTCAAGTTCCATAACTGACAACGAGCTGGTCGGACGCGTCGCTCAGGTAACCGTAGCCATCAAGCCGGGCGTGGTCGGCCAGATTACGGCTAAGATCGGTGAAGAACGCGTCGAAAAAATCGCTCGATCGAATGACGAACAAGAGATCAAACCTGGAACGATGGTGAGAATTTCCGCTGTCGCCGGAGATTCTGTCATTGTTGAAATTGAAAGAGGTTAAAAATCGTGGATATTCTATCTGACTATACTGCACTGCTAATTCCGCTCGTTATTTTGGTCATAGTTATCGGCTTGCTGATCGCTCTCATGCTCATCAGCCGAAACTACATCAAGGTCTCGCCGAACCAGGCCGCGGTCATCTCGGGCCGAAGGAGAAAGCTGGCCGATGGCTCGGTTGCCGGCTATCGGTTGGTGCGCGGCGGGGCGACGCTCGTTTTTCCATTTCTCGAAAAGGTCGAATATCTCGATTTGAATGTTATAACTGTCCCGCTTGCGACACAGCGTGCATATACGGTTCAAGGTGTTCCGGTTTCGGTCAAGGCGGTTGCAAACGTCAAGATCAAGGGCGACGATACGTCGCTCCGCTCGGCATCGGAACGTTTTTTGGGCATGCCGCAGCAGCAGTTTCACCAACTGGTTTTCCAAACGCTCGAGGGACACTTGCGCGCTATTCTCGGCACGCTCACCGTCGAAGAGATCAACAACGACCGCCAGAGCTTTGCGCAAAAGCTAACGACCGAGGCCGCCGGCGACCTCGAAAAAATGGGTATCGGCCTCGACGCCTTGACCATTCAGGAAATCTCGGACGAAGAAGGCTACCTCGACGCTCTCGGTAAACGCCGCACCGCAGAGGTCAAACGCGACGCAGAGATCGGACAGGCCGAAGCAAACCGCGACTCCAAAATAAAGGCTTCGCTTGCCCTGCAGGAAGGCGAAAAGGTCCGCCTCGAAACCGAAGCGTTGATCGCCCAATCAACACGCGAAACCGAAATCCAGAAAGCCCAGGTCCAGGCCGAGATCGAATCGGAACGCGCAAAATCGTTGCAGGCCGGTCCGCTCGCCGACGCCAAGGCACAGCAGCAGGTCACGGTCGAAGAGGTCCGCGTCGAAAAAGTTCGCACGCAGGAGCAGATCGCCGTTCAGGAACAGGAAGTCCTTCGCAAGGAAAAGGAGCTCGAAGCCACGGTTGTAAAGCAGGCCGAGGCTGACCGCAAAGCCGCCGTGCTTCGCGCCCAGGGATTGCAGGAAGCCCAGATCCTCGAGGCCGAAGGCCGCAAACAAGCCCTTATCGCAACCGCCGAAGCCGAGTCGCAAAAACTACAACGCGAAGGCCAGGGCCGTGCCTCTGCCGTCGAATCCGAAGGTAAGGCCGAGGCTGAAAAGATCCGTGCCGTCGGTCTTGCCGAAGCAGAAAAGCTCCAGGCTAAGGGTTTAGCCGAAGCTAAAGCCATTGAGGCTCAAGGACTTGCAGAGGCAAAAGCGATCAAGGAAAAGGCTGCCGCCTGGCGCGAATTCAACGACGCAGCGCGTCTCCAAACAATCCTTGAAAAACTACCAGCGATCATCGAATCGTCCGCACCGGTATTTCAGGCTGTAGCCGAACCGCTCGGCAAAATAGACAAGATCGTTATGATCGACCAGGGCGGAAACGGGAACGCCGACGGACACACAAGCGGCATAAACCGTTTCGCGCAAACCGGTCCGACCGTGATTTTCTCGCTGCTCCAGCAGCTACAGGCGCTGGGAATCAACTGGCCCGAAATCCTGGCACAACTTGGCGTTGACCAGAATGGAACAACTGCTGAAAAAGCTGTGACGCCGACAAAAGACCAGCCGAAACAACCGACTGTAGAAAATTAAAGGTTTTCTTATTCGTTCATTCCTGCTCTTCTTTTTCTATGGTGAAAAAAATCCACGGAATAATTGAAGGAGAATCGAACAAGACTGACCACAGCTATTCGGTAAACACCGAAAAAGACGGACAAATATCCCCAAGAATGCATTCGCCGCATTTTGGTTTGCGGGCAATACAGACCTGTCGGCCGTGAAAGATCATCCAGTGCGGGAACATTATCCAGTGTTTTTTTGGCACGAGTTTTTCCAGGTCGCGTTCGATCCTTTCCGGAGTCTTATTTTCCGTAAGGCCGAGGCGCTGTGAAAGACGCGAAACGTGCGTATCCACGACCACGCCGCTGGCGATGCCGAATGCATTCCCAAGCACGACATTTGCCGTTTTTCTGGCTACTCCGCCGAGCGTCAAAATCTCTTCCATCGTCCGTGGGATATCGCCGCAGTAAACTTCAATCAGTCGTTGGCTGGCTGCTTTTATGTTCTTTGCCTTGCTGCGAAAAAATCCGGTCGAGTGAATATCTTTTTCCAGCTCCGTCTGCGAAACATCGATGAAATCCTGCGGGCCGCGATACTTTCGAAACAGTGTCCCGGTTACTATATTTACACGTGCGTCCGTGCACTGGGCCGAAAGGATCGTCGCGATCAGAAGTTCGAACGGATTCGTGTGGTTCAGCGCGCAGCGCGCGTCTGGATATGCCTTTTTCAAACGCTTGATTATCTCTGCCGTCCGCTTCTTTTTGTCACCGATCATGGCGTCAAGGCTAAAAAAGAAAGCTGCAAAATGCAAATTTAGCTATGTTTATGTAAGATTTAACCGCAGAGGCACAAAGAAGCAAAGTTTAGCTGCAGATGGACGCAGATAACACAGATATGAAAACAATTGGGTTAATTCAGTTCTTTATTAGCGTTCATCTGTGTTCATGCGCGGCTAAATAACTTCACATGCGGTGAAAAGATTTGAATGCAAGTACCTTTACTCGACCTAAAAGAACAAAACCAGGTTCTGCGCCCTGAGATCGAAGCCGCGCTCGGCCGTGTGCTCGATACCAATGCTTTCATTCTCGGCGGCGAGGTTGCCGAACTTGAAAAAGAGCTTGCAGAATATTGCGGAACGAAGTATGCAATCGGCTGTGCATCCGGCAGCGACGCTCTTCTTCTTGCGATGATGGCGCTCGACGTAAAGGCCGGCGACGAAGTCATCACCACGCCGTACAGCTTTTTTGCAACGGTGAGCGCGATCACGCGGCTCGGCGCCGTTCCGGTTTTTGTCGACATCGATCCGCAAACTTATAATCTCGACATTGAGCAGCTCGAAGCTAAGATCACGGAAAAAACAAAAGCTATCCAACCGGTCCATCTTTATGGGCAATGTGCGGATATGACTGCGCTTCGTAATATTGCCGAAAAGCATTCGATTCCGCTCGTCGAAGACGCCGCCCAGGCGATAGGAGCTGAAGAGAACGGCGTACGCGCCGGTGCGATGAGCGAGATCGGTTGTTTTTCGTTTTATCCCTCGAAAAATCTTGGCGGCATGGGCGACGGCGGGTTTATGACGACCGATGACGACGCACTTGCCGAAAAGCTTTTCGCGCTACGCGTTCACGGTTCGAAGGAACGCTACTATCACAAATGGGTCGGGCTTAATTCACGGCTCGACGGATTTCAGGGCGCCGTGCTTCGCGTGAAACTTCCGCATCTCGACGTGTGGTCGGACAAGCGAAAGGCGAACGCCTACCGCTATCGCGAACTCTTTGCGGTCGCAGGTTTGACCGAGCAAATCACGCTGCCGTTCGAACGCAAAAACGTGCGGCACATATATAATCAGTTCGTTGTCCGCGTGCCCGGCCGACGTGATGATTTACGTCAATTTATGACCGAAAAAGGAATCGGAACCGATGTTTATTATCCGGTTTCGCTTCATTTGCAGGAGTGTTTCGAATATCTCGGGTACAAGGCCGGTGAAATGCCGGAATCCGAAAAAGCCTCCCGCGAGACGCTGGCATTGCCGATCTACCCGGAACTTAAGCCGGAACAACAGGAACACGTCGTCGCGACGGTCGCACAGTTTTTCAAATCTTCAGAAAAAATGGATACTGCCGCACGGAACTGATGAACGAGCCCATAAAGATTCTCCAGGCAAGAGATATAAAAATAAAAACCGTACTTGCGTCGGCTATAGTTGTCGCGTTAGTTTTCGGGTGGTTCGCGGTTCGCTGGCAGCTTGGCAACATGCTTGCAGAGCTTACGCCGCTGAGCCAGCCGAACGCGCGAGAGATCGCTCAGCTTTCCCGCAGCCTTGCCCCGAGCGATCCGCTGCCCGTCTGGCTTGCCGCAAGCAAGGAAAAAGAAGATTTCACGCCTGAAAGCATCGATAGGTCGCTCGCGATGACCGAAGATGTCGTGCGGTTGTCGCCGGACGATTTCCGATGGTGGATCGAACTCGGCCGCGCATACGAACAGGCCGAGCGCCCCGAACGTGCCGAAGCTGCGTTTCGCCGGGCGATCGAACTGGCGCCGTCTTATACGTTTCCCCGCTGGCAGTTCGGCAATTTTTTCCTCAGACAGGGCCGTACCGAAGAAGCATTTGCTGAGTTAAAGCTGGCCACAGAAAAGAGCGTGATCTACCGCGAACAGGTTTTCTCGTTGGCATGGGATTATTTCGACAAGGACCCGCAGCGTGTCGAACAACTTGCCGCCGATACGCCGGACGTGCGTGCCAACCTGGCTTTGTTCTACGCTGTTCGCTCCAGTTCAAAAGATTCGCTGCGAATGTGGAACACGCTCACAGACGAACAAAAATCAGGACACATGAAAACCGCTAAGGTCATTGCCCAGGGGCTTCACGACAAACGACTTTACCGGCAGGCACTTGAGTTTGCAAAGCAAACCGGCATCGACCCGGAAGCCGAACAGGAAACGGTAAGCAACGGCGGTTTCGAGAAGTTTATCGGCAACGCGGAGGACACCCTTTTCGGTTGGCGTGTGAACCGAACCGACGGCCGCGTAGACATTACACCTGATCCATCATTAAAAAAAGAGGGTAACCGCAGCCTGAAGATCGCTTTCAAGAGCTTTAATAAACGTGACTTTTACAACATCACGCAGATCGTTACAGCTCAGCCTTCGACTCGGTATCAACTGACCTTTTGGGTTCGGGCGGACAATTTGAAAAGCGGCGGCCCGCCGTTGGTTGAAATTCTTAATAGCGCCGACGACAAAACTAT
>JBQTJB010000156.1:0-14418 GCA_052387555.1 Blastocatellia bacterium | reverse complement strand
TCGAAAGCGCAAGGCCGTCGCGGTTGCCGAGAATATTTGTCGAGTACCAGCCGTCAATTTTTAGTGCACGAGATTTTAATGCGGGTGCGAGCACAGTTTTGATAAACGTCTGCCCGGTTTTGCCGTCTTTGCCCGCAACGGGAACATTTTTTATTTCGGCAAATTCGATCAACGCCGGAACATCGGCCGCAACCGACGGCGTAAAGTTTCCGAAAGGAACGCCATCGGCGATCGCGGCATAGGCGTAGAGCATAGCTGGTGAAATATCGGCCGAATTTTCATCGAGAGCTTGTTCTAATGCGGTAAGAGAGTTGAAAATTTCATTTCCCTCGGCGGTAAGTTTTTCGGTTGAAGCAAGATTAATTACAACAACGGAATCGCACGATTCCTTAAACCTTCGAATGTCGGACTGAATCTTGGCAATCGTATCGCGGTGCGAGCCTGACGACATTTCGTTTTCGCCATCGATATTTGAAAGGAAATGGTCGTTGCGAATCGCCGGCCACGGTTTGAGTTTTCTTAGATCTGCTTCGACGGCGACGAGCTGTTTGTGCGTCAGAACTTCATGCTCTTCCGCTGCTTTTGCGAGGTGTTCGGCATACAAATCCCAACCGGCAAACACAATCTCTTCGTATTCCACCAATCCGGCTATACCAGCTAAAGGCAGACCTTCTGCCCCGATCAGCTTTTTTTTGAGAAGCTCGATCCCCGCTACCATCGTCGTACCGACGGCACCGCCAAGACCGACTACCGCAATGCCTAAAATTCTTTTAGCCATAGAAAAACGCTAAGTTTACAATATTGTTACGGAAGCCCGCACGTAAGTAAGGACGAAACATCCAATTCGAGAGAATCGCCCTTGGTTACACGCAGGCTTCCTTAAAGAGCTTCGCCAACTCTCGCTTCAACAGCTTTCCCGTCGGCCCTTTTGGAATATCCTCGACAAAATGCACAGAATTCGGGCATTTATAATCGGCAAGATGCTGCGCGCAAAAATCTATTATCTCCTCTTTGCTTGTAGTCTGTTTGTCCTTCAAAACGATAAACGCCGCAACCTCCTCGCCGTAAAGATCGTCTGGAACGCCGACCACGGCAGCCGCCGCGACCGCCGGATGCGTGTATAACAGGTCGTCGATCTCGCGCGGGTAAATGTTCTCGCCGCCGCGAATTATCATGTCCGATTTGCGGTCGGCGATGTAGAAAAAAAAGTCTGCGTCGCGGTAGCCTATATCACCGGTATGAAACCAGCCGCTTGCAAAAGCCTTTTCGGTTGCAGCCGAATTTTTGAAATATCCCTTAAAAATATTCGGCCCGCGTAGCACGATCTCGCCCATCTCGCCATACGGCAATTCATTATCGTTTTCGTCAAAGATCTTTATTTCATTCCCTATCGGCTTGCCACACGAACCGGGCCGCCGCGCTTCATTTGGCGGATTAAATGTAGAACGGCATGTCGATTCGCTAAGGCCATAACCTTCGATTACAAGAACTCCGAACGTACCTTCGAACTTGTGCAATACCTCCGCCGGAACCGGAGCAGAGCCACACATGGCGAAACGAAGCGATTCGGATTTTTGATTTTTGATTTTGGATTTTGGATTTATTTCTGAATTCTGAATTCCGGATTCTGAATTCTTTTGCAAAAGCATCGACAGCATCGTCGCTACCGAACCGAACGACGTGATTTGATATTTTTCAATGATGTCCCAAAAACGCGAAGCTGAAAACTTTGGGGAAACGACGGTCGAGCCGCCCGCGTAAAGAGCGCTCAATGTCGTCACCGAAACAGCGTTCATGTGGAACAACGGCATCACGGTCAGCAACCGGTCGTCCGCCCCAAAATTCATCCATTCGACGATCTGGCGTGCGTTGGCTATTAGGTTGCCGTGCGTGAGGATGCAGCCTTTCGGCTTGCCTGTCGTGCCCGAAGTATAAATAATGACCGCGTCGTCGTCAGCACCGATGTCAGCGCCGTCGAGTTGGTCAGAACCGCCTGCGTCAGCGGGCGGACAGTTCGTTATAATTGGAATATTGTTACCCAATCCGCGTAAATGGCCATCAGCTAATGCAGATGGTTCTGACAAGATCAGCTTCGACTCGGAGTTGCCAATGACCCATTCGATTTCTTCTTGTTTTAGCAGCGAATTTATCGGGCCGGCAATCGCGCCGATCTTCCAGCAGGCGAAATAAGCGATCACATACTCGGCGGAATTAGGCAGCAGCAGGCTGACGACATCGCCCCTTCCGATGCCATTCGAAATAAGCATATTCGCAGTATGGTTTACGGCTGAATCAAACTCAGAGTAAGTCCATTCGCGGCCATCTATTTCGGAGAAAAGAAAAGACTTTTCGGGGTTTATTGCTATTCGTGCTCGCAATAGATCTGGTACGTTTTTATTGCTTTCCGGGGCCATCTAATGTATAAGATTAGCACGATAAATCGCATCTTTCTAATTACTTAAATCAGCAATATAAACACTTATGACTACGTTTCGCAGCTTCATTAACGGCAGTTGGCTCGAATCTAATTCGGGCAAGACAGCTCCTAACATCAACCCTGCTAACATCAATGACTTAATCGGCACTACGCAACTTGCCAGCAGAGACGAGGCTCGTTCGGCCGTAGAGGCTGCATACAACGCATTTCGAGATTGGAAGCGAACACCCGCGCCCGCTCGCGGCCGGATAATCGCAAAAGCGGCACATTTAATGGAAGACCGCAAAGAAGAACTCGCCGCAGCGATCACTCGCGAAGAGGGGAAAACGCTTGCCGAGGCGCGCGGCGAAGTAACAAGAGCCATCAACGTCGTCGAATTCTGCGCCGGCGAATCACGGCGAATGACCGGCGAAACGATTCCCTCGGAGCTTCCGGCAAATTTTGCTTACACCGTTAAGGAGCCCCACGGCGTCGTCGCGTGCATAACGCCATGGAATTTCCCGGTAGCTATTCCGGCCTGGAAGTTGGCCCCGGCTTTGGTCGCCGGAAACACCGTTGTTTTCAAGCCCGCGACTCTGACACCGCTGACAGCAACGCTGATGACCGAGATCTTTATCGAAGCAGGGCTGCCAAAAGGCGTGTTGAATTTGGTGCTCGGCTCCGGCAGCGAAGCGGGCGACGAGATAGTCAATCATCCTGCGATCAAAGCGATCTCGTTTACAGGCTCAACCGAAACGGGACTGAAACTTTATGCCCAGGTCGCTCCTCGCGGCGTGAAGGTGCAGGCGGAAATGGGAGGGAAAAACCCGGTTGTCGTGCTCGAAGATTGCGACATGGCACTCGCCGTCGAATCCACTGCTCAGGGTGCTTTCGGATCGACGGGACAGCGTTGTACGGCCACATCTCGAGCCGTCGTTATCGATTCGATCGCCGACGAATTCGTCGAAAAGATCGTTGAACGTGCGAAGAGCTTTCGGTTCGGTCCCGGCGACAATCCAAATACCGACATCGGTCCATCGGTCGATGAAGGGCAATTCAACACAGTCTTAAAATATATAGACATTGGCCGCGAAGATGGTGCCGAATTGCTATGGGGCGGCAAGCGTGCGACCGGCGAGGGCCTCGAAAACGGTTACTTCGTCGAGGCGACCGTCTTCGACCGCGTAACCGCTGATATGCGTATCGCACAGGAAGAAATTTTTGGTCCGGTTCTTTCGATCTTGCGCGTGAAAGATTTTGAAGAAGCCATGACGGTCGCTAACGACAGCCAATACGGACTGTCTTCGTCAGTGTTTACCAATGACACAAATATGGTCTATCGCTTTGTCGATGAGATCGAATCAGGCATGACCCACATCAATTCGCCAACCACAGGCGGCGAAGCTCACATTCCATTCGGCGGAACAAAAAACACAGGCCTCGGCGCCCGCGAACAAGGCTCGACCTCACTCGATTTTTACACCGAATTGAAAGTCGTTTATGTCGATTACACCGGCCGTAAAAGGGAAGGGAATCTGTACTAGTCATGACGCCATGAGCGTTGAACACACATTTGCCGACTCCCGCAATTCAAATCGCACCCGATTTTATTGGGCGGCCGTTGTTCTGCTTTTCGGGCTCTTTGCTTTTCAACTTTGGTTTCACGCGACGCGGACAAGTGCGACGGTGGACGAACCGAACCATATTCTTGCCGGGTACCGACATCTGCAATGCGGCGACTTCGGGATAAATCCCGAGCACCCGCCGCTGCTGAAGATGCTGGCGGCCGCGCCGCTGATGTTTCGAGATGATTTGATCGACCCGCCGTGGGAATGCGGTTCGAAGCTCACTTCAAAGTTCGACACGTTTTCTTACGGCAATACTTTTCTGGTCGAGAACGGCGTGGACAGCATCGTTATTCCGACGAGGCTGTTTGCGGCCGTGCTGTCCCTTTTGCTTGCGATCCTCGTTTTTGCTGTCTCTTGGGAAATGTTCGATCGATGGGTCGCGATAGTCGCGCTCGCGATTTTTGCCTTTGAGCCAAATCTCATCGGGCACGGTTCGATCATAACCACCGACATGGCGATTGCGACGACCTCGTTCGGCGCCGTTTATTCGATCTACCGATTTTGCAAAGAACAAAGCTGGACAAGATTCGCAATCGTGGGGCTGGCTTTCGGATTAATGCTCGCGGCGAAGCACTCGGCGGTAATTTTTTTGCCGATCTTGCTGGTGTTGCTGATCCTGGATGCGTTTCTCTTTCGCAAAGGTCCCGGTTCGATCGGACGCGCCGTCACGCGTCGAAGCGCGGCATTTGCAGGCGCGTTCGTAATCGGAATGATAATTCTCTGGTCGTTTTACGGTTTTCGATACCGCGCCGTGCCGGACGAGTCTGCCGCCCGCATCACGGTCACCGATTACATCAGAGAAAATGCGAGCCGCCCGGAACCCGCGCAGTCAATGCCGGCAAAAGTAACCGCCGCGATCGAGCAGACACGTTTGTTTCCCGAATCCTACGTGCTCGGGATGGCGGATGTAATTTCCTGGGGCAACCGCAACACGTTCATTTTTGGTAAGAATTATCCGACCGGTCAATGGTTCTATTTTCCGGTTGCGTTCGCGGTCAAATCGAACATTGCCTTACTTTTGCTGTTTCCTCTGGGTCTGCTCGTTCCGCTGCTGATGCGCGAAAAGCGGCGCGAGGCGCTTTTTCTGTTGTTGCCAGCTATTACATTCTTTGCGGTCGCGACGACGTCGACATTTACCACGGGCGTTCGGCATATTTTGCCGGTGTATCCTTTTTTGATCGTCGCGGCGGCGGCCGGCAGCGTCTGGCTCGCTCGCCGCCATCGCTTGATCGCGGCGGGGCTTATCTTGCTGCTCGTCTGCAACGCAGTCGCCGCGGTGAGAACGGCGCCAAGCTACCTCGCGTTTGCGAACGATCTGTGGGGCGGCACCGACAGCACGCGGCGGGTATTCAGCGGCGGGAACGTAAACACCGGACAAAACATCAAGCTGATCAACGAATATATTGCGAAACACGACATTAAAGAATGCTGGATCGCCGATTTCGTTCATCCGGAAATGCTGCCGCACGTGCAGCCTTGCAGGACTATGCCGAGTCTCTTGCGCATACTTGTCAGCCGGAATCCAATAGCGCCGGTTCCGCCGGTGATCGAAGGAACAATTTTTCTCGCCTCGAATGAGCTGCCGCCGCAAGGTGCGGACGAATACATTCCTATTGCCGCCAAGTCCGAGCCCGAGACTGTGATCGGCGGATCCATCCTCGTTTATCGAGGCCGTTTCGAGGTGCCGTTGGTTGCCGCGATCAGCCACGTGCAAAGGTCGGGTGCGTTTTTGAGACGCGGGCAAACGGATGAGGCGATCGCCGACGCGCGGCAGGCCCTCGCTTATTCAACGGACGACCCGCGGCCGCATCTCGCTCTGGGTCTTGCTCGCGCGCGGGCGGGCGCGACGAACGACGCACGCGCATCCCTCGAGACCGCAATCTCGCTCGCCCGCGGCAAGCCGGTTTTTAGGAATCAAGAGGCGCGGGCAGAGCAGGAATTATCCAAAATGAAGTAGAATCTTGAACATATGACGCAGCAAATACAGCGATCAACGGTTTCCGACGCGGTGCGGAAGCACAAGGAATTCCTTTTCCCGGCAGTCGCGACTTACTATCAAGAGCCGATTGCAATAGTTAGGGGCGAGGGCGAGAAGGTTTGGGATGATCAAGGCAACGAGTATCTCGATTGCTTTGGCGGCGTGCTGACGGTGAGTGTCGGTCACGCCGAGCCGCGTGTGAATAAGGCTTGGATCGATCAGGTGAACACCGTCGCGCATACCTCGACGCTTTATGCGAACGGGCCGCAGGGCGACCTCGCGGAGAAACTGGCCGAGATCACGCCGGGTAATTTGAAGAAATCGTTTTTTACGAACAGCGGAACTGAGGCCGACGACACGGCTATTTTGGCCGCTAAGATCGCGACAGGGAATAACGAGGTGATTGCTCTGCGCCATTCATATGCCGGGCGCTCGGCGACGGCGCTTTCGACAATCGGTCATTCGAACTGGAAGCCGATCGCGTCACAGGTCGCGGGGGTTGTTCATGCTGTCGCGCCATATTGCTATCGCTGTCCGTTTAAACTCGAGTATCCATCGTGTGGCGTCGCCTGCGCGGACGATGTCGAGGAACTCATCAAGACGACTACAACAGGCAAGATCGCCGGCATGATCGCCGAGACGATACTTGGCGTCGGCGGTTTTATCATACCGCCGAAGGAATATTTCCCGCGTGTCGCTGAGATCGTTCGCCGTCACGGCGGGTTGTTTATTTCGGACGAAGTGCAGGCCGCTTGGGGACGCACGGGCGATAAGTGGTTTGGCATCGAGCATTGGGGCGTCGAGCCCGACATCATCACTTCGGCCAAAGGCATGGGCAACGGCGTCCCGATCGGCTGGACGATCGCGACACCCGAAGTTGCCGATGCGTTTCCGGGGCTGACGTTCTCGACATTCGGCGGCAATCCCGTCTCATCCGCAGTCGGCCTCGCTGTGATCAACGTCATCGAAGAAGATAATTTGCGAGAAAACGCCCGCGTCGTCGGCGATTATCTTCTCCAGCGAATGCTCGAACTCCAGGAAAAACACGCTATCATCGGCGACGTCCGCGGCATAGGCTTAATGCTCGGCGTCGAACTCGTCAAGGACCGCAAGACCAAGGAACCGAACCCCGAAGCGGTCCTGAAAGTCTTCGAAGAAACCAAACGCCGCGGCGTCCTTATCGGCAAGGGCGGCCTCTACGGTAACGTTATCCGCACCGGGTTGATGTTGAATACGACGACGGACACGGTTGATCGGCTGGTCGAGGCGCTTGATGCCAGCCTTACAATTTGTTGACACATGTTTGCAGAGTCCGGTGTTCTACAGATGAGTTGAAGAAGTTGATGAAGACCTTCGGGAATCTAGCAATTAAGCTGAGTTTAGTCTTGGGCTGCGCTCTTGTGTTTCCCATGGCAGCGTTCTCTCAGATGCCGGAAAGAGAAAAGATTGTCGCTGGGGCCGAGCGTGCCTTCGAAAAGGCAGCGAAGATAAATGAGATGCCTGCTCCGGGCTGTGCTGTTGGCGTTTCGTTGAATGGCGAAAGCGTCTTTGAAGGAGCATTCGGTTTGGCGGAGATGGAGTTCGGGATACGGAATACCGAGCAGACGATCTTTGAATCGGGTTCGATCGCGAAGCAGTTTACTGCCGCTGCGATCATCTTGCTGCAACAAGATGGCAAGCTGAGCATAGATGATCCGGTTCGTAGGTACATTCCCGAACTGCTGGATTACGGTAAGCCGCTCACCATCCGTCACATGCTCAATCACACTGCGGGACTGCGTGATTGGGGTTCGGTAATGGCGATAACGGGCATCGAGCGTTTCGACCGCGTGGTTACCAACGATATTGCTTTCGACATCATCATCCGTCAGAAGCATCTCGATTTCACGCCTGGCACCGAGTTTTCGTACTCCAACAGTGGGTATCAACTCGCGCCGTTTATCGTAGAGCGGGTTTCAAAGCAAAAGTTCAGTGATTTCGTCGCTGAGCGTATTTTCAAACCGCTCGGAATGACAAAAAGCTCGTGGCGCGACAATTATCGCAGGCTCGTGCCGCAGCGAGCTCAGGCGTATTCGCGTAGCGGGTCAAAGGCTCCCTGGATACTCAACATGCCGATCAGTAATGTGGTTGGCAGCGCCGGAATGCTTACGACAGTTGGCGATCTGCTAAAGTGGAATGCCTCGCTGGATGCGAAGACATTCGGGGCTCCATTTGTACATGCTTTGGAGACGCCGGGCGTCCTGACCGAAGGCCGCAGAACCCATTATGCACTTGGCGTCGAGGTAGGGAAACATCAGGGCTTAAGGGAAGTCGCACACGAAGGGCAGACCGCCGGATATCAAACATATCTCGCCCGATTTCCCGAAAAAAGGCTGTCCGTGGCCGTTCTCTGCAACGGCAGGACGCCCGTTGCGGTAGATGTCGTGGACGGCATAGTCGAGGAAATTTTGGGTCCGTTTCCCGAAGCGGCAAAGGATATTGCGGTCGTTCCTGAGGCCGAGCTTAAAAGGCATGTCGGCATGTGGAAGAATGAGGCCACAAGGGTCACGCATCAAATTACCGTCGAGAAAGGAGAGCTTAAAGTCGACGGCGATGTTCTCACACCGTCGAAGGATGGCTCGTTTACCCTGGATGATACGAGGCTTACATTCAAAGGCGGATCGCCGGCAAGAGCAGAGGTGTTGGACTCGGCCGGTGCGACTGTGCGGCTGACAAAGGTACCCGAATGGAAGCCGACTCGAGCTGAGATGGTGGCATTTGCCGGTGTTTGGCGGAGTGATGAAGCGCAAGCGACAATGAAATTCGCGCTCGAAGGCGACAAAGCGTTTCTGGTCTTCAGTCCGGTTTCAAAGCTTGAAATGAAGCCAACATTGAAAGACCACTTTTCCGGCGGGATCTACGTGGTCTGGTTTGACCGAAACAATGCTCGCACGATCACCAAAATGCACATCGGCAGGCACCGTTTGCGGGATATAGTGTTTGAGCGAGTAAGGAAATAAGTTGCGACAGAGTACACCGAGAAGCTGAGAAATTGCTCGGTGTTCTCGGTGTACTCGGCGGCTATATTTAGTAAAAAGTTTGCTTTTGTAATCGTGTTGTTTGTGATTCTTATCGACGTCCAAGTATACGTGATATGCCATTTTTTGAGCGCAACCGATTACGTCAAATTAGGTTAGAATGAAGTTATGAGAACGCCCGAAGAAAAACTGCTAAATCCGCGGCCGGGAAGCAAGATTGCCGAGGCGAGGGATTTTGGTATTGATCTCACTCTGATCGTTAGCAAGCTTAGAAAAACTCCGCAACAGCGGATCGATGATCTACAATCTGCAATGAGGTTCTTTGTTGAGTTGGACAAAGCGCGAGAGGCACGGCTTGTTAAGAAATGATCGAACTAAAAGAGGCAATCACCGCGCTCGTCGATAATGATGTCAAATTCGTCCTAATCGGCGGCGTGGCCATTACGCTTCATTCTTCGGCCTATGTGACCGAAGACCTGGACTTTTGCTATTCGAGAACAAATACGAACCTCGGTAGAATCGCTGCGGCTCTAGGAAAATTCAAGCCTCGTGCGAGAGGCCTTCCGGACGAACTGCCTTTTATCTTTGACGAAGGCACGCTTCGAAACGGTACGAATTTTACTTTCAGTACGACGATTGGCGATATCGATCTGCTGGCAGAGGTTGCAGGTGTCGGTGACTATGCTGTCGCGAAGGAGAAGTCGGTCGATTTTACAATCTACGAGCGGGTCGTGAAGGTGCTTGACTTGGATGCTTTGATCGCTTCAAAGCAAGCGGCCAACAGGCCGAAGGATCAGCTTGCCCTTCCGGAACTATTGGCGCTACGCGAAGCTCTCGACCCTAACAGTGAATGATTTCTGCCTTTCGTCGACGAGATTGACAAGAAATATGGTACGCCGTCAAATCGGTTCTTGGAAGAATATCTAGAAAAGCATTTTGAAGAATTCATTATTTGAACTGATATGAATTTAGTATGAAAACTTTAATCAAAAACGGCCGCGTCATAACGGCGGTTGACGACTATATTGCGGATATTTTTATTGACGGCGAGACGGTGACGACAATTGGGAAGACGCTGGAGATGGACGCGGATGTCGTTATTGATGCGTCGGGCAGGCTGGTGATTCCGGGCGGGATCGATCCGCATAAATATGGAGGACGCAAGTGTAGGGTGATTTTTACGGTTGCAGCAACGGATTGTCGGTTGTAAAACCCTCGGCGACAGCGGCGTCGAGGAGTTTGTTGTCGGACGCTAAGAAAATCGGGGCGGTTAGACCGGCATTCTGAATTGTTGTTCTTGAAATGGTTGCGGACGCGAGCTGTATCGCATCGCCAGCGCGAAGCGGATAAGATTCGAGAAGGCGTTGCGTTTTTCCGATTACCTCGAACGTGACATTGACGAATCGGTATTCGTTATTTGAAAGTGCGAGGAAGTCTTCGGCGATTTGCGGATAATCGGCGATGTCGATGGTGCCTTCGCGTACACGGCGATTCAAGGCACCTAGTGCCTCGACGATACTCAGAGTTGAAGTGGTTATAGAGTTGTTGGCAGACGGGTCGAGCAACTCAAGCAGCCAGTCGGTGCCGATCTCGTGTATGTGGCGTTTTACGAGAACGCTGCTGTCCGCGTAATAAATTTGGCTCATCTGGCGTCGCGATCTTCTCTGATATAGTCGCCAAGAGGTGTTTCCGAGGAATATGTCTTGGCAAGTTCGGCACGTCTTTCATTACTTATTGGCGAACTTCTTATCTGTCGAGGCGTTGACAAACCGGCAGCTTCAAGCGCCCGTCCAACCTTGTCGTCGAGTGAATCACCATTCGAATGAATCGTTATCTCAACCTCCGAATGTTCTGGCAGATCAAGCGCAACCGTTGGACGCAGTACGCCGTTTTCATAAATTGCGGTGGTTATTTGATCCATAACAGCCTTTTAATAGCCTAAACCAGTTCATAAACAATCGAAATAAAAAGTTGAAGACACTAATCAAAAACGGACGAATTGTCACAGCCGTTGACGACTATCACGCAGACATCTTCATTGACGGCGAGACTGTTACGACCATCGGCAAGACGCTTTACAGGGAAATTAAATGAGCTCACTTAATTTCGATTTCCAGAAATGAGGCTGGACTAATATCATCCAAAGCTTCAGGTATTGCGGCGGAGTTTTCACGGATTCGCGGCCAAGATGTTGAGGACAGGACTAATATAGAAACGTTTCTGCCAGTTAAGTTTTGTCGATATTTTAGGTTTTGATCGGTTGTGACGATAACGTCAAAGCCATCAGCTTCGGCGGTGCGATGAGGTCTCCATTTTCAAGTGTTTGCCAGCCGAGTTCGTAAGCGGTAATGATCGAATGATCATGCAGAAGTTTTCGAAGCGGAACTGGTGTTCCCTGATCGAATAAAATCTTCATGCCGCTTCTTTAAGTTGGTCAATCTCGTGATCCAAAACGGCGAGAACTTGTTCGCGTTTCACTCCGGGAAACCATTCAAGGAACTGATCAATGGACACACCGTCTTTCAAATTTTCAAATAATGACGAAATAGGGACGCGGGCGTCACGGAATAGCCACACTCCGCTGACTTTCGCCGGGTTTCGTTCAATGGCCATTTCGTAGGTTAAACTTTCCACGAAGATATAATAACCTAGAAAAGTTCTTATGAAAACACTAATTAAAAACGGTCGTGTCGTAACCGCGGTCGACGACTACACGGCAGATATTTTTATCGACGGCGAGACGGTGACGACAATTGGGAAGACGCTGGATATGGAGGCGGATGTCGTTATTGATGCGTCGGGGAGGCTGGTGATACCGGGCGGGATCGATCCGCATACGCATATGGAGTTGCCGTTTGGCGGGACGCAAGCGTCGGACGATTTTTTTACCGGGACGCGGGCGGCGGCGTTTGGGGGGACGACGACGATCATTGATTTTGCGGTGCAGACGAAGGGCGAATCAATGACCGCGGGCGTCGATGCGTGGCACAAAAAGGCCGAGGGCAAGACGGCGATCGACTACGGATTTCATCTCATCACGACTGAGTTTGAGGATGGTGATGAGAAAGAGATGTATTCTTTGATGGACGAGGGAATTACTTCTTTCAAGCTTTTCATGGCGTATCCCGGCGTGTTTTTGGCGGACGACGCGACGATCTTTCGGGCAATGTCGGCGGCGGGCAAACGCGGCGGCCTGATCTGCATGCACGCCGAGAACGGCATCGTCATCAACGAGATCATCAAACGCTTCCTCGCCGACGGTCGCACGGCTCCGAAATACCATGCACTTACGCGGCCGACCATCGCTGAAGCGGAAGGTGTTCACCGAGCAATCGCCATTGCCGAGATGGCAGAGTCGCCGGTTTACATCGTTCACCTTTCGTGCGCCGATGCGTTGAATCAAATAAGGCAGGCACGCGACCGCGGCATCGCGGCGTTTGCCGAGACGTGTCCGCAATATCTTTTTCATTCAATTGACGATTACGGCGACGGATGGGACGGCGCAAAATACGTGATGACGCCGCCGCTGCGTGAAAAGCATAACTGTGCCGAGCTCTGGAAAGGTCTCAAGATGGACGATCTCCAAGTCATCTCGACCGATCATTGCCCGTTCTGCATGAAAGAGCAAAAGGAGCTGGGCATTAACGACTTCTCAAAAATCCCAAACGGCGCTCCCGGCGTTGAGAATCGCCTCGCCCTCATCTACAACGGCGGCGTGGTCGAAAACCGAATTTCGCTAAATCGTTTTGTCGAACTCACATCCACAGCGGCGGCGAAGATGTTCGGTTTATTCCCGAAGAAGGGGACGATCGCCGTCGGCTCTGACGCTGACATCGTCATCTTCGATCCAAACGGCGAAACGATCTTCGGCGTCGAAAACGAACACATGAACGTCGATTATTCGTCATATGAAGGCTGGAAGATAAAAGGCAAGGTCGACACTGTTCTTTCACGAGGCCGCGTCGTCATAAAGAACGACGGACACGCCGGAAGACAGGGCGACGGAAAGTTTCTGAAACGCGGTGAATGCGTAATGATCTAAGATGAATAATCGACTTGCCGAAAGGGAATTGAGCACAAGATTCGGTACGTTCACGGAGATTCTCTATTACGACGGACAGTCGGAATCCATCGCTATAGTAATGGGCGATATAGAGAATGGAGAAAATATTCTTTGTCGTGTTCATTCAAGCTGTATTTCGGCGCACATCTTTAACAGTATCGAATGCGCGTGTCGTGAGGAGATGGAAGCGTCTCAACGGCTGATTCAGCAGGCAGGAAAAGGCGTCATCATCTGGCTCGATCAGGAAGGCAGGGGAAACGGGCATCTCGCTTTGATGAAGAGCATTCCGTTCAAAAAAGCCGGACTCAGCCAAAGCGAAGCGTACATAAAAGCAGGTTTTGAAACAGACGCCAGAAGTTATCGTCCTGCGGCTGAGGTACTGGCTGACCTAAAAGTTAAGTCCGTAGTTTTGCTGACGAACAACCCTGATAAGGCGGCTGATCTAAAACGAGCATCGATAAATGTTTCTGGTACAAAACTGATAACAGAGCTTTTTGTAAAAACTTAACTGTGCGAATATTTCACACAGGAATATGAAACAATGCCCGAACTGTCATCGCAGCTATCTTGACGAGACGCTGAATTTTTGTCTCGAGGACGGCTCCTGGCTGAGTGACGGTTCGGAAACTGCGGATTATCCGACGGAAGTAATCGTCCCGGCATTTGCATCAAGCGAATCTCGAACGCTTTTCATGGATTCGGCGTCGATAGGTGCAGAGGCCGCATCTCGATCACAGGTTACAGGTACGCGGCATTCTAACTCTATCGCCGTGCTGCCATTCGCCCATCTGAGCAGCGATCCGGACGACGAATATTTTTGCGACGGCCTTGCCGAAGAGCTTATAAATGCTCTAGCAAGGATCGAAGATCTAAAGATCGTCGCACGCACTTCCGCATTTTCATTCAAGGGAAAGAATGCAGACATCAGCCAAATCGGAAAGGTTCTAAATGTAAGAACCATTCTCGAAGGCAGCGTTCGAAAATCCGGCGACAGGCTTCGGATAACCGTGCAGCTTATCAACGCCGCCGACGGTTATCACATTTGGTCTCAGCGTTACGACCGCAAAATGCGCGATGTTTTCGACCTTCAGGACGAAATCACGCTCGCCGTTGTGGACGCGCTGAAATCGAAACTTCTTGGTGACGAAAAGGCCGAAATTCTCCACCGATTCACAGCGAATACCGAGGCTTTTCATCACTATCTTCAGGGTCGTTTCTATAAGAAAAAAATAACATCGGAACAAGCCTCCAATGGAGTTGAAAATTTTAAGAATGCGTTTGAAAAATAAAAAGATTTTGCAAGATAATAAGCCGGT
>JBQTJB010000155.1:0-4295 GCA_052387555.1 Blastocatellia bacterium | reverse complement strand
GTGACTTTTTGTTAACTTACGCCGGGCAGCGTGTCGATCATCAAGGAAGTTACGACTATTGGCTGAGGCACCGCCTCGACACAGTCGTTCCCGTTTACATCGACCAATCTTGGAGCGAACAATTTCTCGCTGGTGGACAACAACGCCGTCGGACCGGACAGATTGGTCAGGTCGGCGGTATACCAGTTCAGCACGCTTGTCCCGTCCAGAAACATCGCCGTAGTCGAGTCAGTAGTGCCAGGATGGGATCTGCAAGACATCATCTGCACGGAAACGGCTGGCAGCGGACTACCAAACCTTTTGAATACAGAGATCGATTTCCCCAATCGTGCGGCTGAAATACGGCTCGAGGAAGGCGAGAATGTTACCTGTATCTTTAGGAACGGCCAGCTTATTCCGAGCGCCGCTCCGGCTAATATTTCCGGACGAGTCATGGATGCAAACGGCGTAGGCGTTTCAGGCGCAAGGTTCCAGCTTGTGAACATTGCGACCGGGCAAACTTACCATACGAGGACGAATCCGTTCGGATACTACAGGTTCCTCGAAATACCGACCGCAGAGTTTTATGTGTTGACCATCAGTCACAAGAAAATGTCGTTTATCGAGAACACGCGAGCGTTTACCTTGGACGACGATCTGGTTGGTTTAGATTTCATCCAGGCCTTTTGACTGGGATAAGAAAGAAAACTCGAAAGATAACTTATAGTGAGCAATTCGAAAGAATTGCTCATTTTTTTAGTTATTGGACATTTGAGAGGCTCGTCCGGCGGCTACCCAGCGACTTGGCGTGTTGGGATGCTGTTCGGAAGAAGCTGAGTTTGATTTGGTTTTCGAAATAGTGAGGGCGGCGGCAACGATTGCCATATCCATTGTCTCGTCCGCGACCGGTTGTGAAGAGTTGCGTTCATTAAAAGCGGAAATGAATCCCGTATCAAGGTTTCCGGCTATAAAAACTTCATCATTCATCACCTCGCGGAAGAAAGGCAATGTTGTTTTGATGCCGCCGACTTCGTATTCCATTAGCGCGCGCCGCATTCGTTCAATTGCCTGATTGCGGTCGCTGCCGAACACAGCAAGCTTAGAGATCATGGGGTCGTAATAGATCGACACCTCGGCGCCTTCATAAACGCCGCCGTCATCGCGGACGCCGGGCCCATGAGGCAGACGCAGGCGCGTGATCGTTCCAGGTGAAGGAAGAAAATTGTTTTCCGGGTCTTCGGCATAAACCCGGCATTCGATTGCGTGTCCGGTAAGCTTTACGTCATCTTGCGTGAACGACAGCTTCTCGCCCCAAGCCACTCGAATCTGCTCGCGAACAAGGTCGATTCCGGTAACGAGTTCCGTCACAGGATGCTCAACCTGAAGCCGCGTATTCATTTCGAGAAAATAGAAAGACTTGTCGAGATCGGAAACAAGAAACTCAACCGTGCCGGCCCCTACGTAATCGACGGCCTTTGCAACCTTGACGGCGCATGCTCCCATCTCAGCACGCAGCTCGGCAGAGTTCAGCGGCGACGGAGCTTCTTCAATTACCTTCTGATGACGGCGCTGTATCGAACACTCGCGTTCGCCAAGATGAACATGATTCCCGTGTTTGTCGGAGAAGATTTGTATTTCGATATGTCGCGGACGAACAACCGCTTTTTCAATATAGACCGCGTCATCGCCAAAACTGGCGAGAGCTTCGGCCTGCGAGTTTTCCAACGCCGATTTGAGCTCGGTTTCGCCGGTGACGAGCCGCATTCCCTTTCCGCCGCCGCCGGCCGATGCTTTGAGCATTACGGGATAGCCAAATTTCGCGGCGGTTTCAGCGGCATCTTTGAATGACTTGAGCGGTTCTGTCGTCCCGGGCACTACCGGCACGCCAGCCTCGATAGCGATCTTTCGTGCCGATATCTTTCCGCCCATCGCTTCCATCGCTTCCGGCGAAGGGCCGATAAATACCATGCCTGCTCTCGTCGCGTTTCTGACGAAATCCGAATTCTCAGAGAGAAAGCCATAGCCGGGATGGATCGCCTCGGCACCCGCAGACTTCGCCACATCGAGAATAGTTTCCCACCGAAGATAGCTTTCGCTCGATGGCGGATTGCCGACGTGATATGCCTCGTCAGCCATACGAACATGGAGAGCAGCCTTGTCCGCCTCGGAATAGACGGCTACCGTGCCGATATTCATTTCCCGGCAGGCTCGTATAACGCGGCAGGCAATTTCACCACGGTTTGCTATCAGTATCTTCTTAAACATATATGCGGAACGCGGACTTTAGTCCGCAGCCTTTCATATAACCAGAGGCAAATGCGGACTGAAGTCCGCGATCCTTTACCCGAGCATCGAATTGCCCTGATTTTTTGGATCGTAACGGACGCAGACCTTTGAACCCGGAGCGTACTTTAGCGGGTCTCGCCTCTGCTCGTCGGACAGAATTTCCGACGATTCGAAATCGACTCCGTTGAGAGTATATAGATAGAACACGATCTCGTCGCCGCGAGAATTGATTTCGTTGTCGATGATGCGGCCATCGGTGATTCGGCCGTGTTCAAGCAGAAAACGGCGGCGCTCGGCCAAAGGATCGCCGTGGTTTTTCCGCTTTAGAAAGTTAAAGAGTCCCATTTCTAATCAAGTATAAGCGGCGGTTTATTGTACCGATGTCGCAGACTGTTTACCGCCGCAAGTACCGCAGGACGTTTAATGATCCTTGCTTCCAGCGGCCGCTTGCCGGGAATGTCCAGCATTATAAGGCCTATCAAGATTGTTAGTATCCCTTGCCCGGGACCGATCAACATTACGATACCGGCCAAAACGAGCACGGCTCCGACCAGATTTTTGAATATAGTTACGCCCCAGCGAGTAAACCACGACGAGTTCGGCAAAAAATCCTGTTGGTAATGCGAGCTGAAATAGTTGGCCGGAATCTTCACGATGACGATCGCGACGACAAGGATACTGAGAAAAAAAGACCCGACAAACAGTCCGGTTCCGATCAATATGCGCCCCCATGTAAGCGAGGCCCAAAATTCCGTAAGCCATTCAATCATTGGTCCGCCGTTGCACCTTCCATTTTTCGAAACTCTTTCCAAATAAAGTACATGCGATGCACCAGCGTCCAAATCGAACCGACCGCGAGTACCCAGAGAACCTGCGGCATTCGGTTGAAAAGAAAAAAGTCGGAGTTCCAATCCCAGGTAGAAAGAGCGCCGATTATTAACAACACGATCCGTTCTGGCCGTTGAAGAAACCCGACGTTTGCCTTAACGCCCAAACTCTCCGATCTCGCCGTCGTATAGCTGACCATTACGGAGGCAATCATCGCCGCCCCGGCCAGCGTTACATTCAAAAGCGAATGCTGCGCGGTGTTACCTGCATAAAAAATCATGATTCCGAGAAAAGCGACCATGTCCGACAGTCGGTCGAGCGACGAATCGAGAAAACTCCCGAACTTCGTGACATTTCCGGTCAATCGCGCGACATTGCCGTCGAGCATGTCAAAAATATTCGCGATTATCAGCACGATTCCTGCCCAGAAGAATTCGCCCATGCCAAAAAGCACGCAGCAGCCAATATTGATACAGACACCAATGGCCGTCAGCAAATTTGGATGGACGCCGGCAGACGCCAGCCCGCGCACCATCGCATTGATGATTCGCATAGCACCGCGTCCAATGGCTTCTCCCAGCATCGTTTCTAGGGACAACGGATGATCAACAGCGGACAATGTTGGCTTTCTTGCTTAAATTTTCCGTTGTCAGTTTTCCATTGTCCGTTCGCTCACTCTTTATCGTGTATTGTCGTTAACCGGCTGATCTCGAACGAGCGCCAGCCGGTCGGTGTTTTTACCTTCACCTCGTCGCCTTCTTCCTTGCCCATCAACGCCTGGCCAATGGGTGAAACCGTCGAAATCATTCCATTCTCCGGGTCGCTTTCTTCGGATGTTACAAGCTTGTACGTGACCTTCTCTTCTTTCTCGAGATCGTATAAAACCACGCGTGAGCCGTAAGCAATGCGGTCGGTCGGAAGATTAGAAATATCAACCGATTCGACCTCGCCCAACCTCTGGCGCACTTGCATGATCCGTGCCTGCACTATCGACTGGCGCTCCATTGCCGCTTTGTATTCGGCATTCTCGCGAAGGTCGCCGAATTCGCGTGCCTTTTGGATCTCTT
Organism: Blastocatellia bacterium; assembly: GCA_052387555.1. Lineage (GTDB taxonomy): Bacteria > Acidobacteriota > Blastocatellia > Pyrinomonadales > Pyrinomonadaceae > OLB17. The sequence continues at coordinate 135 of JBQTJB010000155.1, read as the reverse complement.
TGGGCAGCTTAAAATGCAGTTCGTCCTCGAGTGCGTCGAGTTCGCCTTGTAGTTTCTTTTTTACCTCTTCCATATTTCTACTAGTTAATTTCCTAAACCGGGATAGATTCTATACAATTCCTGCATTTTTCAAAG
>JBQTJB010000154.1:0-2359 GCA_052387555.1 Blastocatellia bacterium | reverse complement strand
GTAACGAAGCCTGCGGACGAAATTGACTAGTCCGCTAACTCTGACGGAGTGACAGGATCATTACGCCAGGCATTTTCAATGGAAATAAAAGCAAGAAAATCGCTTGTACTCGGAGCCGGAAAATCCGGCATTGCCTCCGCAAAGTTTCTGGCGGAACGCGGAGCGGTGGTCGCCCTGCACGATAAACGAGAGGTCGAAACATGGTCCGAAGAAGCGCGGTCTTTGAAAGAAACTCACAACGTAGGATTGATCGGCGGCGAAATTCCGTCGTGGCTGCTTGATCAGATCGATCTGGTAGTAATTTCGCCGGGCGTGCCGACGAACACTATACCGGCACGCTACGTCGACCGAAAGGACGGCGAGGTTATCGGCGAGGTCGAATTGGCGTACCGTTTTACGAAAGGCCGCATCGTCGGCATCACCGGTTCGAACGGTAAAACCACGACGACGACACTTATCGGCGAGTTATTGAAAAATGCTGGAATCAAGACGCAGGTCGGCGGCAACATCGGCACGCCGCTTTTGAGTCTGGCCGAATCTTCGGACGACGAAACATGGACGGTCGTCGAGCTTTCAAGTTTTCAACTCGAGACGATCAAAGATTTTCATCCGACCGTCGCTCTTTGCCTGAACGTAACGCCGAACCATCTCGACCGATACGATTCGTTCACTGATTACGCCGCCGCAAAGCATCGGATTTTTATGAATCAGACCGCCGACGATGTCGCGATACTGAACGCGGATGACGAAATTACGGCAAATTGGGCGAACGGGCTGCTGGCAAATGTATCGATGTTCAGCGTGAAAAAGGAATTGAGCGAAGGTTTATTCCTTCGTGGAAGAGAGCTTGTTTGCAGGTCAAATGAGAAAGAAAAGGTTTTGACGACGCGGGATGAGATTTATCTTCGCGGGACGCACAATGTCGAGAATGTGCTCGCCGGTTTTGCTGCCGGATTGGCTTGCGGAGCGTCGCCGGAATCGATGCGCGGAACGGTCGCGAATTTCAAGGGCGTCGAACACCGCATCGAATTTGTCGCGGAGATCGACGGCGTAAAATTTTACAACGATTCTAAGGCAACCTCGGTCGATGCAGCTTCAAAGGCTCTCGAAGCCTTGAGCGACGGCGATGGGAAAACGATATTGATACTTGGCGGACGCGGAAAAAATGCACCTTACGCGCCGCTTATCGACATAATCAGATCGTCGGTGCGGACGATGATTTTGATCGGTGAAGATGCGGACAATATCGAATCGCAATTGGGTGGAACGGCGGAGATCGTAAGGGCAGCGACGATGAAGGATGCGGTCGAAAAGGCTTTTGCGAATGCAGTTGCCGGTGATTCGGTTTTGTTGGCACCTGCTTGCGCAAGCTTTGACATGTTCAAAAGTTTCGAGGAACGCGGCGGGATTTTCAAATCAGCAGTGAGAGATATACGTTCGAAGGCTAACAGCCGATCACAAGCTTAGGAACTTGAATATGATGATAGCGAAAATGCGAACTGACTGGTTCTTATTCACCATCGCCGCGGGATTGGCAATTTTTGGGACGCTGATGGTGTACAGCGCGTCGGCGATGTATTCGCAGCGGGAAACGCAAGGAGCGACACAGTTTGCTTATTTCTACAAACAGTTTGCGTTTACGCTCGTTGGTTTGGCCGTAATGTACGTTGCCAGCCGCATCGACTATCGCCGCTATCAGAGTCCTGTCGTAGTTTACGGCATTCTATCTGCTACGGTTGTATGCCTTATCGCGGTGTTTGCCTTTCCGGAGATCAATGGAGCCAGCCGATGGATACGTTTTGGGGGCTTATCATTCCAACCGTCGGAGATGGCAAAAGTCGCTTTGCCGGTCTTCCTCGCGTATTTTCTGACGCAGAACGAGTACAGAGTTGGCGAACTCAAATCGACGGTCATTCCTGCTATCGGAGTTTTGGCGCTGCTTGGCGGGCTGATATTTCTCGAACCCGATCTTGGAACGGCGATCGTCCTTTGCGCTATTTTCTCAGCCGTCTATTTTGCTGCCGGGGCAAGAATTTTACACATTGCGACAGTCGCGGCCGGAATGGTTTTGTTGGGAATGGCGGCGATAATTTTCGCTCCATGGCGGGTTGAGCGGTTGATGGCGTTTCTTGATCCGTTCAAGCATTCAGACGATGCCGGTTATCAAGTGGTTCAATCGCTTTATGCTATCGGATCGGGTGGTGTTTTCGGCGAAGGCTTTGCAAAAGGCCAGCAGAAGCTTTTCTATCTGCCGTACCCGTATTCGGATTTTATATTTTCGGTGGTCGGCGAGGAGCTTGGTTTGGTCGGCACGCTTTCGGTCGTTTTGGCATTTGGACTTCTTCTTTGGCGTGGCGCA